>NZ_SCKY01000001.1:0-391913 GCF_004100315.1 Hydrotalea sp. AMD | reverse complement strand
GTCAGCATAAGTAAGATTATAGGCGGTACTGCATCCGGCCGCTGTAAATAACAGCAGCATTAAGGGGATGATAATTTTATTTTTCATAATTCTTTATTTTACATTTTTAAGTATGATGGTATTACTGTAATTTTTATCTGAGTGATGCTTTATTCATTTATACGATTTTCATTTCTTCCCTGCCATTTTAAATTGTTTTTTTGTTGGCTATTGATATACAAAAAGAAATAAAATGCAGAACTGCCAACAAACATGTTCCATAGACCATGCGGCTGAAAATAACTCCCGGGATTGCATAAAACCTTGTTTTTATCAAATTCAAACCACAATAAGGCAATCAGAATCGAGCTGACGCTTAGAATAAGGTAATGTCTTCCCGGATAACCAGGTTTGGCTAAAATGTTGACGATGGCTAATCCCAAAAATACCAGTATGATTATAAGTGCAGCAATACTTTCTTTTCCTTTTGGTATTAAAAAGGATAGAAAAAGATTAGTTGCAAGAAAGGTTAAAAAAGATACGGTAAATGATTGCCGTTTTTGTAATGTTGATAGATTGTTGTTCCGGGTAAGCCACCGGCTGTGTAAAAAAAATATTACCGGGAAAAGCGAAAATGAAAATACAGCCGAGTAATCAAATTTATGTGCGAGATTTATGAGTGAAGCATGGTAAAATGTACTTGCACAAAAAACATAAAAAAGGATAAGGGCCAAAAGATAGCTATAAACCGTATTCAGGTCATGAGTATCGCCATTATGTCTTTCTTTCCAACTCCTTTTAAAAATAATTATTGAGGCAATTAAATAAATAATATTGCCGAACGTATTGATTGGCTGGCGCACAGGGTTACTAATGCCAATTTTTTCACAAAAGGAAGCAGGTATTTTTTTATCAAAAGCAAAGGGTTCCCAAATATGTTGTAAAGAAGAATTTTGATTCAGCCACCAAATTGTTAAACCAAAAATCAATACAATACTTGTCAAAAGAATAATCGTTCCGAAACCAATATAAAAGTTCGGAAGTATTTTCTGTTTTAGGTTGGTATAATATGTTTTTATGTCTGAAAGCATTGTACTTGAATAAACCTATATTACCCCTGTTTGATTTTTAAAGTCATAGCATTAATAGCGACTATTACAGTACTCAATGTCATTAACACAGCACCGGCAGCGGGGCTTAATAATATACCCTGCTTATATAACACGCCTGCTGCTAATGGCAATGCCACAACATTGTAACCGGTAGCCCATATTAAATTCTGTATCATTTTCCTGTAAGTAGCTTTACCAAATAAAATCAGATTCACAATGTCTTTTGGATTGCTGTTTACTAAAACAATTCCTGCCGTTTCTGCTGCAATATCACTGCCACTGCCAACAGCGATACCTACATCTGCAATTGCCAAAGCTGGCGCATCATTTACGCCATCGCCTGTCATGGCGACAAATTCGCCTTTGCTTTGCAGGTCTTTTATCTTCTCTAATTTTTGATGGGGTAACACTTCTGCAATAAAACCATCCATGCCTAACCGTTCGCTTACTCCTTTCGCAACAACTGCATTATCGCCGGTGAGCAGGGTGGTTTTGATTTTATTTTGACGCAATGTTTTTATTGCATCAAAAGATTCGGGGCGGATCTCATCAGCAAGCGCAATAGAACCTGCTATATCTTCATCCACTAATACAAATACCAATGTTTCCTCAGCTTTTACCGTATCATCTTTTGTAAGAAATGTAAATTTTTCTTTTAAATAGCCAGGACTAACTACCATTACATCTTTACCGTCAATGATTCCGGTAATTCCCTTTCCAGTAATGGCTTCAAATCCCTTTACTTCAGGTAAAACCATATTTAATTCTTTTGCCTTGGCAGTAATACCCGTTGCAATTGGATGCTCTGAATTTTGTTCCAGTGCAGCAGCATATTGTAGTACCTGTTCCTTTGTGAAGTTTGCGCTGTGCGATACATATCTTATTACCTGGAATTTGCCAACAGTTAATGTTCCTGTTTTATCAAATACAATCGTGGTTATTTTTCTTGCATTTTCAAATGCTGTTCGGTTCTTAATCAGCAATCCACTTTTTGCAGCCAATGCAGTTGATTTGGCAACTACCAATGGTACAGCAAGGCCTAAAGCATGGGGGCAGCAGATAACAATTACAGTAACCATCCGCTCCATTGCAAATGCCAGCGATTGCCCCGTTAAATACCAATATAAAAATGTGGTAATCCCAGCAAGTAATGCAATTATAGTTAACCATTTTGCTGCTTTATCTGCTAAGAGTTGCGTATTTGATTTGGAGTTTTGTGCATCCTGTACCAGCTTAATTACCTGTGATAAGTATGAATCCTTAGCACTATGTGATACCGTAACTTTAATAGCACGATTGCCATTGATAGAACCGGCAATTACTTTTTCCCCTTTTATTCTTTGTACCGGTTTACTTTCTCCCGTAAGCATACTTTCATTCAAATAGGTTTCACCGTCAGCAATGATTCCATCGGCTGCCACTTTTTCTCCGGGTTTTATTAAAATCAAATCGCCTTCTTTCAGGGTGTCTGTTTTCACATCCACCGTCATTTGCCCACTTACTTTGTGTGCCTCTGAAGGCATAAGCTGGACCAGCAATTCCAATTCTCTTGATGCTCCTGCTACCGATTTCATTTCTATCCAATGCCCCAGCAGCATGATGAGTATTAGTGTTGCCAGTTCCCAAAAAAAATCCATACCCTGCAAGCCAAACACAATGGCTACGCTATACACATAAGCAACTGTGATGGCAAAGCCAATCAGGAACATCATACCAGGATTTTTTGCTTTGGCTTCATCCACCAATCCTTTTAAAAATGGCCAGCCACCATAAAAGAAAACGACAGAGGATAATGCCAGCAAAACATATTTTGAACCTGGGAAACTAATATGAATATTCAACCAGTGCTGTATCATTTCCGATAAGAGCATTATTGGAATAGTAAGAACCAACACGGTGTAAAACCTTTTGCGAAAATCAGCAATCATGCCACTATGCTTATTGTCCTTTCCATGAACACTATCCGAATCTGCGGTTACAACCGGCTCAAGGGTCATACCACATAATGGGCACTTACCCGGGGCATCCTTCAAAATGTGTGGGTGCATTGGGCAGGTATATTTTTGAAATGAGTGCTGATTTTTAGAAATATCAACAACTTGCGAATCATGTTTCTCAGGATGCGATTTACCTACAGATTTTTTTATTTCTATCAGAGTCATTCCGCAAATTGGACAACTGCCCATTTTATTCTCGATAATTTCCAGGTGCATAGGGCAGGTGTAAAAAGTATCTGTTGGATGATTATCGTTATGATGTTGATTTTCCATACTAAACAGTTTTATAAATCCTTATTTTCTTGATGAATTGTGGTTAATCATAATTTTCCATTCTCCTTTTACTTTTCTTAAAACTGATGTTGCTACTCCTTTGCGTTTTACTTCGGTATTATCTTTCGCCACAATAATTGTATAATTATAAGTTTCGGTGGCAAAAGCATAGTTGCCATCTATCTGCACTTCCACTATGTAATCGCTGAAAGTAAAAGATTTGAACTCTTTTAATTCAGGAGCAAGATGATGTTCCAGATAGTGAGCATAGCTGCCTTCACTGCCGCCGGATTCATACATTTTTGAATCCGCTGTAAATAGTTTTTCTGTACCGGTAACATCTAATTTTTCAACGGCGTTGTTGTATTGCTTTAATACCAACTTTACGGCATCTTCGTCTTTGGCTTTTGGTGATACCGGTAAGTTGTTGTCCTTTGTCACGAACTGTTTTATTGCTTCTCTCTCTGTGCCTGCTTCTTTACTTTGCGCAAACGAAGAAAGCACTACTAAACAAATTGCTAAAGCGCTTAATATCTTTTTCATTTTATTCTTTTTTGATGAATAAGAACACAGGTACTTGTTACCTGTGTTCTTATAAAATGATTAATGGTGATGAGCATCGGCAGGTTTGGCAGGTTTATTTTTAAACTTTGCCGAAACTGATTTACCATTTACTTTAAATGTTGCAATAGCATTGGCATACGTAGACGCTTTGGCATCATCTGCCATAAAGCCCTCGGTGCCCATTGGCATAAGAGCAACAGTTTTTGAAGTACCATCTGCAAACTGCAGCAATACTGTGCCGGTTATCCCTTTGTTAGATAATGGTTTTGCATCACCATCCAGCAAAAAGAATTGCAGCATACCATCCTTCAATAATATTTCTGCATGGTTTGGGTCAGCTTCCTGTACCGTGCCACCGTGTGGGCCTTTGCCTGCAACACCTACATTGTGTGGATTCTTTTGTGCAAACGTTGTAGTAATGCCTAACAGCATCATTGCAAATACTGCAACAATTGTCTTTAATTTTAATGCTTTCATTTTGCTTTGTTTTTATTTTTAAAAATTAATGTTTCATTTCTTTCATATCCATGCTATCATGCTTCATATCTTTCATGTTAGCGGCCGTACCTTCACTAACATTCATAACAAAGTCACTTGTGTAAACTTTTCCCTTGCTTTGAAACTGTATCCAGCCACGGTAAACACCTGGTTTATCAAATGTTGTGTGTAAGTCAAACTTGCCGCCTTCCACACTTGGATGCACATGTAAATACTTTTTATCGGCAAGGCTTACTACCACCATGTGTGCTTTTGCACCGAGGTAATCTTCTAAAGTATTTACATCTACTTCTTTACCATTCAGCATCATTACACCATTGATGTGCATGGGCATATTGGTTAAAAACTTGCCACCTTCAGGCGAAAGTGAAACAGAAAATCCATCACCGGCTGCGCCACTTAATTTATCTGCCCCATAAGTTTTTGCTGCAGGTACAGTACCTGCTACTGTTACACTTAAATTATCTACCGTATGGTTGGCACCGCTTGGTTTATAATCTGCAAACAGGGTGTATTTTCCGGGGAAAGGGAATTTCTCTTTTACTGTATAAGAACCATCAGCGTTTAATTCAGGATGAATATGATTGAACCAGCTAAGGTCTTCACTTACTACTATCAGGTGTATTTTTTTCGTATGCTCCACATCCAGCGGAACTTGTTCATTGGGTTTGTCTTTCATTTTGGGTGTAAGTGATAAAGTAACTTCCTGGTTGGGGTTAACCGAAGCAGGGCTGGTACTGAACTGCATGGTTACATTACCCGGACCTGTTGCGTTGTCGTTATGCTCCAGTTTCATACCGCATTTGGGGCAGGTATCGCCTTCTTTACCGGTTACTTCGGGGTGCATGGGACAGGTATAGGTTTTCATTACTCCCATTTTCATTTTTTCCTTGGGCGAAAGATTCATCTTAGAACCACACACTGAACATTGTCCGGGTTTATCACTTGTAATATTTGGATGAGCAGGGCATTCATAAAGGCCAACTACTTCCATTTTCATTTTTTCTTTTGGAGTAAGGTTTCTGCCACATTTTGGGCATTTCCCCGACTTATCCATAATTACATCAGGATGCATGGGACATACATATGTTACTTCAGCGGTTTCTTTGTTTTTGTTTTTTTGCATGGTTGAATCCTGAGCAAAAACTGAAACTGTAAGGATGGTTAAGGCTGCTATCATCAGCATTTTAAACGATTTCATTTTTTTAAATTTAAGTGTTACTGGAATTGAAAATTGTTTTTAGTTAATGCATCTGTGCACTTGCAAGTGCCCGGATGCTGGCAAGAAACCGTTTGAAAAGAGTTATAATTAATTATGCAATTGTGTATTCTCAATTTCTGCTTTTAATGGAAAGACGTGAAGCCAGAAATACTCAGTGAGAATATGCAGGAAGAAAGGTATTAAATACGAAACACTCTGATGAGTAAGTAAATGGGGTCGGTACAACTTCGTTTGACATATTTAGTCCAGGAGTTATTAGCATTAAAACCGCCGCTATTTAAGATTAAATTTTGAAGGCAATTAACGGGAGGTAAATGAGGTACAAATGAAATAATATTTGCAATAAAGTATGCCTGAGTTGAATTGTGGTTGTCTGCTTTGCTTACAACGAGCTTATCTTTGCAGCAGCCTTTCGGCATTGCTTCGGGGTTGCAGGAACACCCGGTTTTTCCGCCAAAATTGATAATGGAAACATGTGTTAGATGCCCGCTGCAGTAGTGAAAATTAATGGAGACCCCCAGCGCTGTGCTGGTATAAACTATCAGAAGAAATATGGCCCCTAATTTTTTCACTGAAAAGAAATTTACAATGTAAAACTACTGTTAACCTTTTTCGAAAAAAAAGAGGTTAATCATTCAAAACAATGACTTTTGTCATAAAGTTAAGGTTTACTTATAAAAATCACGCCGTTTTTGCTATCTTCTCCATAATATGGTGACTTTCACCAAACTTACAAAGAGCATCGCAATGGCTGCGGAGTTCTGAAAAAAGAATGTATTTGATAACTACATTGCTTTGCTTAATGGCAGGACGGCACAATTGCAGGCAAACATCCTTCTCTCTTTTATCAGGCACTATCAAATAAAAAACTTCGTCGCCATCTGCAATGGTATAACTCAAATCTGTTAAGCGCAAAATACCTGAATAAATGCTGGTGCTTTTTTCCACTTCAAATGCGGCGATAACATTGTTTGTCCCTTTTTGAAACCACAGCACATCAATCAATTTTACTGTATTTAATGTTTCTTTATCCAGATTAATTTCAGGAAACTGCTGTAAACTCAAAAATGAAAAATTGTTGCCACAATGCGACCTAGAACGGTCGTTGGAAGCTGAAATAACATCATAGCCCAAAGCATTCCCAATTTTCAGCAAATGGTACTGCATTTCAGTATGCAGGTTTTCTTCTTCTTTTTCCTGCTGGACATCCGCTTGTCTTTTTTCGATTAATTTTTCCAGTTTTTTACGTTCCGGTTCAGATAAATATTCGTCACTGCCTAAAATTAATTTCTGTGTCCCTATTTCAAATAACAGCCCTGCTATAGCTCCCAGGTCTGATGATAATTCGGAACGCTGCTGGTTATTGGTATCAATCATTACTTCTCTCAACTTTAGATATTCACTCCAGCTACCAAGCTTCTTTTTATCTTTAAACAGAAAATTGAAACCATTAATGATAGCAGTATTAAAAGGTGGAATGATAGTGGGGTGAAGAAAATAAAGGATACTGGCAACAGCAGGCCCAAGTCCTTTTATTTTTAAACTGTCCAGTTTGATAATTTCCTTCAGTATTTGTTCTTCTGATTTCGCATTAAGGCAGTTTTCCAAAAACTGCCCGAAAGCCAGTTTATTATTTTCGTTCTCATAAATATCAGGGATCCTCAACTTTGGTTTCCAGTAAAAGGGATGGGAAGCTCCTTCAAATACTTGTTTTTGCTCGGTGATACAAGTGAGTACAAATTCTAAAGAAGAGCCTTTAAAATCATTAGGAAATTTCTTGCTCTTAATATCATCAATCACCTGCATTACACCACGCCGGATGGAGCGAAAGGCCTTTAGCCGTTCTTCATTATTAATAAACCATGTGTTAAAAACAGATTGTTTATCTTCTTTATACTGCTGGATGATTTGGGAAAAGTTGCTGTTCATAAGTGTGTTAAAACAGCAAAATACGTTATTTACAGCAATCCTTCTTTCGCACAAAAATCACTTTGAATATTTTCCAGAAAAACTGTCCTATTGATTTTATTATAGTCATTACAGCATTGTTAGTAACATAATTACACTCATTCCAATCATCAGTGCGTCTTCAATAATAGTGATGGTGCTCATTGGTAAATTAAATACATCACCGAGGCAGGCACATTTTATTTTGCGTTTATTTAAAACACTTTGCAAAACTCCAATGATACTTACCGTCATCACCGCAAAGGTAACGATGTTGGTAAGGATAGGATTGAACCCGGTTAAGAAGGCTAAGCCTAAAGCCAATTCAGTAAATGCATAAACATAGCCCCATGCAGCCCACCTTTTGGCAACAATATCATACATACGGTAACTCTCAGCAAATCCTTTCAGATTAAGCAATTTGAAAAAAGAAAAAACCAAAAAGAATTCTGCCATGAAATGATTCATCCAACGCATCCATACAAAATCTCCTTGCATCCATTCCAGCAGCAATGTGGTGACGGTAATGTAACCAAAAATCAGCAGTATAGGTTTGTAGGTTTGCACCAAGGATTTTAATTCGTCCTCAGATATAGGCAATATTACTTCATTATGTTGGTGATTAGTCTCGGAGAGCTTGTATTTGGGATAATCTTTTAATGCAGTCTCTAATTCTGCAATTGCAATTTGGTTATCCATATCAATAATTGCTTTCCCTGTTGGTAAATCAATACTGACATTGTTAACGCCTGTTACTTTCGATAGAAGCTCAAGCACTTTTGCCTGACAACCGCCGCAGGTCATTCCGCTTACGTTATAAGTATGTGTCATTGTATAATTATTTCTGCCTCAAAATTACCACCTCATTGCCGGTCAAATATTATAGAATTGTGGGATTGTTTTATAAAATTTTGGTAAGCTCTAAGTAATACAAAATATCGATCCTTCATAATCTTTAGGATAGCAGTGAGATATTATTTCCTATACATTTAAAACCTAAAAGCACTGAGAAATACAATAGGTATCTCAGTGCTTTTAGAAAAATTATATTTTTATTTATACCGATTAAATACTTATAACTGTTTTCGTTGATAATGACAGCAATCGGGCAATTTCTGATACACTGAGTCATCAGCTCTGTACATCTCAGTATCATTACCAACAGATGCAATTTTCTTTTGAACATTGTCGGCTGCATCTTTTTTAAACACACTATATTTTAAAGTAAGTACCTGTGAATATTCATTCCACACGGCGGATTTTATACCATCTACAGTATATGCTGCAGTTTCAATACGACGTTTATCCATACTGCATGTGCCGGATACTTTTATCTTCTGTGTTTTTATACCAATCTCTCTTTGTGATTTATCACTTTGTGCATTGGCAGATTGAAATGTTGCACATGCGACCAGAATTGCAAATAATAAATGAATCTTTTTCATTTTATTTAATTTTTATTGTGAATAATCGAAACTAGGGGCTGCTACACGCAGGCTTGTTTATTTTATAAGCAGTAAAATTGAATTTGAAAAGGCTATTAATGATATACCCACTACCGGCAGAATGCCGGGTATTAAACAAGAAGGGAATCAAATACGGAAATTGCAATTAAAAATGTAAGAAGAAATGCCATGATGTATCGGGTGAGCATGGCTTGTATTTGCCACATTCATTGGCTTAGTTGCCAATGTCATTATTTCAAAAGAAAGCGTAAATAAATTCAGGCCGGTAAAATGCTTTACAGAAGTGGTTATATCATCAGCGGCAATATGGCTGTCTTGTATTTTTAAGCTTTTAAACTTTGTTTGGCAGCATCCACCTTTTTCATCTGCCATACCACACTTTCCTTTAACCTCCTGCACAAAGCTAATAGTGGTTGATTTTAGTTTGCCACAGCAATAGAATTGCCTTATACCCACTCCAAAGCTGGAAAGGCCATAAACACAAATCAATAATATGAGGGCAACTTTTTTCATTTATATATTAACGAAACTGAGAACAAAGATATTTCACGCCACCAGCTACTCTTGTCGGCTATTTTACAAAGCTACATACTTTCTTATAATGGGGTTTATATAGTTATGGTAAAGATTTATATGATTTTGCTCATATTAGACTGAATCAATAGACTTTCTATGCCTGCCGCCAGCCTTTTTAAAATGGCTTGGCGTAAGTCCGGTTACTTTCTTAAACTGTGCAGAAAGGTGTGCTACACTGCTATATCCTAACTGATATGAAATTTCACTCAGATTCATTTCATTGTAGATGATTAACTCCTTTACTTTCTCAATCTTTTGCAGGATAAAGAACTGCTCAATTGTAATTCCTTCAACTTCGGAAAACAATCGGGAAATATAGCTATAGTCTTTGTGCAAAGCTTTGCTTAAAAAATCTGTGATACTGAAATGCCCTTCCACTTCAGCCGATTGTGCTTTTTTAATCAATAAGCCTTTAACTCTTTCAATCTGTTTTTGTTTCTGGTCATCCAGTATTTCAAATCCTAAAAAATTCAATCTTTCAAATAATTGACTTATTTGTTTTTTTGTTGGTGACTTTTTTAATTCAACCTCGCCCAAATTAATCCGGACAGCTTTCAAGTTTAACTTTTCAAGTTCCTGGCTAACGGCTATTACACAACGGTGACAAACCATGTTCTTTATAAATAAAGTCATAAGGGTATATACTTACTGTAAGAATGCATTAAATTATCAGTATTTCTACACCGCAATATCGCAATTTTAAGCAAGGCTATGGCTGTATTTGGGAAGGTTGTTTAGAGTAAGGTCTGATTTCCAGCATTATTATAGAACAAAAGCATGGTAATGCCAAAATCGGTATAAAAATTGAGTGTCAATAATTTATAGACAACCAATTGAGCTATGATGAGAGCAACATTAAATGACAGGGAGTTGGTAGCTGACATTTTAACCCGGTCTTTTATTGATAACAAAAGCGTCAATTACATAATTAAACAGGATGAAAAAAGAGAGCAGCGTATAAGAGAACTGATGGAATATTCATTTGATATCTGCAATTTATTTGGTGATGTTTTTATTTCAGATGATAGAAATGGATGTGCTTTGATTGTTATGCCTGATAGAAAAAAAGTTACAATAAAATCAATTTTACTGGACATAAAAATGGCTCTTTCCGTAATAGGGTTATCAAATATTAAAAAAGTCATTAGCCGGGAATCTGCCATCAGTAAGATTCATCCAGGAAAAGCTATTTATTATTTATGGTTTATAGGTGTTCAACCATCAGAACAAGGACATGGGGTTGGTAGCCAACTCCTCAATGAAATTATTCAAAAGGGAATTTCTGAGAAAAAAACTATTTGCCTTGAAACATCCACTCTAAAAAACATCCCCTGGTATGACAAACATGGTTTCAAAATATACCAGGAATTGGATTTTGGATACAAGCTGTATTGTATGAAAAGGCCGTAACAAACATATAAGGTTATGCTTTTGTCTGGTACCCAAATGCATGTGATAACGTTTCTGTTTATTTGTATAGAAACAGTTATTCTGTTTTACCTAGTCATCTACCGGTTTGCAAGACCAGATGATAAATCAACTAAACTTAATATTGCCCTTATCCTGTTGCTTATTCTTTACAATGTTACTGGTGGCTTTTTGCCTGACCCTAATTTGCCAGGTTCTTTTTTTATACAAGAATCTATAGCCTATGGAACCGGCTTTATTACCCCCTGTTATTTTCCGTATTATGTTCATAAATCTTTTGCACTTGAAAAAATGAAATTTCATGCGTACCGGGGAGTCGTATTTTTTCTTGTTTTGCCTTACATAGTATTTGTAACTCTCTTCGCTGCGTCCGGTAATCTGGATACTGCAAAAAACCTGCTTATTATTCCGGTTATTTATGCGCTATGGGTAATTTTCACATTGATAAGTAGCGTAAAAGTTAAGTATCAAAATGATTTTAGTATAAGAGGGGCGAAAGAAGAAGTTGCTGTTCTTTTCCTGAGCCTGACACCCTGGGTTGGATTACCTATTATTGACTACTTCAACTTGGGACAGGCAGTGGAAGCTACTACAACAAATACTGGTTTTCTTTTATTGCTGGCGCTGCAATTGAAACAGCATATCGTTCGGTTACGGGAAGAGCATGAACGGCTGATTACTTCTGAAGAACAGTTGCTTAAATGGAATGAGCAATTACAGGAAGAGGTGAGAAAACGTACACAGGAATTGGAAAGGATTAGCCGGGAAGAGAGACTTACACAAAATTGCAAATTGTATAGCTTTACAACCAGAGAAATTGAAATTGTTATACTCGTTTACAAAGGGTATTCGCATAAACAAATTGCTGAAATGTTGTTTATTGCGGAAAGGACTGTTGCAAAACATGTACAGAATATATTTGAAAAGGCGCAGGTATCTAATCGCTTAGAACTGAGCAGGAAACTGGATATGGTATAAAATGCGTAGCAAGCAGAAAAGCAAAAAATAGTCAATTTTACGCAGTGAAATAGTAAGATTTACGTATTGGATTAGGTTTATATTTTGATAGTTGAATTGGTATTGTTTATACCAAATCAATCATTATGTCAAAAAGAGAGAATGGCGTTGCTTCTGATGCGGAAGTAACGGGAAAAATGGAGTTGACATCAGCCACGGAAATACTTCACCAATGGAGTAATTCGCTAAGTAATACATTAAAATATGGAGATAATCCTTCTGGCAGTCAGGAAATTCACATAATTGGGACTTTATTAAACCAGCATACCAATATAGCTGAAAATCTGCAACGACTCATTCTCGATGAAATGATTGGCAGAAATGCTGCGAAGGACAAGGAGCAATTTATCCGAATGGTTCAGATGATGGCAACGAGACTACTCGACCATCTTTCAGTTTACACAAACACAAATCTGAATAAAACCACAAGTGATTCAGTGGTATCATTCATACAGGTCCTGCTAAAAACAATATACTTTGTTCAAGAGTTTTTTGGAAAGTATTTTGACAAAAATGAGAGAGTACCTGCGGCGCTTGCAACTATTTACAATAAGGAAATAAATAGTCTTGCTGAAAAATTAAAACATGTATTGAGTAGTTCAATGCCAGCTGATACTGGTCTATCTGAAGTAATAAACAATCATTTCATGGAGCCAACAGAAAGTCATCAGCACAATGTCACTTATCGTCAGTTGTTCTACGAAAAGGAACTTCTGCAAGAACTGCTAAAAGAATATAACTTTACCAGTTCTTCTATAAGAAACATATTGTACTATTTTAATTTCAACTGTTCCGGGTTTGTGATTTATGAGTTTGACAGATTAGTGAACCTGTTAACCCCACTTGCATCAAAATCGGAGAAAATAAACCTGCTTCGGTCTGAACTAAAAAGTATTAATCAATTACCTTTCAGGATAAACTATTGCTTTGACGATAATATGCCTTCGCTGAAGGAACAGGTTAGCACATGGATAGCAGAAGAAATAAAGTATTGTGAGGCAGGGAATTTTATGCAGGTAGCCAACTTATCAGGAATTGACCCCGAAAACAAAATCAATACAACACTATCGGTTGCAAAATTGGGCTTACTCATTAGGCTTTTGGTAGTTGATAAAATAATTGTAAACCGTACTATGGCTCCCATGTTACGAACTGTCGCCAAAACCTTCACCACTTTGCAACGGGAAGAAATTTCATTTGGCAGTCTGGAAACAAAATATCATGCCCCTGATAAAGCAACAATAGGTATGATGAAAGAAATGCTCCAAAAGTGGATTCATATATTGGGAAAGTTGTAAGCGCCTCATTTCTGTCGGCGAAACAGAATATTCAATTAAAATTTGATTAGCCTGGTAAGGCCATTTTTATCAAGATACTTCCACAGTTCCTGGTAATGATGATATGTAAATCCACTTAAGTTTAGTAGCTGGCTTACCGGCCAATTTAGTATTTGGCCCATATTCTTAAAACAAAGGCGGTCACACATATCTTGAAACTCTGGAGTAAAGAGATGATTTGATAGGGGACTTCTTCTAAATAATTCTTCATTCATTGCTAAAACTTGTAAGTAATTATTAACTGCGGCCTTTTTAGACCGCAATTATTATGCCTGTTTAGGTCATCTTGCCAACTCATTTTTTTTTATGATTCGGCAAAGCGACAAAGGCAATTTAAAAAAGTTGGGTTCAAATATTAAAAGGCTTCGGGAAGCAAAAAAACTAAGCCTCCGTGAGCTGTCGTATGCTTGCGATATTGATAACAGCAAGATTTCAAAAATTGAAAAAGGCCAAATCAATATAACGTTTACTACAATCCTGCAATTAGCAAAGGCATTAGAAATCTCCCCTTCCGAATTACTTATGACGGAGTATGATTGATTTCGCTTCCAGGCTTTTTTCATCCTTCAGGTAGTCCTACTGTACCTATCTCAAATTCGCAGTTTTTGGAAATGTTTTTGTATTCCTTTTATAGATACAAATTCATAACCAAAGATTGACAGTATTATGTTACAATTAATATCATGGGGTCAATACATCACAGCTCTGTTGTTTGCCTTAATTTGCTATTACGTCTATGTAGCTTACAAATATTTTCGTTGGGAAATACTTCGCCTGATAGGAATAAGAAAAATAGACGAAACAGGTATAGCAATTCCTGTTGCAGAAATCAAAAAACAGTTTTCAGTAAGTAATCATGCTGATTTTTTACCAAAGGAACCTGTTAATGAAATAAATGGTATACTTCAACCATTTTGGGATGAAGTGAATGCTTACTTGGCTGAAATAAAGCTGGAGGCCCCAAAAAAGGAAATTTGTTTTGCTGTTAAGATGATATTGGAGAAATATCCAGCCTTAAAAAGTGATGAAAACAAAATGGCAGTGGAAACAACAATATCTGGTTTACTAAATCAATATTTTGCTGGAAGATTTACAGCAACAGATATGCAACATATCTGGCGCTGAAAAGTAATGCTTCATTATCTGTGTGCAGGAAAATCAAGTGCGATGGGTTAAGTATAGTGAAGCATTCTTTTTTATTATTTATTTCTCAAAATTAATGTGTGTATGAAAAAAGTGATTGAAAGAAAAAGGGTGATTTGCGGAACACTGTCCATTTTATTACTGTTCCTTACTGTATCAGTGCTAGCGCAGGATGGCAACGCTGGTATTAATGAAGCCAACACCAAAGTACGAAGCTATTTTGCTGCCGGTGTAAACCTAATGTATGCAGTTGGCGCCATTGTGGGGTTGATAGGTGCCGTAAAAGTGTACCAGAAATGGAATAGCGGCGACCATGATACAGGTAAAGTAGCAGCCGCATGGTTTGGCAGTTGCGTATTCCTGGTGATAGTGGCCACCGTTATCCGTTCATTCTTTGGAGTATAAACCCATTTTGTATGAAAGAAATCTTGATTGGCAAATTACTGGAGTATATCAGGGATAATAATCCTGATATACTTTTTGATTTAGAAGCTAAAGATAAACTCCGTGTTTGGCTGTATGACAAGGTAAGTACCGCCGGGCCATTAATAAAGCAGTTAAAGAATAGCAGCCGGCCTGAATATATTATTGTGGAAACTTGCCTGCAGGAAATTACAAAAGAATTACGTCCATCGAGATACAACTACATACTGAATATCCTGGAAACGGAATTTGAAAATGACTATAAGCAACTTCTTCAATCGGGATTGCTTCAGCATGAGGTTGTCAATATGATTAGCTTTTGTAATTCCACTTTTGATGACCTGGTGTTTGCCGAAGAAAATGAGGACAATCAGTTTATCCGCTATGCCATAACCGGCGCAGTAAGTGAATACCTGGAAAGTAACCGTGTGAATGAATCTGTGAGCAATGAGTTACAACAGTCAGCAAAAACTTAAAGACAATATTGAAGCTATTCGTATTGCGTTGAACTGGTCGGAAGAAAATAAATTGTCTTTTGACCAGCTTTCTGCTTTGAAGAAATATTCCGGCTTCGGTGGATTAAAAGCAATTCTGTTTCAAAAGGCATCCAAAGAAGAATGGAAGAAGCAAAATGCTTCTAAAGAAGATTTAAAACTATATCCGCAAATAATTGAACTGCATGAACTATTGCAGCAAAAACTTGGTGAGAAAGAATATGAAGATGCAATTGATTCTATCCGTAACAGTATTCTCACTGCTTTTTACACTCCTGAAATAATTCCGCAAACACTATTTAGTGTTTTAAAAGAGAAGGGTATTGAACCTACTGCTATGTATGAACCAAGCAGTGGTGCTGGTGTGTTTGTAACGGAAGCAGTTGCTGCATTTCCATCATTGCAAAAAGTCAATGCTATTGAGAAAGATTTTCTTACTGGTAAAGTATTAACCGCATTAAGTAGTTCGTTATCCATTCCTGCTTCCGTTCAAATAAAAGGCTTTCAAGAAACTTCGGGTTCAGAAAACAGCCAGTACGATTTAATCGTAAGCAATATTCCCTTTGGCAATTTTAAAGTGTATGATGAAAGCATGCAGGAAAAAGAGCTGAAGGATAAAATTCACAATTACTTCTTTGTAAAGGGGCTCAATAAGCTGAAAGACGGTGGTGTAATGGCTTATATCACTACCGATGCCTTCCTAAACAGCCGCTCTAACCAAATCGCCAGGGAATATCTTTTTACCCGTTCGGATTTTATTAGTTTGAATGTAATGCCGGATAACCTGATGAAAGATACAGGCAATACCGAAGCTCCAAGCCATTTGCTGATTGTTCAAAAGAATCAAACTAAAAAATCTCTTTCAGAAGAAGAAAAACAGTTAACTAAAACAGTTGAACAACAAAACGAATTTGGTAACTATCACCACAATCATTTCATCGTTCTTCATCCTGAAATTATTCTCGGTAACCAGATAAAACCCGGCAGAGACCAATATGGTAAAGCACATGAAACTATCTGGCAAACCGGCGACATTAATTTGATTGCTCCAGCTTTAAGCAGAACTATCAACGAAGGGTTTGATAAAAGATTTAATTATGAAAATTTCAATCAGGCAATTACACAAATTGAAAAGCCGAAAGGCAAACAGCTTACTTACACGGATATGCCTGAAAACAAATCCGATAATTCTTCAGTTCAGTTGGGTTTGTTTGATACCGGTTCAGCAACTATTGTAAACCGGGCTGCGGCTTATATCAATCCGTTGGATGCAACAGTAATTGATAAAAAGACCGCGAGAATTTTAAATATCATCCGAACGAAAGACAAACCGGAACATGAATTGATTGTTTTAATGACGGCAAAATCAACTGCCTTCAAACAATATGTATATAAACTTTACTCCAATACTGATGAATTACAGTTCTCCGCTAATTGGATGAATGCAGCTTTACTTCAGCATGAATTGGCTGGCTTAACCAATTCACTCAAAAAATATGACGAGCAATTTTATAACGATGGTGAAGCAGTGTTTCATGTTTCATTGGGAGAAGTTGACAGGCTGGAAACATTGAAGAATATAAATCCACTTTTTAAAGAAGGTACACTGATTGTACATAACAACAGGGTTGGCTTTGTTTCTTACCTGGCATTCGATGATAACGAGCCTGTTTTTATGCCCAGCCTGCAAGATAAAAAAGACCTTGGTTTTTATCAGCAATATACCAACATAAGGGATATGTATTTATCCCTTACAGAAAAGGAAAACACAGGTATTGCAGCAGATGAAAATTTGAGAAAAGATTTAAACGAAGGATATGAAGCATTGATTAAAGGATATGGACTACTAAACGCTGCTGCTAATCGGCAAAGGATTCTTAAAGATGAAGCATTTGGATTAACCATGCTTTCCTCAATCGAACGAAAAGAAGGGGAACAGTTTATTAAGTCTGATATTCTTACTCAATCCTTATTACCGAAACAGGAAGTTTATACAACCGACAATCCTTTAGAAGCCCTGGCAAAAAGCCTGAATGATAAAGGCAAGGTGGATATGGAGTTTATTGCTGCAGCAACAGACAATACAGAACCTGAAACCATTGCCGCTCTGGGTAACCATATTTACATTAATCCGGCTAATAATGAATGGGAAACAGCCGACCAGTTCTTAAGTGGTAATGTGGTAAGTAAGTTGCGAATTGCAACAGAAGTTGCAGAGAAGAATCCCGATAATCTGCAACTGCTAGAAAGTCTTACAGCAATACAAAAAGTACAACCCGAAAAAATTCCATTTGAATTGCTTGATTTTAATTTGGGAGAAAGGTGGATTCCCCTTGACTACTACAATCGTTTTGCTTCACACTTGTTTGAACTCAATACCGAAGTAAATTATTTTTCTTCTTTAGATACTTTCAAAGTAAAAGCAAAGCTCACCAATGCCAAAATTAACCAGGAGTATGCTGTTACCACAAAAGCCGGTCGGCCAACTTATGGCGATGCCTTGTTGGAATATGCCTTAGAAAATACTACGCCGTTCTATACTTATGAAATAGAGGTAGCTGGCAAAAGAATCCGTGTGCCGGATAGTGAAGCTATACAATTAGCACATCAAAAAATAGAATCCATACGCAACGGTTTTATTGACTGGCTGAAAGAATTACCTGATAACGATAAAAAGGAACTTGAAGCATTATACAACGACACCTTTAATTGCTATGTGCTGAGAGAGTATAACGGCAACCATTTGCAGTTTCCGGGGTTGGATAGAAAAAGATTGGCTATTGATGATTTGTACAGTTCACAAAAAAACTCCGTTTGGCGTATTGTGCAAAATCGTGGAGCATTGATTGACCATGAAGTTGGTTTAGGAAAGACATTGACAATGGTGGTAGCTTCCCATGAAATGAAGCGGCTGAAGATTGTAAACAAGCCAATGATTCTTGCACTTAAAGCTAATGTGCGGCAAATTGCAGAAACTTACCGAAAAGCTTACCCCAATGCAAGGATACTGTCACCGGATGAAAATGATTTTACACCGGCTAAACGGATGCGGTTGTTTAATGAAATAAAAAATAATAATTGGGATTGCATTATTCTTACTCATGACCAGTTTGGAAAAATTCCCCAAAGCCCTGAAATACAAAAGCAAATATTTGAAGCGGAGCTTGACAATGTAGAAAGGGATTTGCATACCATAAAAGAAATGGGTGGTGAAATTAGCAGGCGAATGTTGAAAGGTCTGGAAATACGCAAAACAAATCTTGGGGTTAAACTTCAGGAATTGAGAAAAAGTATTGAAGAAAAGAAAGATGCAGGTATTAACTTTCGGGAACTGGGTATTGACCATTTATTTGTAGATGAAGCCCACAAGTATAAAAATCTTACTTACACTACACGACATGATAGAGTTGCTGGCCTGGGAAATAAAGAAGGAAGCCAGAAAGCATTAAATATGCTGTTTGCCGTTCGGGAACTGCAAACAAGATTTAACAGCGACCTGTGTGTTACATTTCTTTCTGGCACACCTATCAGTAACAGCCTTACTGAAATGTACCTGCTGTTTAAATACCTACGTCCAAAGGAAATGGAACGACAGCGGATTGAAAATTTTGATGCCTGGGCAGCCGTGTTTGCAAAAAAGACAACTGACTTTGAATTTTCAGTTACCAATGAAATTATTGCGAAAGAAAGGTTCCGTCACTTTATTAAAGTGCCAGAGCTGGCTTTATTCTATAACGAGATTACAGATTATAAAACAGCAAAGCATATTAACCTTGATAAACCTGAAATTGATGAACAGTTAATCAATATTCCACCAACACCAGAACAACAGGAATTTACAAAACGACTGATGCAATTTGCCAAAACCGGTGATGGTGAATTAATTGGCAGGCCAAGACTGACAGATGAAGAAGATAAAGGCCGTATGCTGATTGCTACGAATTATGCTAAGAAAATGGCAGCCGATATGAGGTTGATTGATGCTGAAAAATACAGTGACCATCCTAATAATAAGGTAAATGTTTGTGCAAGAAAAGTAGCTGAAGTATATGAGCAAAGCAAGGAACACAAAGGCACTCAAATTGTATTTTGTGACATTGGTACGCCAAAGCCTGATGAGTTTAACATTTATGATGCTCTGAAAGAAAAGCTAATCAATGATTTTAAAATTCCTGCCCATCATATCACATTCATACATGACTGGACAGATAAGCAAAAACCTGAACTGTTTCGTAAAATGAACAATGGTGATATACGCATTTTATTAGGCAGCACAGAAAAGGCAGGTACAGGACTGAATGTTCAATCGAAAGTAGTTGCCATGCATCATTTGGATATTCCCTGGAAGCCCTCTGAACTGGAACAACGAGATGGCCGTGGAGCAAGGCAGGGGAATATTGTTGCAAAGGAGTTTTACAATAATAAGGTTAAGAACTTTATTTATGCTGTTGAGCAGTCATTGGATAATTACAAGTTCAACCTGTTAAAAAATAAACAAACCTTCATCAGCCAGATGAAGAACTGCGAACTGAATGTAAGAACAATTGATGAAGGAAGCATTGATGAAAAGAGTGGTATGAACTTTTCTGAATACATCGCCATCTTATCCGGAGATACTACACTGCTGGAGAAATCGAAGATGGAAAAGAAGATTGCAGTATTGGAGAGTTTACGCAATGCCCACCATAAAGAAACATTCCGGTCAAGGTTTAAATTAGAAAATCTTCAGGAAGATAAAAGTAAAACACTGCAAACTTTAGACAAGTTGAGTATAGATGAAAAGCAATACAAAAGTCAGTTACAGTATGATAAAGACGGAATAAAGATTAATCCTGTTCATCTCGAAGGTCTAAATAATGCAGATGCAGAAACTATCGGCAAGCATTTAATCCGTCTCTACACAGCCTGGAAACCTGATATTGGTGACGATGATAATAAAAAGGTTGGAGAACTGTATGGCTTTGATTTATTTATCCGCAGGCAAAAAGAAACTTATGAGGACAAAGGCTTCTTTGAATACAAATACAATAATGTATTTTATGCCGAGAATAAACAGACCGGCATTAAATACTCTTGGAACCAGGGGCATATCAATATTGACAACCCCAAGCTTGCGGCCCGATACTTTTTAAATGCAATTGACCGGGTGGAAAGTTTAAAAGAAAAATATCAAAGAGTACTGAGTGAGCTGAACCAAAACATTCCAATGCTGGAAAAGATCGTGGCAAAGCCTTTTGATAAGGAAGATGAATTAGGGCAGTTGAAGAAAGATGTATCAAGATTGGAAAGGGAGATTATGCTGAAGATACAGGAGAATCAGATGAAACAGCATGAGGCTGCTGAAATAACTATCGAAGCACCGGTAGTAAAAATGGAGCCTGGCATATCCCAAAACACTAAGAGTCTTTTGCCGAAGAAAAAACAAGATGATGTTAAAACAAGAGGGATGCGGATTTGATGGATGTAGTCCTACTCATAGACTTTTCGGTTCCGCCATATTTTGTTAATATTGTGGTCTGCAAGAAAATTACCACTAACGAACCCAATGTTACAGGCATTGTTGTTCGTATTTCTTATTTCAAGCACATTATTAGTTCTGTTTCTAATTTACTTTCGTCTTTTGCCCAATGACCGTAAATTTCAATATATGGAAGTATAATTTCAAATCCTCGCTTGGCCAGTTCGTCTGTCATTTTTTGTCCTGTTTGCTTTATGAGATTGTGACTTCCAATGTGTTTATAGTAAGCATATTTTTCTACGTCTATTATCATTTTTTCAAGTCCAAAGTTGTCGTTGGCGATAGTTGGATTTTCAAGTTCAACACCTGCAAAAACTTTGTCGGCAGTTTCGTAAACCCAAATATTCTTTCCCCTATTTTTTATTTCGTTGGTTTTAATTACATCCCACATTTTGCCGCTCAACTTAAAAGCAGTTCCAGCATAATCTTTGTTTGTCGCTATACTGCCAAAACCGTAGATATCTAATTGAAAGTTTTTGGTAATTATCTCTATGCCCATGTTATTATGATTTACTTGTTTATGCATGTCAATCATTACAGTCGTGTTAGATGATTGCCTGTTCGTCTGCGAAGGACTGTCTACTGATAAACTTACAAACTGTCTGAATTGTGTAGCCGTCTAACATTGCTTGTAACTATTGTATTTCCGAATCTTGAAGATAAAACTTTCGCAAATACTTCCAAAATAGGATGATTTGCGAAGTACCTTCTCGTTTGTTAGTCCTACCCCTTTTACCAACTCCAATTGACTTTTGGTGAACAATTTGCAACATCGGAAAGTATGTCCTCATCCGTCTATCAAATTAACAAAGGCATCAATCGCAGCATTGAGTTCAAAGGGCTCAAAGCCCAATATATCTGGTACCTGGGCGGCGGCTTAGTGGTATTGCTGATACTATTTGCAATACTCTATATCAGCGGCCTGGGTATCTTTTTTTGCCTGCCATTCATTGCGGTGCTTACTACGGCTTTATTTATGCGTATCTACAAGTTAAGCCGCACTTATGGCGAGCATGGTATGATGAAAAAGATTGCCCGGCGTTCGGTGCCTGATGTGATAAAAAGCTATTCAAAAGTGAAACTGAAAAAGATGTTGCTGAATGAAAAATCTGAATGAGATACTACCCGTTTATTCAATTGAAAATAACGCCATCCTTTCCAAAATGGGTGATGTAACAGTTGTGTTTGATGTGCAATTACCGGAACTGTTTACGATGAGCAATGACGAATACGAAGCCTTTCATCATGCCTGGATAAAAGCTATAAAAGTTCTACCGGTTAATAGTGTATTACATAAGCAGGATTGGTTTACTGAAGCAAAGTATAAACCTTTGTTTGTACAAGAAGATAATAGTTTTCTTACCAGAAGCAGCGACCGGTTCTTTAATGAACGGCCTTACTTGGACCATCGCTGTTATATCATGCTTACAAAAAAGCCTGCGAACCGGAAGTTAGGTTCTTCCATTTTTAGCAGCCTGCTCCGCAGAACAATTGTGCCAGAAGAAACCTTGAAGCCAAAACACTTTCATGATTTCATGAATCATGTAGGCCAGTTTCAAAAAATTTTGTCTGACAGTGGTTTTGTGTCTATGAAAATGCTGACAAACGAATTACTGGCTGATTTTGTACTTCATTATATGAATCTCAGCAATGATGGTGTAATTCTCCGGGATATTGAATTTAAACCCGAATGGAAAATTGGCGAAAACCATTGCCAGCTTTACACAATGGCCGATGCAGAATTTGTTCCAGCATTATGTGGTTCCCGGATTAACTATGACAAGTACTCCACTGATAAAACAAAATTCAGCGTAGGGTTTGCATCACCAATTGGTCAGTTGCTCTCCTGCAATCACATCTATAATCAGTATGTGTTTATTGAGGATGTACAAAAAACGATGCAAAAGCTGGAAAGTAAAAGATTGCGGCTGCAATCACTTTCTGCATATAGCCGGGAAAATGCAATCAGTAAGCAGGCAACAGATGATTTTCTGAACGAAGCCATCAGTGAACAACGATTACCGGTAAAAGCTCACTTTAATTTACTGGCATGGACAGATAACAAAGAGGAATTGAAGAACATTAGAAACTTATGTTCATCAGCACTTACTCAAATGGATGCCACTCCCAAGTTAGAAACTGAAGGTTCAGCGCAAATATTTTGGGCAGGTATTCCGGGCAATGCTGCCGACTTTCCTATGAATGATACATTTGATACATTCAGTCCGCAGGCTTGTTGCTTTTTCAATTTGGAAACCAACTATCGTTCCTCTGTTAGCCCCATTGGCATCCGTTTGGGCGACCGGCTTTCTGGCAAACCCATCCATGTGGATATTTCGGATGAGCCAATGGATAAAGGCATCTGCACCAACAGAAATAAATTCATTTTGGGGCCTTCTGGAAGTGGAAAATCTTTCTTTACCAACCACATGGTGAGGAGCTATTACGAAAAAGGCACACATATTGTGCTGGTGGATGTGGGCCATTCCTACAAAGGCTTGTGCGATATGGTGAAGGGGTATTATTTCACCTATTCTGAAACCAAACCCATAAAGTTTAACCCGTTTTATATTGGTGAAGGCGATATACTGGACACTGAGAAAAAGGAAAGCATCAAAACATTGTTATTAGCTCTTTGGAAAAAAGATAATGAAACTTTTAACCGCAGCGAATATGTAGCCCTTTCAAATGCGTTGCAATTATATTTTGAAAAGGTAGAAAGCGATAAAAACTTGTTTCCCTGCTTTGATAGCTTCTATGAATTTTTGAAAGATGATTTTGTAGCGGTACTGAAAGGTGATAATGTAAAGGATAAAGATTTTGATGTTTCAAACTTCCTTTATGTTTTAAGACCATATTACAGAGGTGGTGAATTTGATTACTTACTAAATGCGAAAGAAAACCTTGATTTGTTGCAGCAGCGGTTTATTGTTTTTGAATTGGATAATATCAAAGACCATCCGATTCTGTTCCCAGTCGTAACTATCATCATTATGGAAGTGTTTATTTCTAAGATGAGGAAACTAAAAGGAATAAGAAAAATGATACTGATTGAAGAAGCCTGGAAGGCAATTGCTAAAGAAGGAATGGCAGAATATATTAAGTACCTGTTTAAAACGGTGAGAAAGTTTTTTGGCGAAGCGATTGTAGTAACACAGGAAGTAGAAGACATTATTTCATCACCGGTGGTAAAGCAGGCAATTATCAACAACAGCGATTGCAAAATATTATTAGACCAAAGTAAGTATCAAAACAAATTCGACCAGATACAGGAATTGTTGGGATTGACTGAAAAAGAAAAGGCGTTGGTTTTGTCTATCAACAAAGCCAATGACCCGACAAAAAAATATAAAGAGGTCTTTATTTCTCTTGGTGGTGTGTTGAGCAAAGTCTATCGTACAGAAGTATCGCCGGAAGAATACCTGGCATACACAACAGAGGAAAAAGAAAAAGTGAAGGTGCATGCTTATGCTGCAAAATTTGGCGGGGATATCGAAAAAGGGATTAAGGCTTTAGCAGATGAGATTATTCACTCTAAAAACTGATAGTATGAAAACAACAATGCTTATCCTTTTAGCAACTTTAATTATCTCCGGCTGCAATACCAGCGGCAAAGATGAAATTATGGAATTTATACCCGGCACCTATGTAAGAGTCGGGCAAAATGAATTTGGGAAAGAATTTGACACCCTAGTTATCACTATCCAAAATCCTGCAGCAAAGCAATTCAAAATTCAAAACCGATGGCACTATATCCGGCAGGTAGAAGGTGAAGCCAATGTTCCCGAATATAAAGTGAAAGAAACATCAGGTATTTACAATGCTGAAACAAAATTGCTGGAAGAGGCAGAAACCTTAGACCATTATTCTTTTGATGTGAAAGAAAAAGTTTTGTTTGATGGAACTAATAAGTTTAAAAAAATAAAATAGCGTGTTATGAAAAAAATATTGGCAGTGGTGGGGTTGAGTATGTGCTGTATGTTTTTGCCAATACAGGAAACCAAAGCTCAAATTCCAATTGCAGACATTATCAAAGCGGCAGTTAAAAAAGTAATAAAGGCAATTGACCTTCAAATGCAGCGGCTGCAGAACAAAACCATCTGGCTGCAAAATGCACAGAAAACGCTTGAGAATAAAATGAGCCAGCTAAAACTGAATGAGATTAAGGACTGGGTGGAGAAGCAGCGAAAGCTCTATGATGATTATTTTCAGGAACTATGGAAAGTAAAAGCCGCCCTGGCTTATTATAACAGGGTTAAAGACATTATAGAACGGCAGGTACAAATGGTAAAAGAGTACAAGGGCGCCTGGGCTTTATTTCGGCAAGACAAGAATTTTACACAGGAAGAACTGGACTATATGTACAACATTTATTCAGGGATGATGGACGAAAGCCTGAAAAGTATTGACCAGCTGTTTTTAGTGGTGAATGCCTTTGCTACACAAATGAGTGATGCCAAACGGCTGGAAATTATTAATACCGTCTCTGATAATCTGGAGCGACAGTATGTTGACTTAAAAGATTTCAATAATCAGAACAAGATGCTTAGTATTCAACGGGCATCCGAGCAGGGCGAAATTGAATATGTAAAAAGACTATACGGTATTAGCCGATAGCTGAAACAATATTGTGAAAAATGAAAATGTGAAGAATGAAAAGAATTTTGCTACTGGCAACAGTAAGTCTGTTTGCCTTTCACTCATCAAATGCCCAAACCTTTGATGAATGGTTCAATCAAAAGTCAACGCAAAAGAAATACCTGCTTCAACAAATTGCAGCCCTGCAAGTTTATCTTGGCTATGCCAAAAAAGGGTACAACATTGTAACAGGAGGGATTAATACTATCCGCAACATAAAAAACGGAGACTTCAACCTGCACCGTGATTTCTTTAACCGCCTCAAAAATGTAAACCCTGCCATACGCCGGTATGCAAAGGTTGCGGATATAATTGCTTACCAGGTCAAAATCATCAAACAAACAAAACTCTCCCTTCAGCAAATCAGGGTAACAAAACAATTTACTGAAGCTGAACTGGATTATTGCAAACATGTATTTGATACACTTTTAGATGAATGTATAAAAACAGTGGAAGAATTATTACTCGTTACAACACCAGGTGAATTGGAAATGAAGGATGATGAAAGGCTGAAACGGATTGACGGGTTGTATGCTGATGTGCAAGATAAGTATTCCTTTGCCTGCTCCTTTAGTGAAGATATGGGTTTACTGGCTGTACAACGCTTGGGAGAGCAGATGGAAATTAACCGTTCTAAAATAGTAAATGGAATAAAATGAAAAAGCTGATTGTGATTTTGATTATGTGCAGTATGAGTTTTCAGTTAAAGGCGCAAAGTGAAGAAGTGCAGCAACTGTTGCTGAATATTGAAAAACTGGCGCAGTTTAAAAAGATTTTACAGAATATGTATGATGGGTATAAACTCCTGAATAAGGGATATACTGCGGTTAAAAACATTTCGGAAGGAAATTTTAATATCCATAAAACTTTCTTAGATGGTTTAATGCAGGTAAGTCCGGCAGTTAAAAAGTATAAGCGAATTGCGGATATAATCAGCTATCAACTACGCATAGGTAAGGAATATAAATTAGCGTATAACCGGTTTAAGGAAGAAAAACAATTTAGTGCTGAAGAAATTAATTATCTCGGCAAAGTGTACAGCAACCTGTTTAATGAAAGCCTGAAAAGCCTGGATGAACTGGCTATGGTCATTACATCAGGAAAACTTCGTATGAGCGATGATGAACGGTTACAAGCCATTGATAAAATTTATTTGTCTGTTGAAGACCAATATTCCTTTCTGAAAGATTTTACTAATAATACCAATATGCTTTCGTTGCAAAGGAAATCAGAGCAGGCACAGATTGAGATGTCACGAAGACTGTATGGATTGAATAAATAAAAAAGGGGTGTTCACTTTTAAAGTTGTGAGAATGAAATTGTGTGTAAGAATAATCTGTATAGGGGTCATAATATTATTGATACCTCATTTAGCAGAAGCCCAGGGAATGGCCAACAGGATCCACAGCCTGCATGAAGTGCTGGAAAAATTATATGATGATATGATGCCTTTGTGCAGCAGATTGATTGGTGTCGGTCGTGGTATAGCTGGCTTTGCCGCTACCTGGTATATTGCTGCAAGAGTGTGGGGCCATATATCAAGAGCGGAGCCGGTTGATTTTTATCCCTTGTTCCGTCCGTTTGTTTTGGGTTTTGCTGTATTGATATTTCCTTCTGTTATTGCCATGATTAACGGAGTGATGAAACCAACGGTAACATCTACTGCAGCAATGGTAACAGATTCAGATAAAGCTGTTGCTCAATTGCTAAAAATGAAAGAAGAGGCAATAAAGAAAACAGCTTACTGGCAAATGTATGTTGGCCCAAATGGGTCTGGTGATAGAGATAAATGGTACAAATACAATTATGGGGATAAAAGCGAAGGTTGGATTAAAAGTATTGGCAACGATATTAAATTTGCTTTTGCAAAATTCTCCTATAACTTTCGCAACTCTATTAAGCAATGGATGAGTGAAGTATTGAAAGTTCTCTTTGAGGCTGCAGCACTTTGCATTAATACCATTCGCACATTTTACCTAATTGTATTGGCAATTCTTGGCCCATTGGTCTTTGGCATTGCCGTGTTTGATGGCTTTCAGCACACACTCACAGTTTGGATTGCCCGCTATCTCAACATCTTCCTATGGTTGCCTGTTGCTAATATTTTCGGCGGCATTATGGGTAAAATCCAGGAAAACATGTTGAAGGAAGATTTACAGCAGATTGCTACCAATGGCGATACGTTTTTTAGTACCACAGATACTGCATACTTAATTTTTATGATTATCGGTATCATTGGTTACTTCACTGTGCCGTCGGTTGCCAATTATATTATACATGCCGGTGGCGGCAATACATTACTTTATAAAGTAACAAATATGATGAGTACATCCAGCCGTACTGTTGTAGCGGGTGGCACTTCTATGGCAAGAGATGCAATGGGTGGAGCTTACAACAAAATGAGTAACAGTATGGCTGATGCAGGTGCATCACAAGGATATTTTAAAGAAGGTAATAGTGGTGGCGGAAGTAATTATATGAAGGATAAATTGAGTGGGAAAACATAACTACAACTTCCCAATATTTGTTTGAATGATATTCATTATTTCATCAAAAGGTATCTGGCCTTTGTAGTAAAGCTTGTTTGTTTTTTCATATCTTTTCTTAAATGCGTCCCGTAGTGCAGCATCTGATAAAAGAAAAGCCTGGTTTTCTGTAACCGGTATAGCAAAATCCTTTGCAGGAAACCTTTTCTTTTTATGGGCTTTGTATTCATCAGTGTCTATAAATTGCTGCACCAGTTCATTCTTTAACAGGCAGGCTATATCATAGTACTGCCGCATGTAATTGGGCCTTTCCGTTTTGTCTCCCTGCTCCTGACGAAATTTTGTTGCAATAGTTTGCAACTTCTCTACAAAAGTATAACCAGGGTGGTAGCAGGTAATGTCCACCGCCCGGTTATCATTAATTTTTATGCTGCCATTACCGGCAGCCTCATCATACGCCCAGGAACTTATTGTGAGGTTGCTGTTCGGAGTTACGGTATCAAAACCTGCTTCCATTAATATTCCTTCTTTCACACCCTCTATACTTTCTGTTTTGCTCTCATACAAAAGACGGATACCACCGCTGCGATAGTATGCTTCATCATCAAACGCTGTATCTCTCTTTACAGAAACAATACCATCAATCTTTATATTCGCTGCAAGCCAGTCATAATATTTCTTTCTTGATTCAATATGATTGGGTTTTGTCTTGGCCGGATTTTCTTCAACTCCCAATGATGCCGGTGGCTTTATATGAATGTCTATATCCTCAGAAAACCGGTCTATAATTTTATATCCTTTTGATAATGATGTTCCTCCTTTCAGTTCAAAATCGAATCCCTGTTTCTTCAATCCATACAGTACATGCATAATCCAGTAATCCTTCTCAATAAGCCCGGGCAGGATGTTGTTTTTATCTGCCAATATATTCAGCAGATCTGGAAAGTCTTTGTGATTATGCAGGTAACCGTCAGCCATATTAGAGTGTATGAGGTTGTAGTAAGGGAGCAAATAATTTCTTTGCCTTTACGCTGCCATATTCCACCACTGAATGTTTCAGCTTTTTCTTATCCATCACTTCAACTTTGTCAGCCACTTTCTTTAATACTTCGCTGCTATCTTCCGCCAGTGATTCAAGATTATTTACTAAATCAACCAATAAAAATTCGGGTGTTACTTTTTTAGGAAAGTGGGGTTTTATTCGAAACTGAAATGTTTTATTACCCAGCTTAAACTCTCCGTGACGTTTATGATTATATACCGTTCTCACATTATACAATTGGGTGGTACCCACACCCAGGCTGTTATATACATTAGGTGTGGTAAGCAAAAAGCGATGGTCTTTTAAAAAACTTTCAACCAGCATATTTTCATCAGGTGGTGTTTTGCCAAAAGCACTTTCTTTTGGGTAATAGTACAGCCCTTGAGACAATTTTTGCAAAGTCCCATCCTGCACCAATTCATCCAGGTGCCTGTCAACCGACTTAGACCAATTGGCCAGTTCGGTACGGCGGTAAACCTCACCCGGCTTTAATTGCCTTTTTAATTGCTGTAACCTGCTCATATATTTTTATTTACCGGATAAAGGTACTATAATTTTTGATAAATAAATGAATATTAATTTAAAATTCATTCAAAATATATCATAATATATTGATAATCAGTTATGTTTTAATAAACCAATTCGGGCATCACAAACTAATTCTTACTTTACTATCGTATTAATGTTAATCGAAGAGAAAGGATGAAAATCAGGAGCCCAGCTAATCAGTTGTTCTCCCTTAAGTTTATGATGGGCAATGTTTGGAAATAAATCCATATCAATGGGATGTTTAGCATTGGGATTATGAAATAAATTTAACCCCTCACTCCATGTTTCAGTACAATTTTCATCAACCATATATGAAAACGATATTGGAGTAAATGAATGAGAATTGTGGTCATACCGGTCGCCAACTCTCAATACTTTTTGTTTGCTGGATGAAAAGCCTGCCTGGATACCCATCCTTGTAAACTTGGCAATTGTTCCAGTTGTGCTAAATAATACACCGCTTATGTTTTCACAATCTGGCTCAAAAAAGAATCCTGAATTTATTTTGGCACCTGTAGGTTTAGTATAGTGTGTTATCTTTTCAGTCTTGGCAAAAGCGGAGCCATCTTCCGAAACAATTAGCTCCTCTCTCTGTCCATATAGGTATTCCACTAAAGAAATGTATGACCAGGTCATTGAAAAATCATCATGAAAGTCAGCCACAGCCAATAAGAAAGGTTTGTCTTTTAAATGTGATAATTCCCAATATTTTTTACTCAATTTTGAAAAAAGGGTACTTCCATATCTAAGGGGTATTTCATTTTGAATTTTTGTCAAAATATCTGCCGGCCTCGTTAATTTTTCTTCATTGGGCAAATATGTTGGCGGATTGTTCTTATCCCTTCCCAATGTAACAGCTTCTACTCCAATTTCAACGTCATACTTTTGAATAATAAAATCAGGCCTTTCATACTTTCTGTTGATTAAAAACTCTTGCTCAGTTAGCGAGGCAAACAAATAAATTTCCCAAAGCCTGGCATCAAATCCATTTAGCGACTGAAATTGCTCGATAAAATTTCCGTCAATATCAGAAAGGTGGTTGGCTATTTCTATGATAGCCCTCTTTGAAGGGATAAATTGAGTATCCTCATTAAGTCTTGTAAAATAGGGATGAATTTTTTCCTGATTCACTACAATATTAAATAAATCCATTCCTCTTTCAGGCAGATTATGCACAACAGATTTAAGATTTTGGGCTGTATGCCACTTCATGGAATTGCTGAGCATATCCACAGCTTCAGCTTTACTCGAAAAACTTACTTTGGTATCAAATTCCCTGAATTGTCTGTTTTCATCTCTTACCAAAAGCACATAACTAAAGTCCCTGTCATATAAATCCAAAAGAACTACGCCTAAAATAGAGTTGTCGTCATTTGAATGATATTCTAACTCTCTTGCAAAATTTTGCACGGCTGGATGCCGTGTAAACAGCATAAAAATATTAAACTGATTCTTAGTAATCTGTCGTATAGTGATTGGTTCAACTTTCATTAAAATTCTGATAATAGTTTAAATGGCAAAGCTAAGGACGTTAGTTCTAAAGTTAGCCCTACCGCACTTACCCACTATTTGCCTTTCTTGGTAAAGTAATTGCAGAATATATAATTGTGAGTTTAGAAAAATGTGAGTAATGTTTCAGAAAACAAAAAATATAGATACCGCTTTTAGGTATATCCGGTTATTCAGTGTGGCATTCTTGGCTGCCTGTGTTATCATCTCTCTTTTTATTGCATACAAAAGCTATCAGCTTTCATCCCAATCTCAGAATAAAGTTTTTATACTGGCAAATGGCAAGGCATTAGAAGCTTATGCAGCCGACAGAAAAGATAATATACCTGTGGAAGCCAGGGACCATGTAAAAATGTTTCATCATTATTTCTTTACTCTCGACCCGGACGATAAAGTTATTCAGGCCAACATTACAAAAGCATTATACCTGGCAGATAATTCTGCAAAACAACAATACGATAACCTGAAGGAGAATGGGTATTATTCAAACCTCATATCGGGCAACATCAGCCAGGAAATCACAATGGATAGCATCATTATTAATACAGATGTGTATCCGTTTTATTTCAGGTATAAAGGGGAACAGAAAATCATTCGCCCCACCACCATTGTAACCAGGAGTCTGATTACCGAAGGATACCTGAGAAATGTTTCCCGTAGTGATAATAATTCACATGGTTTTTTAATTGAAAAATGGCGGACGTTGGAGAATACTGACATCAACATTCAAAACAGGTAGTATGTGGTTGTCCAAAAAGAAAAAGAAAGAGGTTCAGTCAGATGATAAAACTACCGTATCTGATAAAGTGGCTGGCAAAATTGCCGGTGTCGGCATTAAAGCACAACAGTTATTTGCAGAAAAAATGAACAGGATATTTATGAACACAGATTTTAAACGATTAAAACTACTACTGATATTTTTCTGCGTTTCTGCAGGTGGCTACAGTATTTATCTTATTGTAAACAGTGTTTTCAGTCCTGAAAGAAAGCAGAAAGCTTTAGAGATACAGCAAATGGATATTCCAAAGCACTTTAATAAAACGGGTGATGAAACTATAATGCCGGAGGCAACGGTAGATGAACAAACCTATTTACAAATACAGGATTTTAGAAAATACATGGATAGTTTAAAATTGAACAGAACGAATGAATACGACAGCATCCTGCAAGCCCGGCCGGGTTTGATGGATAGTGTGCAAATGCTGGAACAAATTTACTTATCACAAAACCAAAAATGAAGTGTATGAGCAGTGTACAAAGGTCGCAGGCCTTCCTGCGTAAACGGAAAATGATGCTGGTGTTGCCTTTTTTGGTAGTACCATTTCTTACAATGGCATTTTGGGCATTGGGTGGTGGTCAGGGAAAAGAACAGGCTATTATAGTAAAGCAGCAAGGTTTAAACTTAAATCTCCCTGATGCAAAAATGAAAGATGAGAACTTAACAGACAAACTAAGTTTTTATGATAAAGCTGATAAAGATTCTGCCAAACTTGAGGAATGGATGCGTACAGACCCGTATTATAAGCAACATGAAGACACATCTATTTTGCCCGTAAACGAATTAGAAGTACTCACTCAAAACTCAGCTTCCAAATACAACCAGCGGTTAAATTCATCGCCGTATGAAACATCTTCAAATAATCCTGAACAAAAGCTGATGCAAAAATTAGCTCTGCTGCAAAAGGAAATTAATAAACAGCCGGAAGCATCAGCCAATGAAAACCAGAATGCAACCAATTACAAACAAGATGAAGAACTTTCAGGCGAGGTGGATAGATTAGAAAACATGTTGCTTACAATGAATAAAACAAATACTGGCGACCAAGAGATGAACCAACTTAATGGAACATTAGAAAAGATACTGGATATTCAGCATCCACAAAGAATAAGGGAAAAGCTAAAAGAAAAATCATTACAACATAAACAAGTGGTTTATGCTGTAACTACTCAGCCTGCATTGGCAAATGTTTCGTTAATGGACACAAACAAAATTGCTACAAATAAGCTAAACAAATTCTATAGTTTGGACCCTGATAAATCAGTGGTTGAAGAAGGGCAGGCAATTGAAGCGATAGTGCACAGTAATCAAATGTTAGTGAACGGAGCTGTTATTCAATTGAGGTTAGCAACTGATATCTTTATAAATGGCATTCTTATCCCCAAAGGAAACCCTGTAAATGGTACTGCTTCACTAAATAACGAGAGGCTTGAAGTAGTGATAAATTCTATCAGGTATAAAAACACCTTATTCCCTGTAAAATTAGAATTATATGATATGGACGGCTTGCCGGGCATTTATGTTCCTGGTTCCATCAGCAGGGATGTGGCTAAAAATTCTGCCGATAACAGTCTCCAATTAATGGAACTCACCACACTTGACCCTTCTTTGAAGGCACAGGCCGCCGCTGCCGGCATCAATACGGTAAAAAGTTTAATGAGCAGGAAAGTAAAACAGGTAAAAGTTATGGTTAAAGAAGGTTACAAAGTTCTACTAAAGGATAAGAATAACGAATCCAATTTATAACGTATAAACTTTGAAAAGATGAAACGATTAGTGTGTATGATTTGTGTAGTGTGGTTATTCGTCTCTGCTGAGGCACAAACAAAACTGAGTATTACAACAGATAAAACCACCAGCCTTGTATTTCCCTTTGCTATTAAACATGTTGACAGGGGCACTTCCTCAGTTTTGGCACAACAGGTAAAAGAAGCCCCGGAAATTTTATTAGTAAAAGCAGCCGAAAAAGATTTTACAGAAACAAACCTGAGTGTTGTTACAGATGACGGGAGCGTATATGCCTTTACAGTTACTTACGATAATAAACCTGCTACATGGGTTTACTATCTGCCTGTTAACAGGACTGCAACAATTAGCTCCTATGCAAATGCCATTTTGGATAATGAACGAATTATAAAAGGCATAAAAGATAAAAAGTACAACATGAAGGCAGGTGTGAAAGGAATTTATATCAAGGACAACACAATATATTTCCAGGTGTACGTGAACAATGCCGGAACTGTCGATTATGATATGGACCTGCTGCGTTTTTTTATTAAGGACAAGAAAAGAAGTAAAAGAACCGCAGTTCAGGAGTCTGAACAAAAGCCCCTGCATATAACTGGAAATTATAGCAAAGTGAAAGGGAGCAGCAGCACTGTATTTGTAGCGGCACTTGAAAAGTTTACCATTCCTGATAAAAAATATTTAGCCATCCAAATGATGGAGAAGAATGGCGGCAGGCACTTTTTATTAAAGGTTCGTAATAAAGATATAATGAAAGCCAGAGTGTTGCCGGATTTAAAATGATAAAATGCCAAAGCAAAATCTTACAACCCTGAAAAGTCAATTACATGGGCTTGGTTTTTCAAGTGCTATTAATCAGGTAGAAGATTATGCAAAAGCAGGTAATAAGAACTTTGAAGCATTTATGTTTATAAAGAGTAGTAATGACCAGTTGATGTACACACTCGATTTTGAAAAGGATAACAATGGGTGGAGATTAAAAGGCTATAACCTGGTTAAAACATCTATTGATATACCCAAAGTGACAGTGGCCGGTTTTGATACAGGAGAGTTGGAACGAAGATTTGCAAGAGCTGACAAGATATACAATAACTATTACTCTGGGATGATTCGTAAAAATGATGAATCATTTCTCCAAAAACTGGAAGCTGACTTAATGAATGTTTTTAATGCAGGCAAAAAGGGAATGGATTTAGCCTCTCTGCTGATGGTTAAGTATTGGCCCGAAAGCGAATATGCAAAGTACTTAAAGGATGGAAACCAGTTAAAAGCAAAATACGAATCATCAATTAAAGTCGATGAGGCTGCCGGAGACTTAATACACGCAAAAGAAGCGTATAAAAGGCTTAAAGAAACTAAACGAATGAATAATGAACATCCCATAGCTGATGATGTACTTGACCTGGTGAATATTGCTCTGTCAAAAGGTGAACATTATATGACTTATAATAACAGTCTGTACTTTATTGATAAAGATGATATTCATTTTTTCAGAACAAAAGAAGAAGCAACTCAGTTTTCTAAAAATAATATCAGTGACCTGGACCACTTCACTGTTCTTCATTTCAATTCAGTTAAGGATGTTCTTGCACAAATTCCTTACAGCGAAAGTATAAATCAAATTCCGCAGCTTAACCCGGATGGAAATGGTTTATACAATAAAGAAGGCAATGCGTTTACCGATGCATTGATTGACCATTTTGATTCACAACAAGTATCAATATTTAATAAACAATTAAAAACAAATTTTATGAACAATGAAAATTTTCAGTATTTGGCGGATAACATCAAATACATGGGCTTTGGTGAAACACTTAAAGCCGATTTGGAAAGAAACATGGGAGAAGGCAAAGGTGAGTTTCAACTGAACTTTAAAGCCGAAATCAACAAAAAGCCTTTCGAGGCCACACTCAATTTCCGTAAATCTGATTCTACGGATATGTACTTCTTTAACAACTACCATGCTTCATTAGCAAAAAGTAATGGAGAAAAGAATGAGCAAACATTCTATCTGAACAAAGGAAAGGGGGTAACAGCAAAAGAAGCTTACAATCTGCTGGACGGCCGTGCCGTTCACAAAGATCTTACAACCAAAGAAGGCCAGCCATACAAAGCCTGGATTCAACTTGACTTTGAGAACAAAGACAAGAATAACAATTTTGAAGTAAAACAATTCCATGAAAACTATGGCTATGATTTGAAAGGAGCAGTTGAAAAATTTGCGGTGGCTGAATTGAACGACCCTGATAAATCAAAGGCGCTGATGCAATCACTGGAAAAAGGGAATGTACAATCGGTAACCATTGAAAAAGATGGTAGCAGTCACAAAATGTTTATGGAGGCGGACCCACAGTATAAGAAAGTAACACTGTACGATTCAAATATGAAAATGGTTGCTAAAGAATCGCTGGAGCAATACAAATCTGGAATAGATAAAGGCAGTAAAGAAGTAAAGGAAGGCCAGGAGAATGATAAAAAAAAAGATTTGAAGCCAGTAACGAAAACTGAAAAAGAAAAGCTGGAGAAAAAGAATGGGCAAAGCCTGCTGCCTAAAAAAAGGGAGAGTAAAGGCAAAGGTTTAGGGGTGTCATAATGCATCCCTAAATCATTTTTTTATTATACAACAGTAGTACCATGAATATTCAGAATATAACAGCACTGGTAAGCCAATTACAATCTTTGGGTTTTGAAAATTTGGCAAGCTTACTCTTGAAAAGGATTTGCTTTAAACCGGATAATTTTTATTTGAATCACAAAATAGCTAAGAATACCGAGCTACTGGAGTTCCGGCTTTATTTTGAGAAGCACAAGAATAGCAACGCTTATATGTTGCTGTATTATGATGTAGCACTACAACAGGAAAATGTTTTTGAAGAGCTAATGATTGCCGGGATTAACATAGCCGATCTTGAAAAGCAAATGACTGCTATAAACTGGATGTCAGCATTCAATCTTGATGAAAAAAAGAAGTTGGACCCAAGCGATAAAACAACCTGGGAAGCGGAGGTAAAAGTTGAATCTGTTGTTGAAAGTTTAGCTGCTCTTGAGAAGGATGAAAAAGGTAAAACCGTTGCATCAGCACTTAAAGCGAAGTTTTGGCATGGTACCCCATTTTATGAAATCTTTGGAAGTATTCCGGCAGTAAAGAATAAGTCAGATATTAGTCAGCGGTTTTACTTTTCTGAAAATAGTATTGGAATATCTGTAGATGAAGCCTACCGGTTTTTACAAAATAAGTGGCTTGAAAAGCAACTTCAGTTGAAAAAGAAACAGACAGATTCAACTGCTGAAAATGATAACGCCGAAACAAACAGTACTACAGGGAGCGGCTTGTTAAAAAAGCGGCGCATAAATCATTCTTCAAAGGGAAAGCGAAACAAGACTAATCAGGATTAACCAGTATGGAACCGTTTCCACCATTATCAGGTTTTTATAATGCCATTGCAGGTGATGCAAGAATTTGTAGCACTCATATCAGCATCTATATGGCCTTACTGCAACAATGGAATATTAATGGTGGAAGTAATCCTGTGAAAATAGAAAGAGCCATAATTATGAAAGCGGCTAAAATAAATGCCCGGCAGACATATAACCGGTGCATGAATCAACTACATGAGTTTGGGTATATCAGCTACAAGCCGTCTGCAAATAGTTCGGTTAAAAGTATTGTGGTATTGAAATATTGTGAAATTGAAAAGTGAGTTATGGAAACTTTATTTATTCCTACAGAAAATGATTTTAAAAGGTGGATTAAAGATGCAGTTAAGGAATATATCCAGGAACATCTGCAACATGCATGTTCAAATGAGAGTGATGATGAAGGGCTGCTCAATCGGAAAGAGATTGCAAAATTTCTCCGCATTTCCCTTGTAACCCTGAACGACTGGATAAAAAGAGGGCTGCCATCACATCCACAAAGAGGAAGAATTTATTTTGATAAAAAAGAAGTTCTGGATTACATCAAGGAGAAAAAAATGCGACAACTTAAAGTTGGTTCCAAGCTGTTTCATTTAAAGCAGCAAGTTGGTTAAACCAATGCATTATTTAAGCCTGAAAGTTTCAGGCTTTTTCATTGAATTTTTTGCCAAATTATTTAGGATAATTTGTAGCTTTACAGCACCTAAGTTCTTTTACATCATAATCTCAATGTTGTTTGCAAAAGATGTTTGCAAATCAGGATTAATGTCGTTTTGTTTGCAAATTGTTTGCAAATTTCAAAAATGACAAAAAACTGAGACAAGCAAGACAAGAAAATTTCAATCTCAAAATGATGTTTAAATCCATCAAAAAAGAAAAGAGATTGACTTGTTTTATCAAATCAATCTCTTCGCAATAAATTGAAAATCAGTGACTCTGTTAGGATTCAAACCTAAAACCTCTTGATCCGTAGTCAAGTGCTCTATTCAGTTGAGCTACAGAGCCGTGTTAAATCAAATTATCAAAAAACAACTTTCCAACCTTCTGATCCGTAGTCAAATGCTCTATTCAGTTGAGCTACGGGGCCTTAGCCCTAATTAGGGCTGCAAATATAAAGGGTTAATCTTTAAAAGCAAAAAGGTAATGAAAAATTTTATTCCTTATAAATTCCTGCAGCAGCTTTTTCAATCCATTTTTTAGGGAGTAACCAGGCAAAAAATACACCTAATTGGTTCATCCAGCCTGTAATTTTTTCTGTTTTGCCGGCATACATGGCATGAATTGCCATAGTAGCCACATCTTTAGCAGACATGTTTAAACGCGCTGCCGCTTTTTGTGCTTTTAAACCAACTTGTGCTCTGTTCGGAAAATCAGTATCTGTTGCACCGGGGCAAACAACGGTTACTGTTACATTGGTATTTTTTAATTCATATTGTAAACCCCTGCTAAAACTGAGTAAAAAAGATTTGGTGGCAGCATATAAAGTTAAACCCGGTACAGCCTGATAGGCTGCAGCACTGGCAACATTCAGAATATAACTTCTGGCTTGTTGTTTTAAAAGTGGAAGTAACAAATAAGTAAGCTGCACGGGTGCCAGCATGTTTAAGCGCATCATATCTTCATGTTGCATCAGCGGATACTTTTCAAAAGAACCGCTTAATCCATAACCGGCATTATTAATCAGGGCCTGTATAGGATAGTTGTTGTGTTGTATCCAATTATATACTTTTTCAGCTGCATTTTCTTTCGCTAAATCTATTACCAGATATTGCACATCAATGCCACATTTATCGGCCAATTCTTTTGAAAAACTTGCTAAAATTTGTTCGCTTCTTGCAATCAGTAACAGGTTGTTTTTTTGTTTAGCTAATAATTCGGCCATGGCTTTGCCAATGCCTTTACTGGAACCTGTAATAAGTATATAAGGTTTCATATCAAAATGCAATAAAGATTTACTGCAATATAACAAAGCCAGGTTAATTAAATAGCTTTTCTTTTAATGGTGTACGGCACTTGTAAAACGGTGGTAAAAAGGCGTTTTACTTTTTTCGTGTTTGGGTTTAAATTTACCGGTAATAATGGGTACATACATTACTCTTCTTCTGCTGGCTTCACCCACTAAAGGAGATTGCTTTACCCGATGCCAGGTACGACCATCATGTACAGTTAAATCGCCGGCAAAAATATCAAACCCAACTTCTCTGGGGTCATCGCTGTAATCAACAAAATACTTTTTACCAAACAGTAATTGTAAAATGTTTTGCTTATGTGTTCCGGGTAAAACACGCAGACCGCCATTTTCAAATAAACAAGTATCTAAATGTATGCCCACATTCAGCATGGGCATAATTTTTTGTCCTAAAAATAAATCTCTGGGACTGTCGGTATGCCAACCCATTTGGGTAAAAGTACTGTTGGGTATATTGATATAATTATTGATCACCAAACCATCTTTTTCATTTTCTGCTATACGACCTTCATAAGGACCCAGCAAAGCTATCAAAGCTTTTAAGCGCTCATCCCCTAGTAAATTATGAAGTGCATCGCTGTACAATGATGTAAAGCAAAGCCTTTGTATGGTTTTGTTATCTTGTTCATCCTTGCCAAATTTTAATGGAACGCCATTTATTTTATCGCGTCCTTCAGCAAGCCAAACATGCTCAAGCCGGTGTAATTCATTTAAATAAAGGGATATTTCTTGGGGAGTTAGAAAATCTCTAAAAACAATGACACCGTTTTTATCGAAAAATTCTTTTTGTTCCACAGTTATAATATCACCTAATTTAAAATTACTATTCCATTTGTTCATTCGAGGGTTATGTTTATCAAAGTAACTGCAATGTTAATTAATTATTATAAAATTGTAAACATTACGTGAACTAAAAGTAAATTAAATCTTTCAATTTAGCATCCCTTTCGTGTTTTACATCGTTTTTACCTATATTTTTGGGTACTAACCCATATGTTGAAGATAGCTTACTTACTGTTTTTTTTATTTTTTGTGCTGATGAATGGCTACTCATTTGCGCAAACGTTTAAAAAAGATACCCTTCCTCCAAAAAAAATATTGTATTTCCCGGTTATTGCAAAATCAATTGAAACTAATTGGTCATTTGGACTGGCCGGTTCGGCAACTTTCCGTTTATCTAAATCTGATACCACTTCCCGAACATCTAATATACAGTCGGTTGTGTTGTATTCACTAAAAAAACAATTTATTACAGCAATCAATGGTGCTGAATATTTTAAGAATGAAAAATATATTTTGAATGAACAAATTTCGTATAGTTCTTTTCCTGATAAATTTTGGGGTATTGGTAATACAACACCAGATTCTATAGTGGAGCATTATAGTTTTCAACAGTATTATTTATACTTGCATTTATTGCGGAATTTAGGGCACCATTTTTTTGGTGGGGTGTTGTATGAAATGCAACATGTTTATAAAATTAATTATATAACTGGTGGTTTATTTGATCAGGAAAATATTGCAGGCCGATCAGGGTATTTTGTTTCTGGCCTGGGATTAAGTTTAACGTATGATGACAGAAATGATGCATTTGCGCCGGATAAAGGCAATTTTGCACAGATCTATTTTAATCATTTTGATCCTTTAATCGGTTCCTCTTTTAATTATACCAACTTAGTAGTTGATCTACGCAAATTTTTAAGGATTTACCGAAAACAGGTATTGGCATTACAGGGATTTAGTTTTTCTAATATTGGCGCTGAAGTGCCATTAAGAAGTTTGGCCTCGTTAGGTGGTGCCAATAGCATGCGTGGTTATTATGGCGGCAGGTACAGAGACAAACAGGCTTTTGTTTTGCAGGCTGAATACAGAGTACCTATTTATAAAAGTGTAGGTATTGCTTTATTTGGTAGCAGTGGTGAAGTGGGGCATGCAATAGATGATTTTGCTTTAAACGGATTGAAGTATGCTTATGGTGCAGGTTTGCGAATACGATTAACCAAAAAAGAAAAACTAAATCTTCGTTTAGATTATGGCATAGGGCAGGGTAATAATCAGGGATTTTATTTACAGTTAGGAGAAGCCTTTTAAATTAAGCGGCATGAGGATAGGATACAGCAGGCGCAACCCATGCTTTGGCAATTACAAATACAGCATATGCAAATAGTGGTGCAGAAATTACATCTATGGTGTAATGTATATGTTGTATTAAAACCAATATGCCAATTGCAATTGTTGAAAGTAATGCCGCCAGTTTTAAATTTTTATTTTTAAAGCAAAGAAACATTAGAAATTGTGTAGATGTATGCCCTGAATAAAATAAATCTTTAGTCACGAAGCCTCCACCATAAAATCTATTACTTATAGGGTCTACCAACGGAATTAAATCATTAGGCGGGTTTAGCGGCACAAAATAAATGGTCAATAACCTGGAAATGGTTAAAAAAATAAATGACCATAAAAACAAAATGAAAATATTCGGATCTATGAGGGCATTCCGAATAAGCATTCCTGCCATAATCCAGATGATAATAAAAATGGGAGTGGATACATTCATGGGGGCAAAATGATTCACCAGCCAATCATTTAACTGAAACCCATCTCTGTTTTCAATATTTTGAAAATAAAAAGGCAGGATAACCAGTAAAATAATCAGTAAAAGCACACCGCTAATTAATTTCGATTTGAAATAGTGTTGTTGCCATGCACTTTTCCATTGCTGGTGCAGTATTTTTTTCTCATGCATCACCGGTGCAAGATAGCAGATATTTTTTTAATAGTGCCATCTTACGAATGCTTCCATTGCTGCATATTGTGTAAGCCCAAGGCTGGCATACAGTTGCGCAGTGGTAGCATTTCTGTCTTCAGCCCTTTGCCAAAATTCTCTGCTATCACTTCCCTGAAAAGGCACCATGTCTTTTTGTGATTGATGAATAAAAATACCAAAACGTTTTTTCATGACCTGATCGGGACTCATAGGTATGGCCATTTCTATTTCAGAAATATCCCATTCCTGCCAGGCACCTTTGTACAACCATAACCAGCAGTATTCAATCCATTTTTCGCCTGAAGCTTTAATTCGTTTCAAACTTTCTAATACAATATCTAAACAAACTTTATGAGTGCCGTGTGGATCGGCTAAATCGCCGGCACAATACACCTGATGGGGCTTTAATTTTTGTAAAAGTTCAATAGTAATTTCAATATCTTTTTCTGTATAGGGATTTTTTTCTATGGTACCTGTTTCATAAAATGGCAGGTTCATAAAATGAGCATTTGAATCGCCAATACCTACATATCGGCAGGTAGCACGGGCTTCGCATCTTCTTATCAATCCTTTAATGGCCCTAATTTCAGGTGTATCAATTTCATTTTTTTTCTTGGAGGCTAAAAATCTTTTAGCTTCTGAGAGTATTTGTTCGCTTTTTTTATTGTCAATACCAAATTGTTCTTCGAAGCCTACGGCAAAATCTAAAAACCGTGTTACAAATTCATCGGTTACGGCAATATTTCCGCTGGTTTGGTAACCCACATGCACATCGTGTCCCTGATCGTGCAGGCGCATAAAAGTGCCACCCATGCTAATAATATCATCATCGGGATGAGGAGAAAAAATTAAACATGTTTTAGGATATGGCTTACTTCTTTCTGGATGCCCCGGAATAGCGGCATTGGGTTTTCCACCAGGCCATCCTGTAATGCTATCGCGTAGCATATAATAGACTTGCAAATTAATATCGTAAGCATCTCCTTTTTCAACCAATAAATCACTCAGGCCATTTTCATTATAATCATGTGTTGTTAAACTTAAAACAGGTTTGTTCAATTTTAAAGCCATGTTTACAACTGCCCGTTTAATCATATTCGGAGTCCATTCAATCTCACCCGTTAACCATGGTGATTTTATCCTGGTAAGTTCGGCTGCTGCACTTTGGTCAATCACAAAGGTGCAATCGTTGTGCTGTTGTAAAATACTGGCAGGGATTTGTTCTGTTACGGCACCTTCCACGCTTTTAGCAATAATGGGCGCTTTTAAGCCCCATGCCATTAATAATATTTTTTTTGCTTTTAAAATTGTGCCGATACCCATGGTAATGGCCATACGAGGTACTTCTGATATATTTTGAAATTCGTATGCATTATTAATACGGGTTGAATTATCTAATGATACCAACCTGGTTTTAGAAAAAATACTGGAGCCGGGTTCATTAAAACCAATATGTCCATTGGTACCAATTCCTAAAATTTGCAAATCAATACCACCGGCATCTTCTATCATTTGTTCGTATATTTCGCAGGCTTTTTTTGTTGCTTCTTTCGATAGTTCGCCATTGGGTAAATGGATATTTTCCGGTAAAATATCAATGTGGTTAAATAAGTGTCGATGCATATAGCTCCAATAGCTTTGCCGGGCATCTCGCTCAATGGGATAATATTCATCTAAATTGAATGTAATTACATTTTTAAAACTAAGCCCTTCATTCCGATGCATATTCACCAAGTGTGTATATAACCGTAATGGCGTTGATCCGGTGGCCAATCCCAGCACACAGGTTTCATTTTTGGCTTGTTTTGCTTTAATCAAAGCGGCAATTTCGCGGGCAACAAATAAAGAGCCATCATTAGAACTATCGAAAATTTTTACAGGAATTTTTTCAAAACTGTCAATTAAATCAATGTCTAATTTGTGTGGTTTGACTGGTGCGGACATAACAAAATAGTTTGCGTTTTTTTGCAGGTTAAAAGTACAACTCTTTATTTAAAAATGGATAATAATGGCAAACGTTTGCGTTTTTAATTACTTGAATTTGCATTTTGATTCCATTTTTCGTTGAAATGAACTTGCCATAGCTGATAGCGTTTGGTATCTTTTATTAATTTATTTTCAAAATTGTTCCAATTCTTTTTATTGGCAGGACTCCAAAGCACTTCACTCAAAGCACTCATCCGCGGTAATATCATGTATTCAACTTTTGTGGGATATTGCATGTATTCTGTCCAAACATTGCCTTGTGCACCCAAAACATATTTTGCTTCATCCGCACTTAATTCTTTGGGAACGGGTTCATAACTGTATACTTTTTGAACAGGGGTATAGCCTCCAATGGTAAGTGAATCTTCCTGCTTATTGGGGCTGTGGTCAAAATAACACCATGCACCGGGTGTCATAATTACATTGTGTTTTTGTTGGGCAGCTTCAATACCTCCTTTTTCGCCACGCCAACTCATTACCGTGGCATTGGGGGCAAGGCCGCCTTCTAAAATTTCATCCCAACCAATAATTTGCCGGCCTTTGCTGTTAATATATTTTTCAATGCGCTGAATAAAATAGCTCTGTAATTCATGTTCATCTTTTATTCCTTTTTCCTTCATCAGTTGCTGGCAAAATGGCGATGCTTTCCAATAGTTTTTGGGACATTCATCACCGCCAATATGAATATATTTTGAAGGAAATAATTCCATTATTTCATCTAATACATTTTCCAGAAAATGAAAGGTGTAATCACTCGGACAAAATACATCATCAAACACACCCCAGCTTTGTTGTACTTGTTTGCCGGTGGTATCGCCACTCCATAAATTTTTGTTTTTGGGTGTAGGCGTATTTTTGTCGGGAAAGCAACTTAACTCAGGATAAGCAGCTATGGCAGCAGATGCATGCCCGGGCATTTCAATTTCGGGTATTACTGTAATAAAACGATCGGCAGCATATTGTACTACTTCTTTAATTTGTTCCTGGGTATAATAATCACCATATTTTAAACCATCATTTGCTGTACCCGGCGCATGGCCAATAATGGTACCGTTGCGATATGCACCTACAGAAGTTAGTTTAGGATATTGTTTAATTTCTATTCTCCAACCTTGGTCTTCGGTTAAATGCCAGTGGAAGGTGTTCATTTTGTACAACGCAATTAAATCAATGTATTCTTTAATAAAATCAACCGAAAAAAAGTGTCGTCCTACATCTAAATGCATTCCTCTGTATGTAAAACGTGGTTGGTCTTCAATATTCACTGCAGCAATATTGAGTTGGTTTGCGGTAGCATTTACCGGTAATAATTGAATTAAAGTTTGAATGCCATAAAAACTGCCTGCGTAGCTATTGCCTGAAATATCAATACCCGATGGCTTTGATTGGAATGAATAAAACTCAGGATTATTGGGTGCTTTGATGAATTTTTTTGTATGGATGGTAATACTGCCGGGTGTGGGATGTTCTTTTATCTGTAATTGAAAATGATAATATTTTTTCAGGTATTGATTGAAAAAATTTGCAGCATGTAAATCGCCTTTATCAGAAACTACCAAAGCCGTTTTTGGGGTAATGGTAAAAATGCCTTTTTGAACGGTGAGTTTTACAGGTTCCGGTATAATGCGAATGTTTGCATTTTGGGCTACAAGCATTTTTGTGGCGAAAAGCAGAAACAGATATAATGTTTTTTTCATGATGGGTTGTTTATAAAAATTGTAATGATGTATTCAATTGGATAGTATGGATGAATAGCATATTATCGTCTTCAATTGTTATTTAAAATTGGGTAAAATAGGAAGCTGTACATACGAATCGTGATGAAAGACTCGAATGGTTGCTTTTTTAAAGTCGCTGTTTTTTGCGTGGTATATGTCAATAAATTGTTGTGGGTTTCTATCTGCCAAAGGAAACCAACTGCTTTGTACCTGTATCATTATTTTATGACCTTTTTTAAAAGTGTGTGCAACATCGGGCATTGTGTATTGCACAATAGTGGGTACGTTAGGTATAAAAGCCTCCGGTTTTTCGAAACTGTTTCTGTATCTGCCACGCATAATTTCACCACGAACCAGCATTTCATATCCGCCCATTGGGTAGGTTTGGTGTATGGTATAACTAAAATCTTCCGGAAAAGCATCAATTAATTTTACCACAAAATCGGCATCGGTAGTTGAAATACTTACTTTTAAATGTGCCATAAGCGGCCCTGCAAGTGTTATGTCTTCTTCTAACGGTGGTGTTTCATATACCAAAACATCCGGCCTTGTGGCGGCAAAACGCTGATCATCATCCATATATTCCCTGGTTCTGTATTCATGTATACCGGCAGTATACGGTACCGGCCTTGCGGGATCACTGATGTATTCATCATAACTAATGGCTTTTTCTTTTTTAGATAAAAAAGAGAGCACTCCATTTTTTTCTAAATAAACAGGTTGTGGTTGTGTGTTATCGGGTGGCCAAGCATTGAAACGGTGCCACTCATTTGCGCCACTAAAAAATATATTGGCTTCTGCAATACTATCAACTGTTCCAATTCCTTTTAAGTAATAATTAAAATACGGAATTTCAATATGCTGTGCATACCAGTCTGCCGTATTGCTATTAAAATAAATATTTCCTAAATGTGTGCCATTACCGCTTGCCCATTGGCCATGATACCATGGGCCTATCACTAATTTGTTATTGTTTTTTGCATTGCTTTCAATGGCTTTGTATAAATTCCATGCACCAAAACAATCTTCTGCATCAAATAATCCACCCACCACCAATGATGCTGTTCCGGGTAAAATATGTTGCATAAAATTCCGATCATTACGTTCCTGCCACCAGGCATTGTAGTTGGGGTGATTCATCAAATCATTCCAAAATGCAATACTATCGCCCAATAAACGGGTTAAATTGGGTAATGCGCCGGTGGTAAGATAAAACCTGTAATTATCTTTGATTGGGTAATTAAAAGCAGTTGGACCAACGGTAGTGGGTTTAGGTCGCGGTTTCCCAAACGATGAGTAAAAAGCAAATGCATCCATGGCAAAGAATGCACCATTATGGTGAAAATCATCCCCCATAAACCAATCGGTAACCGGTGCCTGCGGACTTACTGCCTTCAATGCAGGGTGATTACTTAATGCAGCCATAGCGGTATAAAAGCCGGGATAAGAAATGCCAAATACGCCTATGTTACCATTGTTATTGTTTATGTTGTGTATTAACCAGTCAATGGTATCATAGGTGTCTGATGCTTCGTCAATATCTGTTTTATTTTTTTTATTGGGTAGATAGGGACGAATATTTACAAATTCTCCTTCGCTCATCCAGCGTCCTCTAACATCCTGTATCACCATGATAAAATTTTCTTTTAAATAGGTTTTATAATGGTTACGCCAAAATTTTCTAAATTCATTTTCGCCATAAGGGGCACAAGAGTAGGGGGTGCGTGTCATTAAAATGGGATGTTTTTCTGAAACATCTTTTGGAATATAAACAGATGTAAATAATTTAACACCATCCCGCATAGGAATGTACACTTCTTTTTTGATGTAGTTTTGTACAATCCAGGCAGAATCAGTGTTTTGTGCAATAGAAATGATGGGGATCAGGAAGAGTAAGCAAAAAAAATTTCGCATGGCAGTTTATTTTGTTGAGCGTTATGAAAATAAAAAAGATTCTTCATTTGAAGAATCTTTTTTTATGAAAAACGAATGATTTGCTATTAATCAATTTTTGTAACTTTTAATACGTTGGTAGGCAAATGTTTATCAACAGGTGTACTTCCTGTATTTACTACCACATCATTTGGTTTTATGAAACCACGTTGTTTTAAAATATTAATTTGATCGAAGATAATATCATCCAAACTTTCTTCTTCATCATAGTGAAAAGCCCTGACACCCCAGCTTAAACTTAATTGGTTCACCAAAGTTTTTTCTTTTGTAAAAATATACAATGGTGCTCTGGGTCTGTAACTGCTCAACATGAAGGCAGTGTAACCACTTTGCGTCATACCAATCAATGCCTGTGCATTTACATCTTCTGCCATTTTACAGGCATTGTAACAAACGGCATCACTTAAAAAGGAAGGAGAGTGGGGCTGTGGTTTTAAATCTTCTTCGCGGTTATATCTGTATTCCGTATTTTCTACTTCTGTAATAATTTTACGCATGGTTTCCACCACCAATTGCGGGTGATTACCTGTTGCGGTTTCACCGCTTAACATTACTGCATCGGCACCTTCTAAAACAGCGTTGGCAACATCTGTAATTTCACTGCGGTTGGGTTTTACCCTGTCCATCATACTTTCCATCATTTGTGTTGCAACAATAACGGGCTTGGCTCTGTGTATGCATTTGCGAATAATATCGCGTTGTGCCATCGGTACTTTTTCAACCGGTAATTCAACACCTAAATCGCCCCTGGCCACCATAATACCATCTGATTCAATAATAATATTTCTTAAATCAACCAAAGCGGAGGGCATTTCAATTTTTGCCATCACTTTAATTTTGCTTTTCTTTTCCTGCACTCTTCTTTTCAGGTCAATAATATCTTCTGCTTTTCTTACAAATGAAAGGGCTATCCAGTCTAATTCATTGTCAACAATAAATTCAAAATCGGTAATATCTTTTTCCGTCATGGAAGGAAGGGATATTTTCGTATCGGGAAGATTGACGCCTTTTTTGGGTAATAATATTCCGCCATAAGTTACTTTTACTTTTACATCGCCGGAAGCAGTGATGGAATCTACTACCACTTCCAACTTGCCATCATCAATTAAAATTTTATTGCCAATCTCCACATCATTGTGCAGATTGGGATACGATACATAAATTTTTTCTTTTGTACCTACTACTTTTTCTTTTGAAGTAAAAGTGAGTATATCGCCCGGATTAATTTGCAGCGAACCATTTTCAATTTCGCCTACGCGTAATTTAGGGCCTTGCAAATCGCCTAAAATGGAAATGTTATAAGGTTGTGTTGCATTAATTTTTCTGATATATTGAATAATTTCGAGTTTATCTTCATGTGTGCCATGAGAAAAGTTAAGCCGAAAAATGTTAACACCTGATTTAACGAGGCCCAACAATTTATCATAAGTATTACAGGCGGGGCCAACTGTTGCAACAATTTTGGTTCTGTGATAAGCGTGTTCAATACCTGCTTCTTTGTTCATTTCTGAGTATAGGTACTTGTCAATGTTTTTAGACATATAGTTGGTTTGTTTGCTTTGCTAAATAATTAAGATGCAAGAATTTTTACAATTTTCATCCATTCCTGCCCAATAGCCTGCCTTTCTTTTACGGCCATATCTAATGGGGTATAATGAATTTTATTATTGATAACACCCACCATTACATTATGCCTGCCAATTAACAAACTTTCTACAGCATAATAGCCCATGTGGCTGGCTACCAGTCTGTCGTGACAGCTTGGAGCGCCCCCGCGCTGAATATGCCCCAGAATACATACCCTGGTATCGGCGTTGGGCACTCTTTCTTTAATTACTTTGGCAATTTCTTCTGCACCGCCAAATTCTTCACCTTCCGCCACAACAATTAAATTTACTAATTTTTTCCGTTTTTCTTTTTCTGTTAATGAATGTATGAGTTCTTCAATATCAGTTTTAGTTTCGGGAATTAAAATATTTTCTGCACCGGTTGCAATTCCGCTGTGTAAAGCAATGTAACCCGCATCACGGCCCATTACTTCTACAATAAATAAACGGTCGTGTGCATCCATTGTATCTCTTATTTTATCAATGGCATCCACAGCAGTATTTACGGCAGTATCGAAACCAATGGTATAATCAGTACCTGCCATATCTTTATCAATAGTGCCGGGTATACCTATGCAGGGAATATCGAATTCGTTGGCAAAACGTTGCGCGCCTCTAAAACTTCCATCTCCTCCAATAATCACCAGTCCATCAATGCCATATTTTTTTAAATTGGTATAAGCCCTCTTTCTGCCTTCGGTTTCAAAAAAATCTTTGCTTCTGGCTGTTTTTAAAATGGTGCCGCCACGTTGAATGATATTGGCAACACTTCTGCTGTTCATGGGTATAATATCATCTTCCAACATACCATTATACCCCCGCATAATACCAAATACTTCCAGGCCATAATATAAGCCCGTTCTAACAACAGCTCTAATGGCTGCGTTCATACCGGGGGCATCACCACCCGATGTTAATACACCTATTTTCGTAACTTTTTTCTTGTCTGTCATTTTTAATTAAAAAATTATCGGCTATCAATGGTTTTGTTAATAATTTTTAAAGCACAAGGCTTTTTATTTTGAAGGTGCAAAAGTAAGCAATTACCGGTATACCACCATTTAGCCCCGGGGTATTAAATTTTTCTTTATCAAAACATAATGGCAAATTGGTTTGTATGGCATATTTGCTGTATCATTTGATTTTTGTCAAATTAATTGATATACATATCCAATTATGGGTTAAGAAGTGTTTCTATGTGTAGAATATGAATACGTTGGAGGATATACTGTCGTTAAAAATATTTCTTTCAAAATGATGCAATAGCAGAAAATAGTTTCATCCATGTATTAATTTTGTAGTATTGGTGATGAAAATTTTAATTACCGGTGCCAACGGTTTTATTGGTGCACATTTCATTCAATATTGTTTACAACACAAATTAAATTTTGTGGCTACAGGAACTAAGCCTGTTTGTAGTATTGATATACCGAATGATTATGCCACGATGGATATTACCAATAGAAAAAATATTCGGAAAGTATTGGAGCAATATCAGCCCAATGTGATATTGCATGCTGCAGCCATGAGTAAGCCGGATGAATGCCAATTGAATCAGGAAGCCTGTCTGCAGGTAAATTTGTTGGGAACACATCACCTTTTAATGGAGGCAGCAAACCTGAATCAGGCTGTACATTTCATATTTATATCAACCGATTTTATGTTCGGGGGTAATGGGCCTAATGCGGAAGAAGATGTAAAGCAACCACTTAATTTTTATGGTGCTTCAAAATTAATGGCGGAATTATGTTTATTGCAAACATCCCAACCGGTTACAGTAGTGCGGCCGAGTTTTGTTTTTGGCCCGGAAATAAAAGGTGTGAGAAAAGATTTTTTGCATCAGGTGTATGATAAAATTCAACAGCAGGAAGTGTTTCCAATTGTAAACGACCAGTACCGCACTCCAACATTCATTGTAGATTTTTGTAAAGGCTTGCATCAAATTATAGACACTGGTTCAACAGGTACATTTCATTTGTCCGGCAGTACCTACATTACGCCTTACCAAATGGCAGTTACAATGGCAGACATACTGCAATTGCCTAAACATACCCTGAAAGCCGTAACAGCAAATGATTTTCCTGAACCGGTAAAGCGAGCAAAACAAGGTGGATTAAACATTCAAAAAGCAGAAAAAATATTGGGTTATACTACTACTGATTTTGAAACAGCCATCCGGTTGAGTTTTGAAAAACAGGTTTCATACCAGTAAAATGATGCTGTTTGATAAGTTCAAGCCATAAAATATGCAGGAATGAAACCGTTGTTGTAAATTTATGTGCCAATGTAATAACTATTTTATTACATAAAAGTGGTATTCAATTTTTATGGCATCGCCATTTCAAAAATATTATGCACTCAGGGTAAAGAATGTTTTCAACAATCTTTATGAGGTAGAATTAACTGCCAGCAGCACTGCACTGCATGATATGCGGATTGAATTGAAGAAATTCAAAACCATTTTACATTTTTTAAAAACAGTTTATCCCAGGCACCGCATCAAAAAAGCAGCGAAATTAGTGGCTTCTGTTTTTGATGAAGCCGGGGTATTACGTGAAACACAATTGTTGCAACAATGGCTGCAGCAGCATAAAATGAACGAATTAGAAACCATGTTGGGGTTACAAGGTTCTTTATTGTATTCGCAACATATTTTTTTACAACATATACCCAAACACAAACAAGCCCTGCAAAAGGTGATTGATATTTGTGGCCCTTTGGTTGAGGAAACCAATGCGCTTTTACCCGAACAATACATGCAAAAATTGAAAATTGAAATTCAAGAACAGTTGAAAAAAAATTTAACGATAGAAGAGTGGCACGACTTCAGAAAAAAAATTAAACGTTGGATGAATGCTATTCGATGGGTGGCTATTGAAGGGGATGATTTTGAAGAAGCGCATTTTCCTTATTTTAATAATTTGCAAGAAGCAATCGGCAATTGGCACGACCTTATTATTATACAAGATTACTTTGTTGCATTACAGGCACAGAAATCAATTGACAAACAATTGCAGCAACAATTAAGTGCCGCACAACTCACATTATTATCGGGTTTGCAATACCGCGAAAAGCAGGTTAAGCACCTGCTGCAAATGCCGGTGCAACCTGCTCAGCTAAAATAGTTGTTATTTATTGTGTCTGTTGAACTGGTAAAAACACTTCTGCCAGCATACATCTGGCGCTGCCACCGCCATTTGTTTCAATAGTATTTAAGCTGGAATGAATGATGCGATTATAATTTTCTAAAATTTTTATTTGGTCAGCAGTTAAACTTTCATAGGCCTGTGTTGACATAATCAGCAGTTTTTCGCCCCTATTGTTTTGCACCTGTAACATATTGCCGGCAAAATGTTCCATTTGATGGAAGCTAATGAGGATAATGCTTTTATCCGTTTTATGAATGGCATCACGCACTAATTTTTTTTCATTTTCATCCGTAATACTTTCCATGCAAACCACAACAAATTGATCTGCCACACACATCATTACATTGGTATGGTAAATGGGCAAACCATTTCGATCGTTTGCGTGAAAAGCAACTGTTGTAAAACCGGTTTTTTCAGCAAAATTGTTTAATGCACTCATGTGGGTTCTGGGCGATAAACAGGCATAAGCAATTTTATGATCACGATCTAAAACCATACTGCCTGTGCCTTCCAAAAATTGATGGTTGGCTTCTAATGCAGTTAAATCAATTTTATTTTGAATCCTGAATTTTTTTTCAATGGCTTTCAATACATGTGGTTTCCGCTCGGCACGCCGGTTAACTGCAAACATGGGATATAAAATAATGTTTCCATCTTCATGAAAAGATATCCAGTTGTTCGGGAAAATTGAATCTGGTGTATACGGTTCGGGGGTATCTTCTACAATGGTAACATCTACACCATTGGCCTGTAATTTTTGTGCAAAAGCATCAAATTCACGGGCTGCCATTTCTGCTACATTATTGTTGGTATCATTTTGCTGAAAAGCATTATTCACGGCAGTTTGTTCATTAAATGAAAACTTAACCGGACGTATCATTAATAAATGGGAAGTGTTTTGCATAACTTATTCATTAACTGTTTCTCTTAATAAGGGCATGCTCATACAATGAAAACCGCCTCTGGCCCTCGATAATTCTGCAGATGGCATTAAAATAAGGGTATCCGTAATTTGTTGTGTATTAATTTTTCCTGAAACAATTTGTGGAATTAATTCTTTGGCATGTATTACCTGAAAACCTGCTGCTTTAAATGCTTCGGCGGTTTTGTCGTTTCGGTCGTAGCCCAAAACTACCCCTTCTTTAATAGCCAATAAATTACAGGAGTCTGTCCATTGCTCTCTGGCGCTATAAGGAAATTCATTATTGCCCGAAAAAATAATTTTAATATCTGCTTCCCTGCAATGAAAATCGTTTTTACTGATATCTATCAGCAGTTCTTCAAGACTATCGAAATGTACACTATTTTCCGGATCGTTTTTATGGAATTGTTTAATCTTTATTTTTTCATCTTTTTTCAGTTCCAGTGTGCGTTCAATGGCATCTTCATCTTCATGTAAAACTGCCTTTTTTGAAAAATTACCCAACATTACCCAAACATTTTTTTTTACCTGTGTAAAAACGGTATCAATATGCATGTAATCGCGTTTTTTGGGTATTTTAATGATGGTTACTTTTTCCATCAGGTTTTTCTTAAATACGATATGTGCAATTTTAGCTGCTGCTTCCGGCGATGTTCTTTCACTAACCCCCACCAGTAAATGATCATTACTGATCACCATAATATCGCCTCCCTCTAAAGTAATTTTTCTCTCATCTTCCTCTTTTGGTAATAAAAGATTTTGATAGGTATCGGTTAATTCAATGATATTCTGCTGGTATGCCTTAAAAAATGGATGGTTAAAGAAAATATATTTCGCCAGCAAAGCTTCTCTGGTTCTTGCTTTTTTAGCAGGTTTGTTCAATAAAACATGATCTTTAATAGTAATGCCAATATCTCGTGTAAAAATAAAATTGGGTATGGGTGCAAACAGCATTTCTTTGTTTTTTGCTGAACCGCTGATAAATGTTTTGGCTAATGCAACTGCATCATAATCCATTAATGCATTCTGTGTTTTAAAAGTGCAACCCTCTATGGCACAAACCGAAGCAACTAAGCTGTGTTTAATTGCATCGTTCAGTAAAATTTCAGCCAGTAACCATTCTAATTCAATTACTTTATCCGATTTGAAGAAGGCAGGATTATCCGGTTTATAAAAACTTCGGTTGGCTTTTTCTGCATCAATTTCAGGAAGTTTATCCTTTATTTTTTCGGGATCTAAAAAAAGCAGCAATATTTTGGTGTAATAATCATATTCTTCTTTCCGAATGGTGTTTAGATGTACAATATCTTCAAATAGCCAGTCCTGCGCTTTTGAAGGAACTACTTTCCCCAAACCGCTATCCGGACTATGAACCAATAATCGTTTTAGGGTACCAATTTCAGAGTTTACAAATAAACTTTGCGCATTTTGCATATACAAAAAATTTTATGTTATAAGTAATGAGGAATACGGAAAGACACAAGTGGTAATCCGTTGTTATAATCAAAAAAATATGGGAAGTATATAGCTGCCAAGCTAATGATCAGGCATTGCATTTAGACCGGCGTAAAGCCAGGCAAAATGAATAATGTAGGGTAATATGTTTCTAAAAGTTCTATTCATTGAGGTGCAAGTTACAATTTTCCGATGAAAGGATCAATGCCCTGCAAAGTTCCTTCAGCAGCTAAAGGTATAAAACGTACAAACATATCTTCTGCATACCAGTTTTCTTTTCTGGTTTTCACAATTACCTCTTGATGAAAAGGTTGTGAATAGGCAAATGAGCGCATGTGTGCTTTTGTTTCCCAAACACTTAATGTTGCACCTCTGAACCAAGGCATCTCTCCAATGCCAATAGAAGTAATTAATCCCTGTGCCTGTTGCATTTCTGCTGAAACAGCATCTACATGTTGCCAAAATCGTTTTACTTTTCTGCTACGAATGGTAGCTCTTGTTAATATGGCAATCGGGCCCTCATATTCCGACTTTTGGGGTAACTTTCCAAAACAGTATTGTTTATCCCATTTGCCACGGCCTTCAATAGGTTGCAGTTTTAACCAGAGTAATTCACATTTAAAAAATTGCCACCACCATTGAATGAATGGGGTTATATGATGAACTCTATTTTCTTGTACACTTGAAATGGTTAGAACAGCCCATTGCCGCCAGTCGGGTTGTAAATCGAAACTGCCATTTTTACCGCAGCCCAGCAGTTTATAAAAATGAACCGATTTGTTAAAAAACAGTGGAATTCTGAAAATAGCCATAGAAAGCATTCCAAAAAATCCCAAATATTTTGGGTATCTTACAACGTGGACATAACATATCATATTTTTAAGCTGTTAACCTGCAATTTAAGCTTAACAATGTTTATTTTAGAATTTGTTAATCCTATGGTGATAAAATAATGAATCATGCATTTGTTAATTACCAACATACATCAATTATTGAATGTTCGTGAACAGTGTTCTTTACTGCGCGGAAAAGCAATGGCTGAGTTACCGATGATTCAAAATGCTTTCTTGGTTGTTCATAAGGGCAGAATTGCTGCATACGGATGTATGGATGATTTACCCGAAAAAGTATATGATGCCGTATATGATGCTGCGGGTGCTACCGTATTGCCAACCTGGTGCGATAGCCATACCCATCTGGTATTTGCCAAAAGCAGAGAACAGGAATTTGTAGATAAATTGCATGGTTTGAGCTATGCAGATATTGCTGCCAGAGGAGGCGGTATTCTACATTCAGCTGCTGCATTGCAAGCCACATCTGAGGATGTTTTGTTTGAAAGTACATTAAAGCGTTTGCAGGAATTAATGCTTTTGGGTACAGGTGCTATTGAAATAAAAAGTGGTTATGGATTAACGGTAGCCGATGAATTAAAAATGTTACGGGTAATTCGGCGTTTGAAAGAGGTTGCACCCATACCTGTGAAAGGTACTTTTTTGGGAGCACATGCCGTTCCACACACGTATAGAGATAATAAGCAGGGTTATATAAAACTTATTATAGAAGAAATGTTGCCAAAAATTGTTCAGGAAACATTAGCCGATTATGTAGATGTTTTTTGTGAACAAAATTTTTTTTGTGTGAGCGATACAGAAAAAATTCTGGAAGCTGCTGATAAATATGGATTACCTGCCAAATTGCACGCAAATCAACTGTCTGTTAGTGGTGGGGTAGAAGTGGGAGTAAAATACAAAGCCGTATCCGTTGATCATTTAGAAGCCATGAATGAAAAATCAATTCATGCTTTAGGCGCATCGAATACAATTGCCACAGTATTGCCTACTGCAGCCTTTTTTTTAAGAATGCAATATGCACCGGTACGTAAAATGTTACAGGAAAATTGTGCGCTGGCATTGGCATCTGATTATAATCCCGGTTCATCGCCAAGTGGTAATATGAATTTTGTTGTTTCATTAGCCTGCATACAAAATGAATTTTTACCCGAAGAAGCCATTAATGCAGCTACGCTGAATGGTGCTTATGCAATGGGGGTAGAAAAAGAAGTTGGTAGTATTACCATTGGTAAAAAGGCAAATCTTATCTTCACCAAACCCATACCGTCAGTTGCTTATTTACCTTATCATTTTGGAACGCCGGTAGTTGATAAGGTAATGATTGAGGGTAAATGGGTTTAACCAACAATTTCAAGTAAGAATAGCGCGAATGTTAAAATGCAATCACCAAATTTTTATTTAAAACTTTTCTGTTATATTGCTTTAATAAATAAAACAGTTAACATTTAGCTTTTAATTTTTGAATTTATGAACGATTTTTTCAAACATTTTATCCATGAATTTCAATTACCGTTACAAAATCCTGTATTGATATTTTCATTAATATTATTTATAATATTATTATCGCCCATTATTTTAAAAAAATTAAACATACCCGGAATTATAGGTTTAATTATTTCAGGAGTTATTATTGGGCCACATGGTTTTAATGTACTTGAAAAAAATTCGGCTGTTGATTTATTTTCAACCATCGGCTTACTATACATCATGTTTATAGCAGGATTGGAATTAGATATTAATGAGTTTAGGGCCAATAAAAATAAAAGTTTCCTGTTTGGTTTTTTAACATTTATCATCCCATTGGGTATTGGTTTTCCGGTATGTCATTATTTATTGGGATACGATGTAAATGCCAGCTTTTTAACTGCGAGTATGTTTTCTACACATACTTTGGTAGCATACCCTATTGTCAGCAAATTAGGAATTGCTAAAAATCAGGCGGTGGCTATTACTGTGGGGGCAACGGTATTGACAGATACTGCAGTGCTGATTATTTTAGCCATTATTATGGGTAATCATGCAGGAACATTAAACTCCGATTTTTGGATACGGTTGCTGGTATCGCTCTCTATTTTTTCAGTCATCATGTTTTTATTGGTTCCACGAATTGCCAAATGGTTTTTCAGAGAATTAGAAAGTGAACGCCATTCACATTATATATTTGTTTTGGCTGTAGTTTTTTTTGCTGCCTTTCTGGCTGAAGTAGCTGGTGTAGAGCCCATTATTGGTGCATTTGTTGCGGGCTTAGCACTCAATAAACTCATTCCACATTCATCAGCCTTAATGAACCGGATTGAATTTATGGGTAATTCGCTGTTTATTCCTTTTTTCCTGATTTCCGTGGGAATGATTGTTGATGTGAGTGTAATTACGCATGGACCGGCTGCTTTAATTGTTGCAGGTACCTTAATTGCAGTGGCATTATCTGGCAAGTGGCTTGCAGCCTGGTTTACACAATTATTTTTAAAGTACTCAAAAGCGCAGCGCCAACTTATTTTTGGCTTAAGCAGCTCACATGCTGCTGCCACTTTGGCTATTATTTTGGTAGGGTTCAGAGCTAATATTATTGATGAAAATATTTTAAATGGTACCATTATTCTGATTTTAGTGACATGTGTTTTTTCTTCATTTGCAACTGAAAAAGCTTCCAAAAAAATATTGCTGAATAAGGAAAAAAATGAAATTGATATCTTGGAATCGAGTGTAATGAACAGTGAACAAATTTTAATACCTACTGCAAATGTTGAAACAGTTGATAAAATATTGGATTTGGCCATTTTAATTAAAGACAAAAAATCAGCTAATCCCGTTACTATTTTAACAGTTGTTCCTAATGATGAAACTGCAGAAAAAAATATTATATTATCGAAAAATAAATTAGAAAAATATATACAACAGGCATCTGCTACTGAAAATAAGGTTAATACCGTTACTACCATTGATCATAATGTTTCCAGCGGTATTTCAAGAATTACCCGCGAAATATTGGCTGATTATATTTTATTAGGCTGGCCTCATAAAAATGGAATTTTGGAAAACCTGATTAGCGATAAATTTGAAAATATATTAACAAAAATTAATAAAAATATTTTCATTACCCATTTATCGAAGCCATTTGTTTATAATAAGCGTATTGTTGTAATTATACCGGCTCTTGCCGAACTGGAAATAGGCTTTAATGCCTGGTTAAAGAAGTTAATTTATCTGTCGCAGGAACTCTCAATCCCTGTTTTAATATTTGGAAGCAACAAAACCTATACATCCATTCAACAATTTTGTACCCTCAATAAAATTAATTTTATTCCTTCTTTCAAAGAATTTTCAAATTGGGAAGATTTCCTAATTTTATCAAGAAATATTGTAAAAACTGATTTGTTGTTTTTTGTGTCTTCCCGAAAGGGAACAATGTCTTATAATAGCTTTCTCGAAAACATTCCCTATAAATTGGAAAAATATTTCGATGAGAATAATAAAATCATTATTTATCCGGAGCAAAATAATGCATATCAGGAAAATGAATATGATGGCATTCCATTAGCGCCCATAGCAAAAGGAATTGAATCCTCCATCGGAAAGGGAATTGACCTGATTTTTAAAAAGAAAAAAGATGGAGATAAATAAGCTTCGAATAATTTTATATTACTTATAAACTTTTCAATTATGCCCTATCTGCACCCATTTAAAAAAGAAGACATTTTATCGTTGGTTCGTATACGCAGGTACGAAACGAAATTAGGGGAGCGGGTGCAGACCATGCATCAGGTGCAGCAATTTAGAGAAAGTATGATGGAATCGGATGCGGATTTTGTTGTGCTGGGTATTCCGGAAGATATTGGCATAAAGGCCAATGAAGGGATTGGTGGCGCACATACCGCCTGGTCAGCATTTTTGCAAACTTTCCTCAACATTCAAAGCAACGATTTTTTAGATGGCCGGGAAATACTAATGGCAGGCTATTTCGATTTTGGTTCTTTACAGGATATAATTGAAATGAATGCATATAATTATGAAGAAAAAATAGAAGCATACCGACATGCAGTAAATACCATTGATGATGCTGTAGAACAGATGATTCATGAAATAACCCAGCAAAAAAAAATTCCCATTATTATAGGCGGTGGCCATAACAATGCCTACCCCTGTATTAAAGGTGCTGCAAAAGGCTGGTACAAAGCCGGTGTGATTGATTTGCCGCAGATAAATGTAATTAATTTAGATGCGCATGCCGATTACCGTGCCATGGAAGGAAGGCATAGTGGCAATGCTTTCCGCTATGCGGAAGAAGATGGTTATTTGGAAAAATATTGTATTCTGGGCCTTCATGAAAATTATATTGCACAAAACATCTGGATGGATATTGTGAACAATCCCTTTATTGATTGCATTACGTACGAAGATATTTTTCTGCACGAAAAACGTAGTTTTCAACAGGCAATGGCACATGCTGCCGGTTTTACGGAAGGAGGTTTATGTGGCATTGAATTAGATGTGGATGCTATTGAAAATGTATTGAGTAGTGCCGGCAGCCCAACAGGTATTGGTGTTATCCATGCCCGGCAATATGTTAATTTTATGGCCTGGAATATCCGTCCTGCCTATTTACATATCTGCGAAGCTGCTACCAGACTGGAAGATGGCCGTCAGAATATTGCTTCCGGAAAATTAATCAGTTATCTGGTGTCCGACTTTATTAAGGCCATGCTGGCGCAACTGTGAATAAAAAGAAAAAAAATAACAATGGTTTTAAAAAGGAGGCATAGCAATAACGATACCGTTTTTTATACCTATTTCCAATCCGGATTTGATGGGTTACCCAATGCCATTAGTGAATATCAGGCCGCTTTTGATAATGTAAAAGCTGCAATGGGAGAGGGCTATGTTTATTATTTTCAGAAAAAACAGCCCTGCAGAAGCAAAAGTTGTATTTGCAAAATTTTCTGATATTACCAAAGCAACTTATCCGGTAGTTACCATGCAATTACAAAAAAATATCAACATTGCCACGCTTTCAAAACAACAATATAAAATTGTGCTTGAGGTTGTAATGCCGGGCTATTAACCCTCTAATTCCATCAATTTTTCAAATAAAATTTCATATTGCTGCTGAGCGGCATCCCATTCTTTTTGAATCGCAGCATAGGCTTTTTCAAATTCAGAAAATTTTGCAGGATCCTTGTACAAATCGGGGTGTACCAATGATATTTCCAAAGCTGATTTTTTCTCGTTCAGTGTTTCTAATAAAGCCTCTGTTTGTTGAAATTTTCTTTTTACCTGTGCTAATTCCTTTTTTTGTTGTTTTTCGGGTTGATTGAATGGGGTGTTATTTTTTTGAAAAGCTACTTCCTTAACCGGCTGAGGTGTTGCCGCTTTTCCTTCTTTTTTGGAAGAATTTTGCTTCGCCATTCTTTCATTCCATTCTACCCATTCCTGATAAGTTCCTTTAAATTCTTTAATCTGATGGTCAACAATTTCCCAAATTTTATTGGCTGTTTTTGAGATAAAAAACCGGTCGTGACTAACTAATAAATAACTGCCTTCATAATTATTCAGTGCCTCGGCCAATAGTTCAACAGAATGCATATCTAAGTGGTTGGTAGGTTCATCCAGTAATAGAAAATTACTTCGGCTTACAATTACTTTGGCCAAAGCAACACGAGCTTTTTCACCTCCGCTGAGTAATCTGATTTTTTTATCGCTGTCATCCCCGCTGAATAAAAAACAACCTAACAAGGTGCGCAGTTCCAATTCATTTTTGTTGCTGCCACATTCTTTCATTTCATCCAGAATTGAATTGTTGAGGTTTAAGGCCTCTAATTGGTGTTGCGCATAAAAACTTTCCTCAACATTATGGCCCCAATTGCGCAATCCCTCAAATGTTTCGGTGCCGGCAACAATTCTTAACAAAGTAGATTTTCCTTTACCATTGGCGCCAATTAATGCAATTTTATCTCCCCGGTTTATTTCTGCTGTGGCATTTTGTAAAATTAAAGAAGCGCCAAAGCTTTTTTTTATGTCTTTTAGTTCGCAAATAATTTTTCCGGGTTGTTTATCAACCTGAAAATTAATTTTCATATTGGGGCGTTCTAGACTTATATTTTCAATTCTGTCAATTTTATCTAATCGCTTAATAGCACTTTGGGCTGCTGCTGCTTTAGATGCTTTAGAACGAAATCGTTCAATAAATCGTTCTTGTTGACGTATATAATCTTGCTGATTTTCGTATGCTTTTTGTTGTAATTCAATACGTAATGCTTTTTCTTGTTCATAAAAATCAAAATCGCCCACGTACACATGTAATTGTTGTTGGTACAATTCAACGATTTTATTCACCATTCTATTTAAAAAGAACTTATCATGGCTAACAATGACTACACTTCCACGATAATGTTTCAGGTATTTTTCTAACCATTCAATAGAAGGCAGGTCAAGATGATTGGTCGGTTCATCTAACAATAGTACATCGGGTTGTTGTAAAATCATTTTGGCCAAAAGTACCCGCATCCGCCATCCACCACTGAATTCTTTGTAAGGACGGTGCAGATCGGCATTTTGAAAGCCAAGTCCCTGTAATACCTCCTCTGTTCTGTGATGAATGGTATAACCGCCGGCTACTTCCAGTTCGTGTAACTTATCGGTATATGCCATTAAAAGTGCTTCGTCTTCTTTTGTTTCCAAAATTTTACCCAATTCCGCAATTTCTCTTTCTAATTGTTTTACTTTTTCAAAGGCACCCATCGCTACTTCAAGAATGGAATCATTGGTATCAAAACTCAATAAATCCTGATGCAGATACCCAATGGTGGTATCTTTCCCTTTTTCAACTGTGCCTTTTGATGGAGTATACTCGCCCACCAAAACCTTTAATAGGGTCGATTTTCCGGTTCCGTTATACCCAATTAATCCAATTCTGTCACCCGGCTGTATGTGCCAGGTAGCATCTGCTACAATTACTCTTGCACCAAATTCAAACGTAACATTTTGTAAACCTATCAACATTTTTTTTTGTATGTTTTGCTGCAAAGGTAATTGTCTGGTTTGAATGCATGCATGCAATAAGTGACATGCATCTAATTATCAATATATTGAAGGTAATTCAGAACTGATTTGCGCAGGTTTAAGTAAATTTGATGTATTATTCAGTATAAAATTGATGGTATGAAATTATGGCATTGGGGTTTTGTATGTTGTTTTGTTGTAATAGGATTAATAGCATGTAATCAAACCAATAATAAAGTTCCTATTCAGGAAAATACAGATGAGCCACTCATGGTATCGAAACACCAAATAAAATTTGATGCTGCATTTTCGGTGTTTCTGCACCAGTATTATCAATTGTCTGACGGATTGTATCATCAACAAATGAATACTATGAACAAAGCTGCTACCGATATGATGACTGCTGCCGATAGTTTACCGTTTCAGTTACTGAAAGCAGATACAGTGATTATTGAAACAGCACAACAAAATGTTGCGAACATAAAGGCAGATTTAGCGGGTATGGTTGGTGAACAAAATATGCAGGAAAAATTAAAAGGTTTTGCTGCAGTAAGCCAGGCGTTATATGATTTAATTAGAACCGTTCAATACAGTAAAGAAACAGTATATCATTTTCATTGTTCTACTGTTTTTAATAATGCCGGAGCCGATTGGTTAAGTAATTGTTCTGAAATTCAAAATCCATATTTGCCAAAAGCAAAAACTGTTTGTGGTAGTTTATTGGATTCATTACAATTTAAACCTTAAAACAAGCTTGCATTTGCATCATTATTATTTTAATATTTTTCTGCCCGGATGGTTTTGGGTCGGTAAGTAATTAGTACTTTGGCATTGGTGCCTTCATCAGAAGTAATAAAAATTTCATGCCTTTCATTACCGGCTGTGACTACCATTAATGCAGTATTGGGCGGTACATCGCCTAAATTATTGGCCACTGTAATAATTTCATGTGTTGGATTTTCTTTGCTCAGATGCAAGTATACTGTAATGGGTTTTTCGCTGAGCCTGCCGCTGTTCACCACTAATTGATGGTCATCATATACAGTAATAGTATCATTGTCAATTACACCATTGTCGTAAAAATCTATTTTTACATCTGGTGCAGCAACAAATATTTCCTTCACCATTTTATTTTTTCGTTCGGTTAATTCAGGTGGAATAACCGAAGACTGGGGAGTTGTTTTTACAACCGGTTTTTGGGCCGTATCCGGTAAAACCGGCGTTGTTTCCCTTTGCTTGTTTTGTTGTAAATTGGGTGTTGCAGGTTTTGTATTATTCCCACTTATTGTATTTTTTTGTTGTATTTCCTGAATCAATGCATTAATTTGTTGATTGTTGTTGAAATCAGGCGCTGGATTTACATCGGGTATTTTTTTTAGCAAAGCAGCTTTGCTTTTGGGCCCCCAGTTGCCATCTACAGTAATTCCCAATGCCTGTTGTAATTTTTTGATATTAACATGCTCAGAAGAGGCAATAGCCGGTGGTGAATCCGGTTTATTTTTCTCAACCAGCGGGTTTTGTTTTAAGAAGGGGGCAGGTTCAAAATCAGATTCGGGCACTTTTTCTAAATATACCATCCCACTGCCGCAATCCGTTTTATCTTTTTCACCCATACTGGAATAAGTACCGGAAAGCGTTTGCAGTTTACCTTCTTTACTATAATCCAAATAACAGGTCATTAAACAGGGCACACTGTAATCGCCAGCTTTTATTTCCAGCATTTTGGTTTCTTTGATTACTAAATTTTTAGTAGCAGGCGTATACAAGCCCCTGAATGCAGCCTTACCATAAAATACAGTGGTTTTATAGGAATAAGTAACACCTTCCAATGCTTTATTGGGCAGCTCATTAATTTGCACTTCATACTTATATCTGTCTTCCACAAACTGTCCGGAAAAGGGGTTATAATTTTTTTGTATAAAATAGCCCCTCCATATTCCCGTTAATTTTTGAGCGGGGAGCAATTGAAAATTCATGCAGAGAAAAAGGCAGATTGCAACAACACGATACATATCTTACAAAGCTAAGTTTCTTAATGAGGATGGCAGTATAATAAAGCGTTAAGGTTTTTTGAAGCAATTTAGTACAAAAAAAAATCTCTGCTGCCAATTTGTTACCTTTGTGTTTCTTTAAAAAATATATTTAAAATTGAATATGATTGAAATTCGTTTTCCCGATGGTGCAGTGAGGACATACCCCAAAGGCACCACTTCATTGGAAATAGCAAAATCTATTAGTGAGGGATTAGCAAAAAAAGTACTGGCAGCTAAAGTGAATGGTGTGGTTTGGGATGCCACACGACCTATTGAAACCGATGCTACATTGCAATTACTTACCTGGAATGATACCGATGGCAAACAAACTTTTTGGCATTCTTCAGCTCACTTAATGGCCGAAGCGGTTGAAAGTATGTTTCCGGGTGTTAAATTTTGGGTAGGCCCGGCCATTGACCATGGATTTTATTATGACATGGATCTGGGCGACAGAAAAATGACGGAAGAGGATTTGCTAGCATTAGAGAAAAAAATGAATGAACTGGCTAAACAAGCCAATGCCTACCGGCGTAAAGCCATACCCAAAGCCGAAGCCATTGCTTATTTTAATGAAAAAGGCGATGAATATAAATTAGACCTTTTACAAAACCTAAACGATGGCGAAATTACTTTTTATACCCAGGGTAACTTTACCGACCTGTGCCGTGGCCCGCATATTCCCAATACCGGATTTATTAAAGCCATTAAGCTTACCAATATAGCCGGTGCATACTGGAAGGGAGATGAACACAATAAACAACTTACCAGGGTATATGGCATTACATTCCCCAATCAGAATGAGTTGGATGAATATTTAGCCATGTTAGAAGAGGCTAAAAAACGCGACCATCGTAAATTAGGCAAAGAATTAAGTATTTTTACAATGGATGATGATGTTGGTCCGGGTTTGCCTTTATGGATGCCCAATGGCACCATTATTATTGAAGAATTAGAAAAATTAGCCAAAGAAACAGAAGAAGATGCCGGTTATAAAAGGGTAGTAACACCGCATATTGCCAAAGAAAGCATGTATTTAACCAGTGGTCACCTGCCTTATTATGCCGACAGTATGTTTCCGCCCATGGAAATGGATGGAGAGAAATATTATTTAAAAGCCATGAACTGTCCGCATCACCACAAAATTTTTGCTGCGGAATCCAAAAGTTATCGTGATTTGCCTTACCGCATTGCAGAATATGGTACCTGTTATCGGTATGAGCAGAGTGGCGAATTATTTGGCTTAATGCGGGTGCGTTGTTTGCATATGAATGATGCACATATTTATTGTACCAAAGAACAGTTTGCTGAAGAATTTGAGGCAGTAAACAATATGTATCTGAAATATTTTGATTTATTTGGAATAGATAAATATGTGATGCGCTTATCATTGCACGATCCGGCTAAACTGGGGCAGAAATATGTGAATGAACCGCAATTGTGGTTAGAAACCGAAGAAATGGTACGTAAAGTTTTAATAGAAACCAATACACCTTTCATTGAAGTGCCCGATGAAGCTGCCTTTTACGGGCCTAAAATTGATGTACAGATATGGAGTGCCATTGGGCGTGAGTTTACTTTAGCCACCAACCAGGTAGATTTTAATTCAGGAAGAAAATTTTCATTAGCCTACACCACCGCCAATAATGATACAGATATTCCGCTGATTATTCATAGGGCACCTTTAGGTACACATGAGCGATTTATTGGCTTTTTGTTAGAACATTATGCAGGTAAATTTCCGGTATGGCTTGCGCCGCAGCAAGTGGCTGTATTGCCCATTAGCGATAAGTTTGCTGCTTATGCACAGGAAGTAGTACGGCAATTGAAGCAATACCGGGTACGTGCTCAGGTAGATGAACGCAATGAAAAAATAGGAAAGAAAATTCGGGAAGCTGAAATGATGCGAATACCTTATATGTTGGTAGTGGGCGAAAAAGAAATGAATGAAAATAAGCTCTCAGTTCGCCGTCAGGGAAGAGGAGATGCAGGCACTTTACCTGTTGAAGCTTTCATAAAAAATATCGTTGCAGAAATATCTAACCGTAAATCTGTTGATTAGCAATATTTAATCATTATTTTTACATTCGAATTTATAATTTAAACCAGTTTAATGGCATTACCTTTTAAAAGTAACAGCGGTGGATACGGAGGAAGAATGAATCCCCGCTTTCAAAGACATCAGGAACCTGAACATCGAATTAACGAAAGAATCAGAGCAGCGCAGGTAAGGTTGGTAGGTGATAATGTAACCGTGGGAATTTATCCGTTACAGGAAGCATTGAAAATTGCGGCAGAACAAGAGATGGATTTGGTGGAAATATCGCCCAACGCAGATCCACCAGTTTGTAAAGTAATTGATTACAAAAAATTTCTGTACGAAAAAAAGAAGAAAGAAAAGGAAATGAAAGCCAATGCCAAACAAAGCGAAGTAAAAGAAATTCGCTTTACGCCAGGCACCGACGATCATGATTTCGACTTTAAATCCAAACATGCAGAAAAGTTTTTACAGGATGGCAATAAAGTGAAAGCTTATGTTCAATTTAAAGGAAGGGCTATTCAGTTTAAAGAAAGAGGAGAACTGATATTATTAAAATTTGCTGAAAGACTGGCAGAAATTAGTCAGCCGGAAAGTTTACCCAAATTAGAAGGCAAAAGAATGTTTCTGATGCTTACGCCTAAAACAGCAAAAAAGAAAAAAGAATCCGCATAAATTTAAATTGTTACATCATTATTAAGAGGCTGTCTCAAAATTGAGGCCGCCTCTTTTATTGTACATTAGTTTTTTTGATATTTATCAAACCAGTAATACCGCTCATACATTTTAACATACTGCAAAGTTTTTATACAGATTTCCTACAGAATACAAGGTTAGTTTTGCAATTTAATTAGTTGCCGAAAATTCTTTTAACTGATGTATAAATTTTTCCTCACTGTTTTATTGTTTATTGTTTCAACACAGGTTCAGGCTTTTGATGCTGCTGCGGGCAAAGTAACCGGTAAGGTAATGGATGCTGTAAGCAAACAACCCATTGAATATGCAACGATAACCGTTTTAAATAAAAGCACAAAGAATGTAGTCAATGGAACCATTACCGATGGCACGGGATCTTTTGTAATAAAAGGATTGGCTCCGGGCAATTATATTTTTAAAATACAATCGCTGGGTTATCAGGAATATACCATTAATACAGTTAGTGTACAAAAAAACGCTTCCATCAACTTACCGGTTATTGCATTGGTAAAACAGGAGAATGTACTACAAGGCGTTACCGTTACTGCTAAAAAACCTTTGGTTGAAAACAAAATTGATAAGATGGTTTTTAATGCAGAAAAGGATCTTACCTCTCAAAGTGGGGTTGCTACCGATTTATTGAAGAAAGTGCCCATGGTTTCAGTAGATGTAGATGGTAATGTACAGTTGGCAGGTAGTTCCAGTATTCAGTTTTTAATTAATGGGCGACCTTCTACCGCATTTGGCAATAATATTGCCGATGTATTACAGGCAATACCTGCCAGCCAGATTAAAAGTATTGAAGTGATTACCAACCCCGGCGCCAAATATGATGCATCCGGATTAGGTGGTATCATTAACATCATTTTAAAAGATAACCATGCAAAAGGCATCAATGGTAATTTGTCATTAACAGCAGGTACTTTATTGCAAAATGGTTCTTTTAACCTAACAGCAAGAAAGAAAAATTTTGGTATCAATGCATTTGTAAGCGGCGGTGCCCGTTTAAGATCAACCACTCCCAATACAGTTGACAGAGTATCGATGGATACGCTGAATAAAACCAATGTTGCTTTATTACAATCAGGCACATCACGTTTTACCCGTCATGGCATGCAATCGGGGGTTGGCTTCGACTGGACACTCGATTCAATGAATAATATTTCAGGCGGTGTAAATTATAATTTGTTTGGGTATGCCGGCAGCGGTTTTGTGAATCAAACACAAACCACCACCGATATAATGAACGGTGGCAATGTGTTATCTGACATCGCTTCTTTCAGTAACTCAAATGGCGGATTTCATTTTCATAATATTGATGCCAATTTAAATTACAAGAAAACATTTGCAAAGCCCGATCAGGAATTAGATATTTCATTGAATTCCAGTTTTGGACATAATCATGGTTACTCAAACAGCGAGCAGTTTTTAGTACCATCCGATTCAAAGTTTTTTGGAACACAGAACGATAATCCGGGTACCAATAACGTACATGTATTGACGGTAGATTATACACAACCCATTACCTCAAAAATAAAATTTGGAACCGGAGGCAGAGTTACTTTAACCGATATTAACAGTACAGCTTCCATTCTTTCACTCAATAACAATACCGGCAATTATTATTTTGATTCTACACAATCCAACCATCTCAACTACCATCAGCAGGTATATGCTGTATATAGCGAATTAAGTTTTCCGGTTGGGACCTTGTTTGATGCTAAAGTTGGCGGACGTTACGAAAGAACTGAAATAAACGATTATTATTCCAATGCAATCTCCCAGGTAAAAACCCCGGGTTACAATACATTTGTACCCAGTGTTTACTTCATCAGAAAATTAACCGGCAATTCAACTTTAAAAATTAGCTACTCTAAACGAATAGAACGCCCCAGCTATCAGGATTTGAACCCTTTCGTTAATACTAGCGATCCTAAAAATATTTCAACAGGTAATCCTTATTTACAACCCCAAATAGGTAACCGCTATGAGTTGAGTTACAACAAGCAAATTAATAATATTGGTTCTTTTATGGTAGCAGCCTTTTATCGAACTTCTAATCATGATATTCAGCCCTATGTGGTTTTTTATCCTGATTATACCGTAGGAGATTCAGTTTTTACAAATGTATCAGTGAGTACCCGACAGAACATTGGCTTGGAAAAAAATATAGGTATAAATTTATTTTCCAGTATTGATGTATCCAATGCACTGAACCTGCGAACCAATATGTTTTTTTATGAACGCAATACCATCAACGCATTAGATCCTGGCTATAATTCAAATAGTTTCAATTACCATATTAATTTAAATGCGAGTTACCAGTTTAAACATGATGTAGCAGCAGAAGTATTTGGTAATTTTCGTTCTGCCAGAAATGAAGTACAGGGCAGGTATCCCTCTTTCACTACTTACAGCTTTGCGGTTCGTAAACAATTTTGGAACAAAAAAGGAAGTTTGGCTTTAACAGCAGTAAATGTATTCAGTCAATATCTTGATCAGAGAACGGTTTTAACAGGACCCAATTTTACCACCAATAATTTAAGACAAATTCCTTTTCGCTCTATCGGACTCAATTTTACTTGGAAATTTGGTAAGTTAGAATTTAAAAAAGACGACAATACCAAGCCAGATTCCGGGGGAAATGGATTAGACAATGGTTAGTATATGCTACTGAATTGTTGATGTATTTGTATTTCCAATTTATCAATCACCATCATAGCATTCAGAATTTATTCCAGGCCACCCCTGCCACTCATTTTTGGCACCCTAAAGGCTCTTTCAATGTGCCATAGGTTCTTATAATTTTCAATGACCTGCTTATCGGATATTTTGGTATTGGTGGTGTATCCTTTTAACCCATCCCAGACTTTATCCTGATGAAACTTTTGATAATCAATAGCTATAGATATATTGCCTTCTAATTTTAAGTATTTGTTGTAGCCTTTGTTGTTGATGTTTTCATTTTCTGTTGTATTGATGCATGAAAATAACTTTCATGAGAACATAAGTAATTGGACATGCGGCTACTCATGTATGGCTATCACAAAAAAATGATTCTTTTAAAAGTAGTGAAAACCTACAGTCATCAAAAAGCCACCTTTTACAAGATGGCCTTTTTTTATACACGGGTTAATCTGTGTTGTGTTATTCACCACCGTCAATCCGAACGGGATAGCTATAGGTATCACCATAACCGGGATAAATACCATCTATTCTAACGGTACCACTATTGCTGGAATTAGATAGGGCAGCTTTTAAATCGTCTACTGTTTTTACTTCAATACCATTTACGGCAGTAATCACAAATCCTTCCTGTATGCGTGATTTTTGAATAGCGCCACCGGGCTGTATTTTCTTTACTACTACACCACCATTTAGGTTATTGGCATCGGCGGTCTTCTTATCTACATTCGCCAGATCGGCTCCCAAACGATCCATTACATTGGCTACCTTCACTACATTGGTGTTACCTGCTTTGTTTTTAAGGGTAACGTTCACGGTTTTCTGTTCGCCGTTTCTGATATAACCCAGTGTAATTTTATCACCCGGTTTGTAACGGGCAATTTGTTCAACCATTTCTGGTCCTGTGGTAACGGTCACCCCATTGATGTTGGTAATAATATCGCCTTTTTTAATGCCTGCCTCAGCAGCGGCACCACCGGCGGGTACATCCAATACATAAATACCATTGTTTACATCTTTAATACCGGCTTGTTTTTTCTCTTCATCACTCAACCCATCTTTAGGATAAGATATACCCAAAAATGCACGTTGTACGGTTCCGTATTTAATAATATCGTTCACAACTTTTTTTACAATGTTCACCGGAATAGCATAAGAGTATCCTGCATAAGAACCGGTAGGAGAGGCAATGGCCGAATTAATACCAATTAATTCGCCACGGGTATTGATTAATGCACCGCCACTGTTACCCGGGTTAACTGCCGCATCGGTTTGGATAAATGATTCAATCGGTGTTGCACTTTGGCGTGAGTTAATATTAATCTGCCTGGCTTTGGCACTAATAATACCGGCGGTAACCGTAACATCTAAAGTTAATGGATAACCAATAGCCAGTACCCATTGTCCTAATTTGGCTTCATCACTATTGCCGTATACCAGATAGGGAAGGTTTTTGGCATCAATTTTAATAACAGCCAAATCACTACTGGGGTCGGTACCTACTACCGTTGCTTTGTACGTTTTGCGGTTAGGTAAGGTAATATTAATTTCATCGGCACCATCAACCACGTGGTTATTGGTAACAATATAGCCATCTTCACTAATAATAACCCCACTGCCACTGGCTCTTTGTTCAGGAATAATTCTGGGGCCCATGCCACCAAATAAATCGCCAAACATATTATCGCCAAAAAAATCGCTGAATGGGTCATTGCGTTTGGGTAAGTCATTGCTAACCTGTTTGGCTTTGGTTCTGGTTTTAATATGAACAACTGCAGGTGTGGCAGCAGCACAAGCCTCTGTAAAATCAAAACTGTTGTCTGATGGTCCGGAATGGTTGTTAAAAAAACCGGCATAATTTACGGGTAATTTACCGGGTTCCTGCATACCTGCATACCTGTATTCCTGATAACGGCCAAAGCCCCATACACTTAATAAAGCGGTTGCAGCACTAATGGCAACAATCGCTAACACGTTTTTAAGTTTCATAGTATATACATTAATAAATGTGAAAAATTAAACTTCTATTGCAAAGTAACGCAGCAGTTTGAATACTGTTTGTTAGTAAAAATCCATTTAACAAATGTTTTACGATGCTTGTCGTATTTTCTGTTAGTGAACTCAAAAAAATTATAACACGTTTTGGTTAACATGGTTGTAATTAGCAATGTTGTTTAAAAACAATAAGGTGTCTTCTCCATCGGCATAATCGTTCAGTGCCGGTTGTTGCGCATTTCCGAAAGGTACATCTTTTTTGCTAACAATGCATTGTACATCGTTGTTTCGTTGCAATGTTTTTTTCAATTCCTGTGCATTGCTGTAATAACCGTAGTGTATTTGTGCAATGGGAGAGAAGAGTGTTTCTTTTTCTACCAGCAGCACCGATTCATTGGTCATATAATACTGATTGCTCATAATTAATACAGCCAGTTGGTAATCATAATTGTGTTTGTATTTATGAAAATCCATATAATAATCGTATTGCTTCAAGGCTTGCAGCAGAGGGATGAAATCATAATTTTCCGGAACATAAATTTTGGTAACATTTCTGCATCCCAAACCAAAATACAATTGAATGTCTGAGGCCAGGGCAGCAAGTTCCTCTTTTGTTTCCTCACCGGTTAACAGTGCTACAGAGGTTCTGTTGCGGCGTATAATGTGCGGATATTTTCCAAAATAATAGTCAAAATACCGGCTACTGTTATTGCTGCCTGTGGCAATATAGGCATCACAGCCTTTTAATTGTGGCGCAATAGTGATGCTATCTTTCAGTGAAGGCTCAAAGACAAATAATTTTTGTATCAGGTGGGTGATCAGTACTTCATCTTTTGAAGAAGGTTTAATAATGGCATTGTGCCCGCTGATGCATACACATAAAAAATCATGAAACCCAACCAATGGAATATTACCAGCCATTACAATACCAATATTTTTGGGGCTTGCATTGTGTTGGGCAATATCGTATTGCTGTACCCAGGCGGCTAATTTATCTTCCTGTAAAAAAGCGGTACAAATATTTTCAATGGCTGTATCAATAAATTCGGGTAAAAACCAGAGATTTTTTTCGGCAGCTATTTTTTTTATAGCTTGCCATTCTGCCTCATTTGCCTGCATATAGGCGCCTAATTTGCTCAATGCGATAATTCTTTGTGCTAAATCCATTTGTTGAATTGCTTTTGCGTTTAAATTTGTTACATCTTTCAAAAATTCAAAATTACACTTATGGCCATTAAAATTACAGATGAATGTATTAATTGCGGTGCCTGTGAGCCCGAATGCCCCAATAATGCTATTTACGAAGGCGGTGTTGAATGGGCAATTGCCGATGGAACTACTGTAAAAGGCACGTTTACTTTAATGGACGGTACTGCTGTGGATGTAGAACAACGCTTTCCACCCATATCAACCGATACCTATTATATTGTTCCCAATAAATGTACGGAGTGTCAGGGTTTTCATGAAGAGCCCCAATGCGCCTCTGTTTGTCCGGTAGATTGTTGCGTACCCGATGAAATGTATCAGGAAACAGTAGAAGGGCTGCTTGCTAAAAAAGACCGTTTGCATATTTAACATTTGTGCATATTTTTTTGTAGAAAAAAATTTGTCATTTTCTACAAAAGCATATTAACTTTATAAGGTCAATCAAATGCTACTGAAAAGTAACATTCTGTAACGGTGGGTGATATTTCCCGCCAGCGTGAGGTGAAGAAGCTATAGGTTTCTTCACCTTTTTTGTAGCCGATTGGTGCTGAGCATAGCTGCTGATTCTCCAACTCGTATCCATTGTAAACATAGAATAGTTGCTATATTTGGCGTATACATGTAAAAAAGGTAATTGGGTTGGCCTTTTAATACACATGATAATTGCAAATGGTAAAAAGTATTAATCATAATATATGAAGAAAAAGATTGCTTTGGTTACGGGCGGATATAGTCGCGAGGCGGAAATAAGTTATAAAAGCGCTAAAACAATAGAAACGCATATCAATCGCTCATTATACGATGTGTTTGTGATTGATATTACTCCGGCAGGATGGTGGTATATTCCATCCAATGGTCAACAACAGCCAGTGAACAAAGCCGATTTTACTATTCAGGAATCGGGTACTACCATTCATTTTGATGCCGTTTTATTTTGTATACACGGCACACCCGGCGAGGATGGTAAAATGCAGGGCTATTTTGATATGCTACATCTGCCTTATACTAGTTGTGATGCTGCTACATCGGCCATTACCTTTAATAAACGGTATACCGTTGCTGTAGTAGCATTCAGTGGCATTTCGGTTGCCAAAAGCATGCATGTATTTCATCATACACCGGTAACTGCAACTGAAATTTTGCAAACCATACAATTGCCTGTGTTTATTAAACCCAATAATGGTGGCAGTAGCATTGGTATGAGTAAAGTGAATGATGCGGCCGAACTAATGCCCGCTATTGAAAAAGCATTCCAAGAAGACAATCAGGTGTTGGTAGAAGAATATATTGCCGGCCGTGAATTTACCATTGGGGTATTTAAATCTGAAGGAAACATTATTGTATTGCCCATTACAGAGGTGATGACCGAAAAAGATTTTTTTGATTTTGAAGCAAAATACCATGGAAAAAGCAAGGAAATTACGCCGGCCATTATACCTGCCGAATGGCAAAACAAATTAGAAGCAGCAGCAAGAAAGGTTTATGAAGTGTTGAATTGCCGCGGTATTGTACGAATGGATTTTATTTTTAATGCAGCCAGGCAAGCGCCTTATTTGTTAGAAGTGAACACAATACCCGGACAAAGTGAAGCGAGTATTGTACCCCAGCAGGTTAAAACAATGGGGTGGAGCTTGCAGGAATTTTATACCCGATTAATTGAGGAGGCTTTTAACAAATACTAAATGGCTTTTACCCTTCAAATCAATTATTTTCACTGAACCAACTAAAAATATCGTGTTTAAATTCATTACGCGTAAGCCTCTTTGGGTAAATATTATGGCAGCCATTGGCATTGTATTGGTTGCGCTGTTTGTTTTCATTGAAATGTTGTCGTTTATAACCCAACATAATAAAACCGAAAAAGTACCCTCTGTAATTGGGCAAAATATAGATGCTGCACGACAAGCTTTAACCGCAAAGGGTTTTCATGTGCAGGTAATCGATTCAGTGTATGATAATACCATTGGGGCATTGGCTGTGGCCAAACAAAGTCCAGATGCCGATGCACAGGTTAAACTGGGGCGTACTATTTATTTAACCGTGAATCGGGCATCAGCACCCGAAGTATCTATGCCCAACTTAATCGGTTTTTCCATTAAAAGTGCACAAATGTATTTGCAAACCCTTGGGTTAAAAATGGGTGATACTACTTATAAACCGGATATTGCCCGTAATGCTGTGTTAGAGCAACGGTATAATGGAAGCAGCATTAAGCCCGGCACCAAATTGCCCGTGGGCAGCGTTATTAGTTTTGTGTTAGGCAGCGGTATTGGCAGTGGTGAATACCAGGTGCCCGATTTAATTGGACTCACTTTGGCACAGGCACGTAACCAGTTGAATGCTTTAAATATTAATATTGGTTCAATTGTACCCATGGATAATGTGTCTGATACATTGAATGCTTTTATTGTGAAACAAATTCCGGAAGTATTTACCGAAGTATCACCGGGAACCAAAGTGCATAATGTAATTCATCAGGGACAGGTGATAGATGTATTTATCAGTAGTACACCACCACCCGCAAGAGATTCTGCCTTGCGCTACTAAACTATCATTCACTAATTTATAAAAATATGAAAGTACTTTCAGTAGATGACTTAAAAATGAAAATTGAAAATGGCGAACCGGTAAACCTGATAGATGTGCGGGAACCGCATGAAAATGCAGAATTTAATATTGGTGGAATTTTACTGCCTTTAGGCAAAGTACAAACCATGCAAATTGAAGCGATTGAAGATTTAAAAGAGGAACCTATTATTGTGTATTGCAGAAGTGGCAACAGAAGCATGCAGGCTGCCATGATATTAGAGCAATTAGGTTTTAGTGATGTTACCAATTTAGCCGGTGGTATGCTGGCATGGGAAGATAAATTTGGCCGATAAAAAAGAGGTTAGCTTGATGAACCAGCTAACCTCCTTTGTTGAATTTGTGTACAATCTTTATAAAAAAATATTCACAGCCATCATAAAATTGGTGCCGGCCATGGGGAAATAATTATTATCGGTGTACAACTGATTGTTGCTGATGTAACTATAGGTATAACCGTTGGGCTGGTATAATTTATTGAATACATTATTCACCTGCAGAATAAAATTCCATTCCTTAAATACTACATTCTTTACACTATAACTGGTGCGAACGGTTTCAGTAAAAAAGCCGGGCAAACTTCTGTTTTCGGTTTGGGTATTATCCATATACTGTTTGCTTACATATTTGCTTAACAAACTAAGGGTAACATTTTTTGCAGGAATAATATTGATGGTAACACCACCAATAATATCGGGCGAAAAAGAAATATCTGTATTGTTGTGTTGCACGGCATTTTGTCCGCCGGTATCATAATTGTCTATATACTCGGTAAAGCTTTTTATTTTATTTCTGCTAAAACTCAAATTAGCTTGCGCATTTAGCCATTCATTAAATACATATGCACCTTGTAATTCAATTCCCATTCTGTAACTGTTCGGAACATTAATGCGGGTATAAGCACCTACATCGTTAATAATACCGGTTAACACCAATTGGTTTTTGTACAACATATAATACAGATTGGCGCTATAATTAAAACGGCTATTTTTTCTGGCAACGCCTAACTCAAAATCGTGTAGGGTTTCTGCTACGGGCTGATTTTGTAAACTGGCCTGAAAATCATCTCTGTTGGGTTCTTTATTACCCAAGGCATAACTGAAATAGGCCTGCCAACTATTGTGGCTGTAGGTAATACCTGCTTTCGGATTCACAAAGTGAAAAGTACGGTTTACATCTAAATTGCCATTGCCTTCAAAGCCCTGCATATTGTGGGTAACGGTACGGTATTGCACATCGGCAAAACTATACCAGTACTTTGCAAAATTGTGTTGCCATTTGGTATACACATTGATGTCGGTTTTTACTGCAGGATAATAATAATACTGATAGTTGGGCTCTGTTACACCATATTGTGCCCATATTACATTACCGAAATGGTTGCCTTCATACCGCGTCCATCCACCACCAATAGTGAGTTCATCTTTGGCGTTTTTGTATTGCAGTGAGGCAATTTGCCCGTAAAAATGGTTGCTTAACCAGCGGCGGCGAATTAAATCGGTTGAATCAAGTACCGTATTGCCCACGATAAATGGCGATAAACCATAATCACTAAAATTTTGCGCGGCTTTGTATTCTTCATAATAACCCCGGCCATAAGTCATGAATAAAGCTGTATTAAAATTCCAACGATTGTTGATTTCCTGATTCAGAAATAGCTGATAGTGGTCTTGCTGGTAATTGTCGGTTTCGTTGGCGTATGGTGCTCCGGGTTTTTCTGTTCCGGCGGGATTGTAGGTTCTGTCTTTTGCCAACAGGGTATCGGGTACGCCGTACCAGGCCTGATAAGTTTTTTCTTTTCCGGAGAAAATATTAAAACGAATGGAAGTTTTTTTGTTGATATAAGCGGTAGAAAGTGCAAATGATTGCAGCAGTGAGCTGGCACGGTCAATATACCCATCGCTGCTGATTTTGCTCAAACGGGCATCAACGGTAAAATGTCCATTCAATAAACCACTACCCACTTTCAATGTATTTTTCCAGGAGTTGAAAGAGCCATAACTATTATTGACTTCAGCATAAGGCTTTTCATGAAATTCGTTGGTAGAAAGGTTGATGGTAGCGCCAAATGCACCAGTGCCGTTGGAGGAAGTACCTACGCCACGCTGAATTTGAATGCTATTGAGCGATGAAGCAAAATCAGGTAAATCCACCCAATAAGTACCCTGGCTTTCTGCATCATTATAAGGAATACCATTAAGGGTAACATTTATTCTCGTAGCATCTGTACCTCTGATGTGGATATCGGTATAGCCAATGCCATTGCCGGCATCTGAGTTTACAAACACAGAAGGGGTTTGGTTGAGGAGGAATGGAATATCCTGTCCCAGATTGGTTTTGGCAATTTCCTGTTCATTGATATTGGTAACTGCAAATGGTGCTTTACTGCCTGCGCGGATGGCCTTCACTTCTAAAGGCTGTAGGAATAATGGAATGTTGGTTAAAGTAATTTCTAACTTTTGTCCTTCCTGAGGTATTTGAATGGTACGCTTGTACACTTCAAATCCAATGCTGTTTACAACAACGGTAGTATTGCCGGTTATCAGGTTCATGAAAATAAAATGGCCATCATCACCGGTAATGGTGGTTCTGTTTTGCGTTGTAATAGCAGCGCCTGCAACGGGTTTTTTGGTTTGTGCATCTACTACTACACCCGAAAGAAAAGCATGTTTTTTTATCTGGCTAAAGCTGTTAACATAACAAAGCAAAAATGCCAGCGTTCCCAAAAAGAATTTCATTTTTTTTTGATTAAATGGTTAAAAAATTTGGGAACAGGGAGCTGTGCTAATGGAGAGGCTGACTAAAATAAGCAGTACACCTTCCCTTCGCAGGAATTACCCTGTTCAGGTTCAACGGGTATTATCTCAGCCGGATGTTGTTGATGTGTTAACCCATCAAGGCAATCCAGCACCCCGGGGAAAATCTGCTGCAAAATTAATGCGTAAAAATTTAAAAAGGGTGTAACTTTTTTTGCAGTGCTGCGTTTCAATGTAAAAACTAACTTTTTTGTTTCATTTCTTTAAACAAATAACAATGAAAAAAATAATGTTGATGCTGGTAACCCTTCTGTCGCTTTCTTTTGTAAAAGGGCAGGAAGTTAAAAATTTGGTGTATGATGCCAATGCCGAAGTACGGAAGGTGGGCAATTTTTCCGGATTAGATGTTTCCGGTGCTGTTACGGTGTACCTTTCACAAGGTAATACTAATGCCGTTGCCATTAGTGCCGATGGGGGCGATAAAGCAAAAATTATCACTGAAGTAAAAAATGATGTATTGCACATTTATACGGAAAGTGGTTTTTGGAACAAATGGAATTGGAGCGATAAAAAAATTAAAGCTTATGTAACAGTTACTGATTTAAATAAAATTGTGCTTTCAGGAGCCAGCCAGTTGAATATTGTTGATCAATTAAAAGGAAATGCTTTAAAATTAAAAGCAACCGGTGCCAGTTATGTAAAAGGCAGTTTTAATGTAGCTGAATTATCCATTAACTTAAGCGGAGCATCCAATGCAACAATGAAAGGAAAGGTAGGAACTTTAAATGTAGATGTTAGCGGCGCCAGTGTAATAAAAGGTTATGATTTAACCGTAGCCAACTGCGATGTATCTGCTTCCGGCGCATCGAATGTTCGTGTAAATGTAGAAAAAACTTTTACCCGATTAGAAGCCAGTGGTGCCAGCAGTATACGATATAAAGGCAATCCCGTTATTCAAAATATTCAGTCGAGCGGCGCATCTTCCATTCAAAAAGCAGACTAATGTTAAATTAGTTTTGGCAGTTCACCTTGCTAACCTTAATTTTGCAACTTATTAAATCGCGAGGTAGAGCAGCGGTAGCTCGTCGGGCTCATAACCCGAAGGTCGGAGGTTCGATTCCCCCCCTCGCAACTAAAACTTTAAAAGCCTCAATTCGTGAGGCTTTTAGTTTTTAAACACAGTTATCATCATGAAAGCGGGATTTGTAGGTATTTTTGGAAAACCCAATGCAGGTAAAAGCACATTACTCAACGCCTTATTGGGCGAGAAGCTGGCTATTGTTTCTGCAAAAGTGCAAACCACACGCCATCGTATCAAAGGGTTTTTAAGCAAACCCGGCGAATACCAAATTGTATTTTCAGATACACCCGGCATCATTGAAGCCAAATACAAATTGCACGAAAAAATGATGGGTGCAGTGAAAAGTGCATTGGAAGATACGGATGTGGCCATTTTATTAGCAGATGTTACCGACGATTTGGAAAGTTGCGATGCCCTGTTTCAATCGCTGCATTTAAAAGTGCCTGTTATTGTGGTGTTGAATAAAAAAGATAAGGTGGGCAAAGAAGTGTTGCAAAATGCCATTCATTTCTTTGAATCAAAACCTTATGCTAAAAAAGTGTTGGCCATTGCAGCATTGCAGCAGCAAAAAACCGATGAACTGGTCAATTCAATCGTTGAATTTTTGCCCGAAGGAGAACCTTTTTATCCCGAAGATGAATTAAGTGATTTACCCACCCGTTTTTTTGTGAGTGAATTAATCCGGGAAAAAATTTATACTTTGTTTGAAGAGGAAATACCTTATCATGTGGCGGTACTGGTAAACGAGTTTAAAGAAAAAGAACACTTAATTAAAATACAGGCCGATATTATTGTAAACAGAGATACCCAGAAATCGATCATCATTGGGCATCAGGGTAATAAAATAAAAGAAATTGGAACTTTGGCCAGAAAAGATATAGAGGCCTTCTTAGGCGGAAAGGTATTTTTAGAATTATTTGTAAAAGTGCGGCCAAAATGGCGGGATAATGATTTGTTTTTGAAAGAATTTGGCTATCATTAAAAATTTAACCATCTGTAAAAAATGTGAATTATGGGCTATACAGTAGCAATTGTAGGCAGACCAAATGTGGGGAAAAGTACACTGTTTAACCGTTTATTAGAACAGCGCAAAGCTATTGTAGATGATATTAGCGGCGTAACCCGCGACCGGCAATATGGTATTTCTGAATGGGCCGGCAAAACCTTTAATGTAATTGATACCGGCGGTTTTGTGCCCGATTCGCAGGATGTATTTGAAAAAGAAATTCGTAAGCAGGTGCAAATTGCCATTCAGGAAGCCGATACTATTGTTTTTATGGTAGATGTTGCCGTGGGCATTACCGATTTAGATGATGCCATGGCGCATTTGCTGCGGCAGGCAAAAAAACCAGTGTTTCTAACTGTGAATAAAGTTGATAATGGGCAGCGCGAATTAGAAGCCGCCGAATTTTATCGTCTGGGTTTTGATACCATTTATACCATCAGCAGTATCAGTGGAACGGGTACCGGCGAATTATTAGATGCCATTGTGGCCAATATACCTGAAGTGCTTGATGAAAAGGAAACAACAGAAAAAACAATTCCCAAATTAGCCATTATAGGGCAGCCGAATGTGGGTAAATCTTCATTACTGAATGCTTTGCTGGGTGAAGAAAGAACCATTGTAAGTGATGTTGCCGGAACCACCCGTGATACCATTCATACTCATTACAACTTATTCAATAAAGAATGTATACTAATTGATACCGCCGGTATTCGGAAAAAAAACAGCGAGAAAGACGATTTAGAATTTTATTCTGTAATCCGTGCCATTAAAGCCATGGATGAAGCCGATGTTTGTTTGATTGTAATTGATGCACAAAAAGGTATTACTGCTCAGGATGTATCGTTATTTAGTTTAGCTACCCGTAAAGGAAAAGGTGTAGTAGTAGTAGTTAATAAATGGGATTTGATGGAAAAAAACACTAATACTGCCCGTGATTATGAGAAAAAACTAAAAGAAAAAATTGCGCCATTTACCGATGTGCCCGTTTTGTTTATTTCAGCATTAGAAAAAACAAGGTTACTAAAAGTGCTGGAAGCCGGTATGGCGGTATTTGAAAGTAAGCAACAAAAAATTGCTACATCCAAACTAAATGAAGTAATGCTAAAAGCGGTTGAAGCTTACCATGCACCGGTAGTGCGGGGGCATACCGTAAAAATAAAGTATGTAACCCAGTTGCCAACTCATGTGCCTTCTTTTGCTTTTTTTACTAATTTTCCGGATGATATTAAAATGCCGTACAAAAATTATCTGGAAAATCAGCTCCGTGCACACTTTAATTTTAAGGGAGTACCCATTAGAATTTTCTTTCGGAAAAAATAAATAACAAAAAATATCGTTAAATTTTGTGTATTTTAAGCGTGAAGCCTATATTTGCGCAAATTTTAAAATTTTAAAAAAACAAGTACAATGAAAAAATTATTAGCTCTTTTAGCAATCGCAGGTTTTGTAGCTTGCAACAGCGGTGAAAACAAAGAAGCAAAAGCAGATTCTACAGCAACAACTGCTCCTGCTATGGACACAACCATGAAACATGACAGCATGCCAGCTATGGATACTGCTAAAAAAGCAATGGACACTACTAAAAAAATGTAGTTCTTATCTTTTGCAGATATTGAAGAAACCCCCCGGATTCATTTCAGGAGGGTTTCTTGTTATTGAAAAGCAGTGCGAACTGCTTCCATTGTTTTGGCGCCGGGGAAAAATGATACCAGCCTTTCTATTACTGCTTCTACAATATTATCCGGACAACTTGCTCCGCTGGTAATTAAGATTTTAAGAGGTGTTTTGCCAGGTAAATAACCTGAAATGGTTTGGGTTGCTTTGGTTTGCCAGTTGCAATGCACTAAGTTTTGTGCATCTAATAATTTATTGGCACTATCAATAAAATAAGTAGGTAATTGCTGTTCGCACAATTCAACCAGGTGTGAAGTATTACTGCTTTTATAACCTCCTATAACAATAGCCAAATCGGCAGGAGTACGCAACATACCTGTTACTGCAGTTTGGTTATCGTTGGTAGCATAACACAATGTATCTCTGGTATCAGCAAATCTTTGTTGCATGGTAGCATCGGTTAATTGATATTTTACAATCATTACATTTTTTAAATAATCGGCTATGGCCTGGGTATCGGTAGCTAATTGTGTGGTTTGATTTACTACGCCAATTTTCTGCAAATCCTTTTCCACATCAAAACCTTCAGAGAAATGCCCTTTGAATACTTCATAAAATTCTGCAGCGGGTCTGCTGCCGGTTATAAATTCTCCCAATATAATGGCTTCCCGCATATCACTAATAATTAATGTGGCTGTATTGGCAGCTGCATGCGAAAAAGTAGCCCTTGTTTCTTCATGCTTTGGTTTGCCGTGAATAATAATGGTATAACCTTTTTGTGCAATCTGTTCACTTCGGTTCCATACTTTTTCTACAAAAGGGCAGGTAGTATTGTATTGTGCTGTTTCAATTCCTTTTTCGTGTAATATTTTTTCAATGGCCAGCGTGGTACCAAAAGCCGGAATTAAAACAATATCATCCTGTTTTAATTCATCAAAAGGAATCAGTTGGTTGCCCAAATTATCTTGCAGAAATAAAACACCTTCTGCCTTTAAATCGGTATTTACCTGTGGGTTATGAATCATTTCACTCAATAAAAATATGCGCTTGCCTTTATGTATTTCAATGGTTTTAAAGGCAATTTCAATGGCATTTTCAACGCCATAGCAAAACCCGAAATGGCGTGCCAGGTATATTTGTATCGGTCCAAAATCTAATAGGGTGGGTGTAAAATCCTTTTTCAGTTTATCTGCATTCTTCCTGTAATTTTTAATATGGCTGATTAAATTACTTCTATAAAATACCGGAACATTAAATTGCTTCATGCTTTATTCATTATGGGTTAATGCAGGTAATGTTTTTTCAAAAGTTTCAAAATATTCTTTAGTTGCTAATTGCTACTCCTGCTACAAATTTGATTAAAATGGTATAACCATTTAACTGCTGTAAAGTAGTAATATCATCCATGCAAAGGTACAATGTTCGGCTGCAATTTATGAGCACCTGTGCATTTCGTTTTCGGGAACGTTTCCGTAAAATTTTTTCTGTTCATCTTCAATGCATAATAGATTTGACTAAATTGGAATAACCGATTGCTCAAAAATGATATACAAACTTATTTATGAAAAAAACAATTTCTTTTCATTCCTTCTCAATACAATACAGGTTGTTGTTGATGGTAGTAATCTGCAGTTTATCAGTAGTAACCCAGGTAGCTGCACAGGATAAAACCATGGACGATTATCATAAACTGGCACCCTTTGCCATGCCGGAAGTACAATTACCGGTTTTTTCTGAAAACTGCTACCGTATTACAGATTTTGGTGCCATTGGCAATGGTCAGGCTTTGAATACCAGTGCCATTCAGCAAGCCATTGAAGCCTGCAGCAATGCCGGTGGTGGAACCGTGGTATTTCCACCGGGTTTATGGCTTACCGGACCTATTACGTTAAAAAGCAATATTCAATTGCATATTTCAACCGGTGCAGTTGTTTTATTTACACCTGATAGAAACAGTTATCCTATTATACCAGCATCAAAAAATACCATCAAAAATTTTATTGTACAGCCACCTGTTTATGGTTATAAACTAAAAAATGTGGCCATTACCGGAGGGGGTGTATTAGATGGTTCAGGAGAAGCCTGGAGGCCGGTAAAAAAATCGAAAGTTTCTGAGATTCAATGGAAATATTTTTTATCGGCAGGTGGTGTATTAAGTAAAGATGGGCAAATTTGGTGGCCATCTGAAGCGGCAATGAATGGCGATAAATATTTAAAATCGATCCGGAAAAAAGAAGCGCTAACGGCGGATGATTTTTTGCCGGCACGTGATTTTCTCAGACCCAAAATGGTGGTATTGGTGGATTGTGATAAAGTGTTGATAGATGGGCCTACTTTTAAAAACGCACCCAATTTTGTAATGAATCCGCAACATTGCACCAATCTGGTGATTAGAAATGTGCAGGTGAATAATGAATACTGGGCACAAAATGGGGATGGTATTGATATTAGTTCCTGTAAAAATGTTATGATTTACAAATGCACTGTTACGGCAGGTGATGATGGTATTTGTATGAAATCGAGCGGCGAAAAAACACCCGGTGTGACGGAGTTAGCCAATGTAATTATTGCAGATTGTATTGTATATCATGCACATGGTGGTTTTGTAATTGGCAGCAATACCGATGGTGGGATGCAAAACATTTTTGTAAACAATTGCAGCTTTATTGGCACTGATATGGGTGTAAGAGTAAAAAGTAATGCCGGCCGGGGCGGAACAGTAAAAGATATATATGTGCAGAATATTTATATGACTAATATAGTAAATGAGGCCATAGGGTTTGATACATATTATGAAGATATGCCTGCAGGAAAAGAAAAATCAACCTTACATGAACAACCCATGGATAAAGTGCCCAACTTTTCAAACTTTTATTTTCAGAACATTTATTGTAATGGTGCTGCCACAGCAATCAGTATTAAGGGAATGCCTGATGCATTGATTCGGCAATTACATTTTAAAGATATGGTCATAGCAGCCAAATCAGGCTTTGCCTGCGAAAATGCAACAGACCTGTTTTTGGAAAATGTACACATTATTACCGGTAAACAACCTGTTTTTGAAACCAATGGTTGTAAAAATATTCAAATAACAGAATAGGTTCAAGTAAGCGGTATTAACTGCACAATTTGTTCCAGATACAACCTGTCTGTTTCATCGAATTGTGAAACAGTTTTTGCATCTGCATCCAACACACCCATAACAGCACCTTTATGCAAGATTGGAACTACAATTTCTGATTGTGATAAACTACTGCAGGCAATATGTCCTGGAAAAGCATTTACATCCGAAACAACAATGGTGGCTGCCTGTTGCCAGCTGGTGCCACAAACGCCACGGCCTTTGCGTATGCGTGTACAGGCAATGGGCCCCTGAAAAGGCCCTAAAACCAGTTCATCATTTTTTACCAGATAAAACCCCACCCATAACCAGTTAAATTGTTCTTTTAACATGGCAGCTATATTGGCTAAATTGGCAATTAAATCAGTTTCTCCCTCAATAATGGCTGCTATTTGTGGTAGCAAAGTATTGTATTGTTCTGTTTTACTTCCTGTTGCTTTTATAAAATTTTCTGCCATATTATGGTATTGAATCTTTTTGAACGAATGGTTTATTTAATGGAATGCATTTGTAAATAATTCCATCTGAAAATGTATGCATCGGTATGCATTGTTTTACTTTATTCATTTCATTATGTTCTATCAAATCAGGGTTGTCGCCACTATTCAGCCAAATAACATACAAAGCATTAGTTTGTAAAAACACATTGAGTTCATTTTCGTGGGTTAGTTCGGGTAAGGTTTTTACTTTTTTTCCGGTAAAATAATAAATGGCAGCATAGTCATTACTGTATAAAGGAATGGTAGCAGTATCTGTAAATGGAGAAGTTTTTAAAAAATGCAATATATCAGATGATTGCCAGTAATCTTCCGCATAACCTCCAATACCCGCTTCATGATTGTTTTTTAAAGTAGTATAGCCATTCTTTAAATTGCCTATGAAAGCAAATAAGGCCAGTAATCCGGCCAGAATCATGGTTGTTCTGGATGATTTTTTGGGGGCATTGATCATTTGAGGAATTCCGGCACCAATGATTAAAAAAAATGGAATGGCAACTGGGGCCAACAAGCGATTATTGATATCATCATAATTAGAAAATGTAGAAGAAAGAATAATAAACAACACATATATCAGAAGAAAAGCTTCAGCAATGACAGTAAAACCTATTTCCTTTTTTTGATGAAAGATGGCTGTATACAAATAAATTCCTGTGATGATGATTAATAAAATACCCAGCAACAACGCAAAAAGCATGGATGGATGATTAGAGCCCAGCCATCCTGCCAGTACATTGCCATATAGCTGCATGTTTTCAATAAAGCCTGTATCTGCCGGTAATCGTTTACCGGTTAAATATCCCGACTGTAGTATGTTCGATAACAAATTAATACACAAAAAACTACTGCTGATGCATCCAAACAAAATGGTATGCATCCATCTTTTTGTCCAGTTGGAATGTGTTGCAAACAGCAACAAAAAGCAACCTGTTGCAATTAAGGTAATACCTGCATAACGCGTAATGGCGGCAAAACCGGCAATAACAGCAGCAAATAATAAATTTTTAAAATCAGCGTGATGCATATAACGCTGTTGTACTACAATAAACAACATTACCAGAAAAATAAACAGTGTTTCAGACCAAAGCATGGTATACACCTCCAAAAGTGCAGGGTTGGTTATCAGCAACAGCAGTATAACATTTTTGTATATACGATTTTTCATCCTTGCATTTTCTAAAATATACCCTGCTATATAAATATTACCGGCAAATAAAATAGCGGTGAGGTAGGGAGCAACCACAACAATATCCTGCTGTGTTAGCAACATTATCAAATGTAAAAAATAAGGAAAGGCAACCGGAAACATGGTAAGCGGTTTGCCATCAAACTGCAGAAAGCCATTGCCCAACGTAAGATTTCTGGCTACGCTGGTATACATAATTGAGTCGGGCGAAATACCAATGCCACCATGTTGCGTTAGTAACAATACAAAGTAAAATGCCAGTGCTGCAGCAATACAAGTGTCAATATGTTGTTTCAAAAATTGAACAATAAGTTTCAATGCTTTGTTTTTTGGGGTTATAACGCTGTAAAATAATGGTATATGATTATTTCGCAAAAATAAACAGATACTTGCAATCATTCATCTATGTTCATTTCACTGAGAACATGCGCTCATTTCATTAAAGCGGAATATATTGTTGAAAGATGTTGGCGTATTGTGCTGAACCTTGCGGTTTAACCTGTATCAGGCAGTATATTTGCAGCATGCATTATGTTTCTGTAGAAGGACTTACAAAGAGTTATGGGATCAATCCCTTGTTTAAAAATATTTCATTTCACATTAATGAAGGAGATAAAATAGCATTGATTGCCAGAAATGGAGTAGGCAAGTCAACCTTACTGCGTATTTTAAATGGGGATGAAACAGCTGATTCCGGCACCATTTTTATACACAAAGATGTTACCGTAGCATTGTTTGAGCAGGAACCCAAATTTGAAGAACATTTAACGGTATTGGAAAATATATTCTCATCTGATCATCCCGTTATGAATGTAATCAGGGCTTATGAAGCTGCGGCTGATAAAGAAGATGGAGAGACAATGGCCGAATTGTTCGAAAAAATGGATACTTATCAGGCATGGGATTTTGAAGTGAAGGTAAAACAGATTTTAACCAAATTAAACATTCATCATTTAGAACAACCGGTTAGTGCATTGAGTGGCGGGCAAAGAAAAAGAGTAGCCCTGGCAAAAACTTTAATTAACATAGGTTTTAATCATCAACATACTTTGTTAATGATGGATGAACCTACCAACCATTTGGATGTTGAAATGATTGAGTGGCTCGAAAATTATTTAAGTCAGCAGAATGTTACCTTATTATTGGTTACCCACGACCGCTATTTTTTAGATACCGTTACCGAAGAAATTTGGGAATTGGAACGTGAAAATATGTATGTGTATAAAGGTAATTATGAAAACTATCTGGAACGAAAAGCGGCACGTATTGAAAGTGAATTAGCCAGTATTGACAAAGCAAAAAATCAATACCGGAAAGAATTGGAATGGATGCGTAAGCAACCAAAAGCACGCACCACCAAAAGCAAAAGCAGGCAGGATAATTTTTATGAAGTAGAAGCCAAAGCCAAACAAAGAATAGAAGATGCCCAATTGCAATTAAACGTAAAAATGAGCAGGCTGGGAGGTAAGATTGTTGAAATGAAAAAAGTATACAAAAGCTATGGAAATCTTAATGTATTAAAAGGGTTTGATTATACATTTTCAAAAGGGGAGCGTATTGGTATTGTAGGAAAAAATGGGGTAGGAAAAAGTACATTTTTAAATGTGTTGCAACAAATTGAACCAACCGATAGTGGTAAAATCAATATAGGCGATACGGTGTTATTTGGAAATTTTTCACAAGCCGGATTAGTGATTAAAGAAAATATGCGGGTAATTGAATATGTAAAAACTTTTGCAGAAAGCTTCCCCTTGGCCAATGGTGGCTCTATTAGCGCTGCGCAGTTTTTAGAATTGTTTCTTTTTACTCCTGATAAACAATATACTTATTTGCAATCGTTGAGTGGTGGTGAAAAAAAACGCCTGCAGTTATTAATTGTGCTTTTTCAAAATCCTAATTTTTTAATTTTAGATGAACCTACCAATGATTTAGATTTACCAACATTGGCCGTTCTGGAGCAGTTTTTAAGCGAATACCAAGGTTGTGTGTTAATTGTAAGTCACGATCGCTATTTTATGGATCGGTTGGTAGATCATTTATTTATTTTTGAAGGAGATGGCGTTATACGCGATTTTCCTGGAAATTACACCCAATACCGTATCTGGCTAAAAGATCAGGAAAAGAAAACACTGAATATGGTGAGCCCATTGTCTGAAACAAAGGAAGAAAAAGGCGGAAAAAATAAAACAGAAAGCACAACTGAAGAAAAAAAGAAATTTAGCTTCAAAGAGAAACGTGAGTTTGAATTGTTAGAACAAGAAATTGTTGCACTGGAAGAACAGAAAAATGAACTCACCACCAAAATGAGTAGCGGTAATTTAGATTTTGACGCTTTACAACAATTGAGTCAGCAAATGATTGAAATAACCAACATGCTTTCATTGAAAGAAAACCGCTGGCTTGAATTAAGTGAAAAAATGTAGCAGTAAAAATTAATTGATATGAATTAACTCCACTTCAAAAATAAGGATGCTGTTGGGATCAATGGCAGCACTTACCTGGCCTGTCGCCATAGCCTAAATGTGGCGGTATAAACAATCTCCATATACTTCCTGTGGGCATTAATTGCAAAGCTTCGGTCCATCTTTTTATAACCCTGTTTAATGGAAAACTGGCTGGCGTACCTCGTTGCACACTGCTGTCAAAAACAGTTCCATCAATCAGCTTTCCATGGTAATGGCAGGTTACTGTATCCGTAGCTAATGGCTTTTCTCTATTCCCGGCAATTAGAATTTCATACTGAAGCCCATCCGGAAGTGTAACTACATTATTTCTTTTGGCATTTTCTACAAGAAATTGAAGTACCGGCTGCTAAATTTTCAGTTGCTTTTTTCGATTTCCATTGAAATAATTTATCAGAAAGGCTCACTTTTTTTTTGTTACAAACTTAACCGTAAACAATGTAAACCATTTACTTGTGTAGAAATAAACTTAATTTTATTGTCTGAAAAGTATTGTGGTAATGGCTTGCAATTGCTGCTGAGTTCTAAAAAATCATATTATATTGAAACGTATACATCCTTTAGTTATTTGGGCGGGCATCATCATTATCATCCTTACCATTGGCGTTTTAGGATTTATGCTGGTTGAGCACTGGTCGTTTTTAGATGCGTTGTATATGACCATCATTACCATTACTTCCGTTGGCTATCAGGAAATTAAACCACTATCTGATAATGTAAAAATATTTAATATTATTTTTATCATTGGTTCTTTTTCAACTTTTACCTATGCGTTGGCCAGTTTAACCCGCTATATTATTAGTGGTGAAATGCAATTGTATTTTAAAAGCAAAAAAATTATGAGCAGTTTAGATAACCTTCGCAATCATGTAATTGTATGTGGTTTTGGCCGAAATGGTCAGAAGGCAGCCATTACGTTAATGGACCAACAAATTCCATTTGTAGTAATTGAACCGGAAGAACGCAATACCAGGGAGTTTATCATTGAGTATTCTAATTTCATTTTTATTATTGGTGATGTTACGGAAGATGCTTTGTTAAAAAAAGCAGGAATTGAACAGGCAGTTAGTTTAATCACTACTTTACTCGATGATGCGGATAATGTTTTTATTGTTTTATCAGCCTATTCTTTAAATAGTCATTTACAAATAATCAGTAGGGCATCTTTTAATTCTGCAGTAGCTTAACTATTAACTAAAAAAAGCTGGTGCCAAAAATGTAATTATGCCCAATAAAATTGGTGGTTAACACATGGCTACCATTGTATCAAAACCCGATGTAGTTGCATTTATTGATTATTTAACGGGCCATGAAGATGAAAGTATGAATATAGAATCGGTAGGGTATGAGCAATTACCTGCAGCCATTCGTAATAGCACTTTACAACAAATTATGGATTGGCAAAAAACAGGTGTGAATTGTATTGGTATCAAACAAAAAAATGGAAGGTTTTTGATCAATCCGCCGGAAAATACTGTTATTTCAGACGGTATGAAATTAATTATTTTAGGCTCTAAGCAACAAATTCATAAAATGAAATTGAATCTTGGTTAAATAGGCTGAGCCGATTTTGAGGGATGAAATTGAATTATTCATTTTAAATATTCATTTATGAAACAAAAAAAATTAGGCAGCCAGGGAATTCTGGCATCTGAATTGGGTTTGGGATGTATGGGTATGAGTGAATTTTATGGCCGGGCAGATGACAACGAAAACATAAAAGTGTTGCATCATGCATTGGAAATTGGTGTCAATTTTTGGGATACCGCCGATATGTACGGTCCGTACACCAATGAAATTTTGGTTGGAAAAGCACTAAAAGGTCATCGTTCTGCGGTAACACTGGCAACAAAATTTGGTATTGTACGTAGTGGTGCCGATCACCAAACACGAGCATTAAACGGTACACCTGCGTACGTAAAACAAGCCTGTGAAGCCAGCTTAAAGAGATTAAATACCGATGTAATTGATTTGTATTATTTACACCGTCGCGATCCGAAAACGCCTATTGAAGATACGGTTGGTGCCATGGCCGAATTGGTAAAAGAAGGTAAAATTAGGGGTATTGGTTTAAGTGAAGTATCTGTTGAAACTTTACATAAAGCCCATGCCGTTCATCCTATTACTGCCGTTCAGAGTGAATATTCATTATGGTCAAGAGAACCTGAGGAAGGTATGTTAGCTGCATGCAGCTCAATGGGTATTGCATTTGTACCATACAGCCCCTTAGGCAGAGGATTTTTAACAGGGCAGTTTAAAAAGTTTGAAGATTTTGCGCTGGATGATTATCGTAGATTTTCACCGCGTTTTCAGGGAGAAAATTTTACCAGAAACTTGCAATTGGTTGAAAAAATTGCAGAATTGGCAAAACAGAAAAATTGTACACCTGCTCAATTGGCACTAGCTTGGGTGATGGCACAAGGCGATTATATTTTTCCCATTCCCGGTACCAAAAAAATAAAGTATTTGGATGAAAACATTGGTGCTTTAGCGGTGCAGCTTACTAAAGATGACTTGGCGGCAATTGATGCTGTGTTTCCTAAAAATGCAGCAGCTGGTACAAGGTATCCGGAGAGTATGATGGGTACTTTGAACGGGTAAAATTTCGTATTGCTTTTGTTCAATTCATTGCTTTCTGCAATCATTGTATTGCAATATTTTTATAAAATAAAAAAGCCTGTTTGCTTTTGGCAACAGGCTTTTGTTTGGTTGAGCTTTACTTATTTTTTTAAGGAAGCAATATCAATTACAAAACGATAGCGTACATCGCTCTTTAACACTCTTTCATATGCTTCATTTACATAATCAATATTAATTACTTCAACATCTGATACAATATTGTGTTCACCACAAAAGTCTAGCATTTCCTGCGTTTCTTTAATACCACCAATTAATGAACCAATGATACTTCTTCTTTTGGCAATTAAGTTAAAAGCAGGTACTTGAGATGGAGTAGGGGGAACGCCCACTACAATCATAGTTCCATTTGTTCTTAAAAGTGGCAGGTAAGTATTGTAGTCATGCGGAGCAGAAACGGTATTTAAAATAAAATCGAAGGTGTTTTCTAATTGCTGCATGGTTGCTTTGTCGGATGTTAATGCAAAATGGTGTGCACCCAAACGTTCAGCATCTGCTTTTTTTGAGGGTGATGAACTGAGCATGGTTACTTCAGCTCCGAAAGCAACAGCAAATTTTACAGCCATGTGTCCAAGTCCACCTAAGCCTAAAACGGCTACTTTGTCGCCTTTTTTAACGCCAACATAGCGTAAAGGTGAATAGGTGGTAATACCGGCGCATAATAGTGGTGCTACACCTACTAATGGTAAATTGGCAGGTATTTTTAAAGTGTATTGTTCATCTACAACAATTTGAGTAGAATAGCCGCCATAAGTAGGTTTACCTTCTTTGTCCAGTGAATTGTAAGTGCCAATCATACCTGTATCGCAATATTGTTCTAATCCATCTAAGCAATTTTGGCAGGTACGGCAGGAGTCTACAAAACATCCTACACCGGCTAAATCACCAACTTTAAAGTTTTTAACATGATTGCCTACATGCGTAATTCTACCTACAATTTCGTGTCCGGGTACCATGGGGTAAATTGAGTTACCCCATTCATTTCGTACCTGATGAATATCGGAGTGGCAAACACCACAATACAATATTTCAATTTGTACATCATGTGGGCCGGGTGTTCTTCTTTCTAACTGAAAAGGTGTTAAAGGGGTTGTTGCTGCCTGTGCGGCATAAGCTTTTGTTGCTGTCATATTCATGAATTGATTTGTTACAGAAAAGAAACAAAAGTAACGCATAATGGTTTAAAAAAGGTGCAGAACTGTTAAAGTGGAAAACAAGTCTAATTGTTTTTTAATGAAAATTATAAGTACTTATCCGTGATACTTGCTAACTTTATTCACTTCAAACAAAGCATATCATGCTAAATTATGCATTTACCAACTTAAAAAATAATACATATGCGTAAGTTTTTATTTGTTTCGGCGGCAGCAATGATTGTTTTTACTGCCTGTAATTCCGGCTCAGAATCGGCCGCTTCTAAAGATTCAATGGCTGCAAAAGCAACAGATACTGCTGCTAAAATGGAAGAAGCCATACCTCCTGTGCCTGCTATCCCTGCAGGAGCAAAAGTGTTTTTTAAAAATTTAAAAGATGGACAATCGGTAACTTCACCACTTAAAATTGAAATGGGTGCTGAAGGTATTAGTGTAGATTCATCAGGCCATGTGGTTGCCAATTCAGGGCACCATCATTTGTTAATTGATAGTGGAGATTCTATTCCAATAGGTGTAGTGGTTCCAAAAGATAGTCTGCATTTGCATTTTGGGAATGCACAAAAAGAAACCACCATTCAGTTAGCACCTGGTAAACACCGTTTGGCTTTACAGTTTGCAGATGGTATTCATCGTTCTTATGGAAGTAAATTATCTGCTGCCATTACGGTGAATGTTAAAAAATAAATGATATTTTTTTGGGTACTAAAAAAGCCTCACTGCAATGTGGGGCTTTTTTGTAAGTAGGTATTTGGATAAGGTTAACCAATTAATTCAATGCCATTTTCGGTTAAGGTAATTTTCTTTTTTTTGTATAATGTGCCTACTACCATTTTAAAAGTTTTTTTACTCATTCCAAATACCTTATAAATTTCTTCAGGTGCTGATTTATCGTGGTACGGTAAGAAGCCTTTGTTTTGTTGAAGCAAATGCAGAATGTGTTCACTTTCGTCGGCAACTTTTTGAAATCCGGGTTTGCCTAATGCCACATCAATTTTATTATCGGGTAATATGTTTTTGATATAGCCTTCATATATTTTACCAATCACCAAATCTTTAAACACTTCATTATCATGCAGCAAGCCAACGTGTTGCTGATTGATGATCATGCTATATCCAAGATCTGTTTTGCGATAAGCCATTAGTTGCACCATTTCTTTTTCTGAAACAGTTAATATCTCATTACTTAAAAAATGGTCTATTTTTTCAGATGCTGCAATTCTATTACTCTGCTGGTCAATATAAATTTTAACCAAATAAGTATCACCAGTTCGCATTCCCATTATTTGTTGCGATTTTGCAACAAATAAATCTTTCATTAAACCCCAATCTAAAAAAGCTCCGGCGCCTGTTGCACTTACACATTTTAATAAAACAATATCGCCAACAATTCCTTTTGGATCCTGGGTGGTGGCAATGAGTCTGTTGTCTGAATCGTGGTAAACAAATACTTTTAAACTGTCTCCAATTTTTAGTTCCGGTGGTGCAAAGCGCTTCGGTAATAAAATACCTTCTCCACCATCATCCATATAAAAACCAAAGTCCACTTTTCTGCTAACGGTAAGGGTATTGTATTTTCCAAGTTCTATCATCATTGCTGTAGAATTAATCGGTGAAAATAACAAAGCTTTTTTAATATAACATATAAAACTGAAAGCAGTTATTATTTATTTAAATTTTTTTTCATAAAACTCCCATTATAATCAATGAACCAATCCTGCACTGGTTTCAATAACCGTTCTGTAGAAATTGTAATATCTTCTGTAATCGGCAATGGGCAACCGTTCATTCAATCCGTGAAAACCTTTACTATCCATCAATGCAGAAAAATTAACCACACCATTACTTATTTTTCGATAACTTCTGCTATCTGTAGCACCTATCATAATAAATGGAACAGGTATTACATCATCTACCACATCTGTAATAGCCTGTTGTACAGCTAAAAATGCAGGGCCATGTGTATCAGTAGCAGCAGAAGGTTCTGTATTAAAATCGCCTGTAACAGTAATGTGTACCCTTTCATCCTGAATGGTATTTTTCATAAATTGAATTACATCATGGGTTGTTTCTCCCGAAAGAATTCTGGAATTTACAATAGCAGTTGCAATGGTCGGTATTACATTTTCTCTTACACCACTTTCCAGAATAGTGGGTACAATCGTTGTTCTGATCATGGCATTGCTTTCAGGGCTGGCAGATAGTACTCTTTTATCTGCCCATGCAAATAACCATTGATTGGTGAGTAGTACTTTATTGAAAAAATTGGTAGAAGAAGCGCCTGCCCTGTCTAAAAACGTAGCAACCGGTTCGGTAATGGTTGCAGGCATTTGTGTGCTGCGCAATTTGTATAAAGCCCTTGATAATACATCGATTGCTGTTTCTCTGGCGGGTTTGGAAGAATGCCCGCCAGGAATACTTACTTTTAATTGAAAAGTAGCATATCCTTTTTCTGCCACACCAATAAACGCAATGGGACGAGGTATATCTTTTATTTTTTCAGTACTGATTTCGCCACCCTCATCAATAACCAGATCTGCACGTATACCTCTTTTTTGCAAAGTATCTACAATAGCTATTGCACCGGTTCCGGTAGATTCTTCATTGTGTCCAAAGCAGAGTAAAACTGTTCGTTTAGGTTGATAGCCTTCTTTTAATAACTGTTCTACGGTTTCTAAAATAGAAACGACACCCGATTTATCATCTACCGATCCGCGACCCCAAATAGCACTGTCTGCCACTACGCCACTAAATGGTGGATGCTGCCACATGGTAACCGAGGCTTGTTCAACCGGTACCACATCATAATGGCCCATTAATATAATGGGTGCTAGTGTTTTGTCGGTTCCATCCCATTGGTACACATAACTATAGCCATTTACTACGGTTCTTTTCAGTTGCTGATGAATGAGCGGGTAAGCATTGGTTAGAAATTGATTGAATTGGGTGAAATGCAAGGTGTCGATATGCAGGGTATCTTCCGGCGATATAGTAGGTATTTGAACTGCCCGGCTCATGTGTACAATAGCCGAGTCGGGTAATGGCAATAATGCTTTTGCTTTTTGTGCAGGCCAGGGTTTTTGAAAAACAGTGTGGAGAATAAGGGTAATCAGCAAGACTAAAAAAGATGCCATTAAGATTTTAATCCAATTATATTTCATAAGTGTAGTAGTGTTGGTTTTTTGAAGTAAAATAATGCATTGCACCTACCATTTACTGTTGATGTAAAAAGCATTTAATCATTATTTTGTTGAACAGAAAATAAAATTAACCAAGTTGTGTGATTGAAGAGCATAAATGTAGCTTAACTTTGTGCTTATTTGTTAACTTAATTATAATTGTAACCTTGTTAGAGATTAAAAAAGCTTCCCGGAAAGAAGTAATGTTGCATTTGTCAAAAGAAATGGATGACATTATTGAGACTTATTTAAAACCAATTGACGAAAATTGGCAGCCCGGCGATTTTTTGCCCCAAAGTAATCATCCCGATTTTATTGATGAAATCAAAGAAATACAGAAGGAGTGTAAAGAATTACCGTACGATTATTTAGCGGTATTGGTAGGTGATATTATTACAGAAGAAGCATTGCCCACCTATGAAGGGTGGTTAATGCAGGTAGATGGTATTGCAAATCAGGAACCGCACGGCTGGAGCCGGTGGGTCAGAATGTGGTCGGCAGAAGAAAACCGGCACGGCGATTTGCTGAATATGTTTATTTATTTATCTGGCAGGGTAGATATGCGTCAAATGCAAATCAGTACGCAATATCTTATTGCAGATGGAATGGATATTGGCGTTGCTAATGATCCTTATTTGAATTTTGTATATACCTCATTTCAGGAAACGGCTACACAAATTTCGCACAGAAGAACTGCAACAATGGCCAAGAAATATGGTAATAACCGCTTGTCTAAAATTTGTGGTGTTATAGCAGGCGATGAAGCCCGGCATGCAAAAGCATATAAAAGTTTTATTGAAAAAATATTTGAAATAGATACCAGTGAAATGATGTTAGCATTTGAAGATATGATGCGTAAAAAAATTGTAATGCCTGCACATTTTTTACGACAACAGGGCGAAAAAATTGGTGCAACATTTTCTCATTTCAGTGATGCCGCACAACGGTTAGGTGTTTACACTTCTAAAGATTATACTGATATTGTTGAAACCCTTGTAAAAGAATGGGGTATTGAATACATGACGGGTTTAACCGATAAGGCTGAAAAAGCCCGTGATTATTTAATGAATTTACCTGCCCGATTTAGAAAAGTGGCAGAGCGCACTGCTATAAAAGCGCCATTAGAATATGAATTTAACTGGATTTACCGATAATATTTATATAGAAATTTTAAAAAGCAGATCTTGTTGGGTCTGCTTTTTTATTTGGCAGGAATCTTGCTTAGATAGCTTGAAGAATTGAATTAGAAAGAAACGTTAAACTATTGTATTTTATCTTATTTTTTTGCCGGATAGTTTAATAGTTCTGCCTTTTTTAAAGTCTATGTAATATTGTCGCAGCATTATGTAACTAATTTTACTTTTTTAAAATTTGAGTGTATGAAAAAATTACGCCTATTTTTTAGCCCTTTACTTTTTGTTGCTTTTTTGATATTACATTCGGCAGTAATGGCGCAGGATAATACAGAATGGCCAAAAGTGATTACTGCCAATGATGGATCAATCATTAAAGTTTATCAGCCAGAACCTGAGTCTTTATCCGGTGATATTTTGAAATTTCGTGCAGTAGTATCTGTACAAAATTCAGATAGTCAAGATCCTTTGTTTGGAACTTTTTGGTCTGTAGCAACCATTTCAACCGATAGAGATACTCGATTGGTGCATTTTGTATATACACGGGTGCCCAATTTAAAATTAAGCAGCGATAGTGACGTAAATCGTATTGCCTACTTAAAAACAACTTTAGAAACACAATTGCCACAGGCAGGAATTACATTGCCTATGGATCAGTTATTAACCCAGTTAGATAATAATATAGAAAAGCATAAGTTGGCGCAAAATTTTGATAATAATCCGCCTCATATTATTTATGCTAACCGACCTTCTATATTGGTGTTAGTAGATGGTGAGCCTAAAATGAAAAAAAATCCGAATTGGGGATTAGATGCCGTTGTTAATACCCCTTATACCATTGTAAGGAATACCGATGGACAGTTTTATTTATATGGTGCCAAACATTGGTATCGTGCCCCAACTGCAACGGGGCCATTCTCTCCGGCAAATAATCCTCCGGCAAACTTATCTAAAATTGCCAGTGATGTAGATGCAGCCAATGATGCACAAGCAGGCTATAGTAGTAATGCAGAAAAAAGTGATGATAATGTATATACCGGCTATTCCGATATCATTGTAAGTACCCAACCTGCCGAATTAATTCAAACCAATGGCCAGGCGAATATGGTGCCGATTGATAATACTGCTTTATTGTACGCAGCCAATAGCAGCAATGATATTTTTCTGGATACTCATACACAGCAATATTATATTTTAATTTCTGGAAGATGGTATACTTCCAATAATTTAAACGGAAACTGGCAAAACATTGAAGCAAATAATATTCCTAATGATTTTACTAAAATTCCTGAAGGTTCACCGAAAGATAATGTTTTAGCCAGTGTGCCCGGAACCTATGCCGCCAAAGAGGCGATTATAGATGCACAGATACCCCAAACAGCGAAAGTAGACAGAAATAAAGCTGCAACTGAAGTAACTTATGATGGTGATCCACAATTTAAACCCATTGAAGGTACCCATATGCAGTACGCTGTTAATACTGCCTCTTCTGTTGTGAGATATGGTAACCAGTATTATACTGTGGAAAGTGGCGTTTGGTTTGTAGCACCTTCACCCAACGGCCCCTGGTCTGTTGCCACTGAACGTCCTGCTGAAATTGATATTATTCCGCCCAGTTATCCGGTATACAATTTAAAATATGTGTATATCTATGATGTTACTCCCGATTGGGTGTATATGGGCTATACCCCGGGTTATTTAAACACATTTGTGTATGGGCCTACAGTTGTGTATGGTACCGGTTATTATTACAGGCCCTGGTGGGGTAACTATTATTACCCCAAGCCATATACATGGGGTTTTAATATGATGTATAATCCCTGGTACGGATGGGGTATGGGCTTTAATTATAGTTTTGGCTGGTTTAATATTGGCTTTGGTACCAGTATCTGGAATGAATGGGCCGGCGGCTGGTGGGGCCCAAGAATTTATCATCCACCTTATTGCTGGTCGCCACGCAATTATGGTTTTTATGGAAGAAATGTAGGTGGAGGTGGTTTTGCCAGAAGACCTATAATTGTTAACAACAATCGTTTTGTAACCAACAATATTTACAATTACCGGCATGATGTAATTACCAACAACAGAATGGTATATAATAACAGCAATGTGAATGTCAGAAACGATCGTTACAATTACGATAGAGCTAATATTCGAAATAACAATTATGGTAATGATAGAAATATAAGAGGGGTACATGTTCAACCCAATATGCCCAATAATGTAGCAGGAGAAAATAATATTTTATCTGACAGACAGGGAAATGTGTATAGAAACCAGCAAGGCAAATGGGAACAAAGAATCCCCCAACGGCAATGGGCACCCGTTAATAACAATTATCAGGAAATTATTAGAAATTTAGATCGGCAGCAGGCAATGCAGCAAAGAGGACAAACGAGGTTTCAAAATTTCCAAATCAACCGGCCGCCACCAGTACAACGTTCAGCACCGGCACCATCCAGAGGTGGCGGCGGCTGGAACAATAACAGAGGTGAGAGAGGCGGACATTAATCCTGTTCATCGCAAAAAAACTGTTGAGGTAATTTAATTTAATGCCTCAACAATTTTTTTAGGAATGTACCTCTAAGATTACTTCTCCATGTAACTCTCAATGGGATCGCAGGTACAAATTAAATTTCTGTCGCCATACGTGTTATTGATTCTGGCAACCGATGGCCAGAATTTATTTTGCGTAACATAAAACAAAGGAAATGCTGCCTGTTGCCTGCTATAACTATGGTTCCAGGTATCGGCAGCAACCATTAATTGTGTATGAGGTGCATTTTTTAAAGGATTATCCACTGCATCTAACTCGCCGGATTCAATGGCTTTAATTTCATCGTGAATAGCAATTAATGCATCGCAGAAACGATCTAATTCCGCCTTATCTTCACTTTCAGTGGGTTCAATCATAATGGTGCCCGGTACCGGAAAACTCATGGTGGGGGCATGAAAGCCATAATCCATTAAACGTTTGGCCACATCTTCTGCTTCTATACCTGCGGTTTGTTTATATGGTCTTAAATCAACAATAAATTCATGTGCTGCAAAACCATTGGTACCAGTATATAAAATTTTAAAATAGGGTTCTAATCGGGCCTTCATGTAATTGGCATTTAAAATGGCATATTCGGTAGCCATTTTAACGCCATGTGCACCTAACATTTTGATATAAGCATAGCTAATCAGTAAAATAGAGGCAGAGCCAACCGGTGCAGCACTAACAGCGCCTGAGCCATGATTATTGTTGTTGCTGTAAATGGTATGACCCGGTAAAAAAGGTGCCAGTTGGGCTGTTACACAAATAGGTCCAACACCCGGTCCGCCGCCACCATGCGGAATTGCAAAGGTTTTATGTAGGTTTAAATGACAAACATCGGCACCAATTTCTGCAGGAGAAGTTAAACCCACCTGTGCGTTCATGTTGGCACCATCCATATAAACCAAACCGCCATTTTCGTGAATAATGGCACAGATTTCTTTAATGCTTTCTTCAAAAACACCATGGGTAGAAGGGTAGGTAACCATTAAACCTGCCAATTCTTGTTGATGCATTTCTGCTTTTTCCTTCAAATCATTTACATCAATATGTCCTTCTGCTGTTCCTTTCACTACAACTACTTTCATTCCGGCCATTACTGCACTGGCAGGGTTGGTGCCATGTGCTGAAATGGGTATCAGCACTACATTGCGATGACTATTATTATTTGCTTCATGAAATTTTCGAATGGTTAATAAGCCAGCATACTCGCCTTGTGCACCGCTATTGGGTTGCAAACTGCAATCGGCAAAACCAGTAATAACACATAAATATTTTTTCAATTCTTTTATCACCTGATGGTAGCCTGCTGCCTGATTTGTGGGAACAAATGGGTGTAACTGGCTAAATGCCGGCCAGCTAACTGGCATCATTTCAGCAGCTGCATTTAATTTCATGGTGCAACTTCCTAAAGATATCATGCTGATATTGAGCGATAAATCTTTCTGTTCCAATTGTTTAATATACCGCATCATTTGTGTTTCACTATGATGTGTATTAAATACAGGATGTGTTAAGTAGGCAGAATGGCGCTGTGCAAATTCCGGAATTTGGTGCTGTTCATTGAATGCGGTTTCAAAAACAACAGCTGCACTGTCTTTGTCCTGAGCAGCAGCAAAAATCATAGCAATATTCACCACATCTTCACGGGTTGTTGTTTCATCTAAGGCAATGCTAACTGTATTTTCATTGCTATAAAACAGATTAATATGGTGTTGTTCAGCAATAGACTGAATCAACTTTGCATTTGCTTTTAGCTGAATGGTATCAAAAAAGTGCTGCTTTTCAATGGTATAATTCAGGGCTTCCAGTGTATTTTTCAGGGCTACTGTTAATAAATGAATGCGTTTGGCAATATTTTTTAAACCTTTAGGACCATGATATACCGCATACATGGCGGCCATGTTGGCCAAAAGTGCCTGCGCTGTACAAATATTACTGGTTGCTTTTTCTCTTTTAATATGTTGCTCTCTGGTTTGCAGGGCCATTCTAAGTGCCCGGTTTCCCTGTGCATCAACACTTACACCAATTAACCGGCCAGGCATATTGCGTTTAAATTCATCCTTGGTAGCAAAAAATGCTGCGTGTGGGCCGCCATACCCCAATGGTACTCCAAAACGTTGTGCAGAACCAACGGCCACATCTGCTCCCAATTCACCGGGAGGTGTTAATAAAGTTAAAGCTAACAAATCGGTAGCTATTACTGCATAAGCACCTACAGCATGCACATTGGCAATAAATCCGCGATAATCGTTAATAGTACCATTGGCAGCAGGATATTGTACAATAGCACCAAAAAAAGTATCGTCTAATAAAGCGGTTGCAAAATTTCCAAATACCAATTCAATTTCCAAAGGATTGGCCCTTGTCATTAAAACATCTTTGGTTTGCACAAAAATGGCATCGTCCACAAAAAATTTATTTCTGCTTACCTGTTCTGTTTTATTGGCCTGATGGTATAGCATAGTCATGGCTTCTGCTGCTGCTGTAGCTTCATCTAATAACGATGCATTGGCTATTTCTAAACCAGTTAAATCTGTAACCATGGTTTGAAAATTCAGCAAGCTTTCCAATCGTCCCTGCGATATTTCTGCCTGATAAGGCGTATACTGGGTATACCAACCCGGATTTTCGAATATATTTCTGAGTATAACAGAAGGGGTAATGGTATTATAATATCCCTGACCAATATAGGTTTTGTATAGCTTATTTTGCTGTGCAATTTGTTGTAACTGGTTTAATAAAGCCTGTTCACTCATCGCATCCGGCAATTGAAGCGGTTTTTTTAAACGGATAGAGGCAGGAATGGTCTGATTCATCAGCGTTTCAATACTGTCTACCCCAATAGTGTTTAACATTTTTTCGGTATTGGCAGGATTAGGGCCAATATGACGATACAAAAATTCAGCATCTTGTAATTGAAATAAATTCATAATATATTAGGTTGACCACGTTAAAAGATTTGCAAAGTTAAGCGGAAATCAGAGCAAAAGAAAGCGTTTGTTGAAACTGTGCATAGTGTGTGTATGAAGTAGATGGACAGATTATTTTTTTGTGCACTTTGTATGATTCAAAGCAATAGTATTGTTTAATATTGGAACAGGTGTAAGGAAAGAAATAAGAATGGTTATTTTAAATGGTTTGCATCTGTAATTGGTCGGATTCCCCAGATTGAATAGAATTGGCTGGATCACCTGATTGCTGTGATTCTAATATCTGTATATCTTTGCTGGTTTGTCGGCTGCCATCATGGCTCCACCCCGGAGGGCCAAATAAATAGCCCATTCTTTGTTTAAAGGAAATATTTTTTTGAAGAACATCTTTGGCAATTTGAATCCATTCATGAAAAATAATGGTGAAAGCATCGGGTTTTTCGAGATTCTTGGTTAATCCGTAATGTATGGGCTGGTATTCATCGGTAGGCAATTCTTCCTGAAAAGTATTGAATAGTTTATCCCATATAATCAGGAACATTCCCATGTTTTTATCTAAGTATTTTGGATTCGATCCATGGTGTACTCTGTGGTGGGATGGGGTAACCATAAAATATTCTAACCAACCCATTTTGCCAATAAGTTCCGTATGCACAAAAATGCCCCATATCTGTGTAGCAGAATATATGAACAGAATATCAACCGGATGAAAGCCTGCCATGGCTAAAGGAATGAAGTAAATAAAACGATACAGTGGTTGAAAAACGGATGAACGAAAGCCAACCGTAAAATTCATTAACGGCGAACTATGGTGTGTTACGTGAGTAGCCCAGAAAAACCGTATTTCATGGTCGAACCGATGCAGCCAATAATATAGAAAATCTTCTGCCAGCAGTAACATCAGCCAATAGGTTAATCCATGTTCTTGCCATTTAAAAAATGCATGCAGAAAAAAATACTGCCAAATACCGATATAAATAAGCCTGAGTACCAAATCAATTCCGCCATTCAACAGCATTAAATACACATTGGTTACGGTATCTTTAAATGTATATACTTTTTTATGTTGCAGGTGCGATAACATCAATTCTATACCAATGATGATGATATAGACAGGTGTTGAAATTAAAATCAGCCATTGCTCCCTTAAACTGTCCATGCTATTGAAAAGATTGAATATTATTGCAAAGTAAGGTCATAACTTGCATAATAAGTAATAACAAAGCCTTAATATATTGTTGAAATCGACAAATATTTTGTATTAAAAATTAATTTATATTATAGTATGAGTGGTGAAGTTTTTTTAGATAACTGGCACAAACAAAGCGCAGCCAATCAAAAAAAATACAAAAATTGGTTGCAACGTGTACAACGCAATAAAGTATTGAAAAAATTACCTGCTTTGCATGAGGAGGCATTTCGGCATATTGACTGTTCGTCGTGTGCACAATGTTGTAAAAATTATTCCCCCCGTTTTAAAACTCCGGATATCAAACGAATTAGTAAGCATCTTAAAATGAAAGAAAGTTTGTTTATAGACACATATCTTACGTTGGATGTGGAAGGGGATTATGTTGTAAAGCAAACACCTTGTCCGTTTTTAGTTGAAAATAATGCCTGTTCTATTTATGAAATCCGGCCATCAGATTGTGCCCGGTTTCCCTATACGGATGAAGATGTATTGTTAAAAAGAGTGAACATTACTTTGAAAAATTCAGAATTTTGTCCGGCTGTATTTTATGTACTTGAAAAACTGACGAATGAGAAACTGTAATACTTAAATTCAATGCTATTTTTGGTAAACGTTTTGGTTACCCATTTAATATTCCATTTTTCTTAATACCGGCGATTTAATCCAGGTAACACCTACAACCAATAAGGTCATACATCCACCAAAAACAACTGAAGGCACTACGCCCATAAGTTTAGCTGCCATTCCACTTTCAAATTGTCCCAATTCATTGCTGGAGTTTACAAACATAGAACTAACACTTAATACCCTTCCACGCATATGATCGGGTGTTTTTAATTGCATAATAGTTCCTCTTACCACTACACTAACCCCATCTACAATTCCTGAAATTAATAGAACTACAAATGATATCCAGAATACTTTAGAAATTGCGAACACAATAATGCATAGACCAAACATTCCTACGGCAATCAATAATTTTTTACCCTGTTGTTTTCTAAGCGGGAATAAAGTGAGCCATATTACGATGCAAATAGAACCTAAGTCGGATGCGCCGTTTAAAAATCCAAATCCTTCAGGTCCCACTTTCAAAATATCTCTGGCATAAACCGGTATCATGGCAACTGCGCCACCAAAAAAAACGGCAAATAAATCGAGGGTAATAGCGCTCAGCAGTTCTTTGGTTCTGTAAACAAAATACAGGCCTTCTTTTACACTTTCCCAGGTTTTTTTTTCGCCGCGTTCATTTAAAGGAGGTTTTGGTTTAAGAAAAAACAAAACCACCAGCGCAATACTCACTAAAACAATTACGGTTATTAACGTACCCGTATTGCCGAAACTAGCAATTAAAAATCCTGCGGAAGCGTGTCCGGTTACAGAAGCCGAAAGCCATGTTCCCTGACTCCAGGTAGTGGCATTGGCAATAATTTTTTTAGGAACAATATGCCCCAGCAAAGCACTAAAAGTAGGGCCGGTAAATGAACGGATAATGCCGGTGCCAAATACAATACAGTATATGCAGCCGGCAATGATGGTATTTTTTAAGTGTATAGCTGTGAAATGGGTGGAAAGTATGGTTAATAATATTGCTGCAAGCATGTATAAACCAATACAGGTAAGTAGTAATTTTCTTTTTTCACTTATGTCAATTATATGTCCGGCATACAATGCCAATGATACTGCAGGAATTACTTCAGACAAACCAATTAAACCAATGGCAATGGGTGCATTCGTTAATTCATATATCCACCAGCCCAGCAAAGTAGCCATCATGCGTAAACCCATGATAAAAGCAAAACGCCCAATCATTAAACTTCTAAATTCCGGGATACGCATCGATGCAAATGCATCGTGTAGTTGGTTAGGCTCATCCATTCATTGCAACAATTAAATGATCATTCCTACGAAAATAACATACAATAACATGTAAACATCAGGGCAGAGAAAAAAAGTGTTGTCCGGCATCATATTCCCGGTCTAAGGCATCTATTATAACTTGTAAATGTGCAGAATTACCTAAGAAATCCGCGTTTGAAACGTCAATAAACAAGGTTTTAATATTATGTTGTTTAATGTACTGCGTATAGGTTTCCTGTAAATTGAATAAGTAACTATCGGGAATATTTTGTTCGTAACTGCGTTGTCTTTTTTTGATGTTTTGCTGTAGTTTGTTTACTGGGGCATGTAAGTATATCAACAAATCAGGAAAAGCAATTTGTTGCTGCATAATATCGAATAACTTTTGATATAATCTGAATTCTTCATCCGGTAAATTCACTTTTGCAAATAACAAACATTTTGAAAACAAATAATCTGAAATGGTAATACTGCTAAATAAATCATGTGTATGCAGCATGGTTTTTAATTGTTTAAACCTTTCAGCCATGAAAAACAATTCTAACGGAAATGCAAATTTTGAAGGGTCGGCATAAAATTTTTCAAGGAATGGATTGTCTGCAAATGCTTCTAAAATAATTCTGGCATTGTAGTGCTTAGCCAGTAAATGGGTAAGCGTGGTTTTGCCTGCACCTATATTTCCTTCAACTGTAATATAATGGTATTTCATTGAGCAGTAGCGATGGTTTGATGGGTAAAATTAAGCGTGATTTTCAAATTTTTCTACACGCAATTTATCTGTACAAGCTTGTAACATTTGGGTAATGCTAAGTTGAGTTATTGGATGAATAATTTGCGGTGCTATTTCCTGCAAGGGCAATAAAACAAATTTGCGTTGTTGCATGGCAGGGTGCGGAACAGTTAAGAGCGGTGTTTGAAAGATGAGGTTATTAATGAGTAAAATATCTAAATCAATGGTTCGTTCTGCAAAACGTTTTGTTCTTTTTCTGCCTAATTTCAACTCAATTTCAAGCAAGGTTTGCATTAACTGTTCAGGCAATAAAGTGGTTGTAATGGCAATTACCTGATTTAAATAGGGCGGCTGTTGTTCTACTCCCCAGGCTTCTGTTTCATAAATAGATGAAGTTATAATAATTGGTCCGCATTGCTTCTCAATTTCATTGATGGCAGCTTGCAGGTATGCCGTTCTGTTACCCAAATTACTTCCCAATAAAATATATGCAGTTGTAGTTGCCATGATGACTTTGTTATTCAGAATTTTTTGAAAATCCGAATAATTGGCAGCAATACTACAACAATTGTATATGGGAAAATTATTTTTTTATTCTTTTGCTGTGTTTTCGGTAATTGCGTTTTGTAGATAGAATGGATTGACTGAGCAACAATTCAAAATCATACAACTTGGTTTCTGTATCTTTGATGGAAACATAATTTCAAACAATATGATGCCACAATCTGTGAATGTTGCTGAAAAGCTATCTTGTATAGATACCTATTGGAATCCTGCTGTTGTGGGCCACTTAAATGGCCAGGACGTAAAATTAGTAAAATTTAAAGGTGCATTTATCTGGCATCACCATGATGATGAGGATGAACTATTTTATGTAATAAAAGGAGCTTTTGTAATGGAGTTTGCCGATAAAAAAATTGATGTGAAAGAAGGGGAATTTATTATTGTACCTCGTGGTGTTGAACACAGGCCTGTTGCAGAGGCGGAGGTGCATATAATGTTGTTTGAACCTGCAGGTACATTGAATACCGGTAATGTTGTGAATGAATTTACAAAAGCAACACTGCGCAATATTTAAAATGGTTCATCAATTTGCTGTTATCAAGTATCATTATACAGTAAATCTTTTTTATTAAAATAGTAATACTGCTATGAAAAAAATTACCATCTTTTGTTCTTTTGTATTGGTTAGTTTAATAGCTTTCTCTCAGCAAAAAACAAATAACCTGCTGCTTCCACCTGCCTTTAATGCTATTCGTATTGAAGATTTACAAAATAATTTGTACTCACTTGCAGCTGATGCTTTCAGGGGTAGAAGGGCAGGAACATTGGATGAATTGGAAGCTGCAGCGTGGGTAGCACAAAAGGCACAGGAAGCAGGTTTGGCACCCGGAGGTGATAATGGCACTTATTTTCAATTTTTTAATTTATTGCGTGCAAGAATAGCCGATGAGAGCCGGTTTGTTTTAAACGGAGTACCACTAACATTATGGAAAGATTATTGGCCAACAGTAGTGGCAGATATACATTTATCCGGCAATATTGTTTGGCTTAACACTTATGCCGATACGGTACAATCTATCAAAGATAAAATGGTGGCTATGCAAATAGTAGCACCTAATCCGCTACCTGCTAAGGGAATGAGTTTGTGGGCGTTTAGATATACGTTATTGGCTTTGCGTAATGCCGGATCAATTATGCAAAGAAATGGGGCTTCAGGGTTACTTGTGGTAGCTGATAGCACCGTAATGTCTTTATTGCCTTTTATCAGTCATGCTTACCAAACAGGGCAATACCAGATTGAGGGAATGCAACAAGCCAATACCGATCGTAAACCATTTCAAATTATTTTGATTTCCCCAACTAAAGCACATGAATTATTGGTAGCGAATGCAAAAGTCAACATTCATTTTATTGCCGAACATTTTACTTATCCTTCAGTAAATGTAATTGGGAAGATAAAGGGAACAGATCCTGTTTTAAATCAACAATATGTTTTGTTCAGCAGCCATCATGATCATGATGGGGTAGGCAATCCTGTTGATAATGATTCTATTTGGAACGGAGCAGATGATAATGCCTCTGTAACTGTTGCCATGTTGGCTATTGCCAGAGCCTGGCATGAAAAGCCCGGGAAGCGATCTGCTTTATTTGTTTGGCATGGAGCCGAGGAGAGAGGTTTATTGGGCTCACGCTGGTATGCCAAACATTCCACTGTTCCCAAAAATGATATTGTTGCAGTATTAAATGGTGATATGATTGGCAGAAATGCACCTGATTCTGCAGCCTTATTAGGGACGTTAAAACCACACAAAAATTCAACTGCATTGGTCGATATAGCCATGCAAGCAAATGATAAGTATACTCATTTTAAGGTAGATTTTTCTTGGGACGCACCTACACATCCGGAAAACTGGTATTTTAGAAGTGATCATTTGCCTTATGCACAAGAAGGTATACCTGCAATATTTTTTACTACTTTACTGCATCCAGATTATCATACGCCGAAAGATGAGCCAAATAGAATAGATTATAATAAGTTATATAAAATGACCAAATGGATGTATGCTACAGGATGGATAGTAGCAGAATCAACTCAAAAACCTGCGTTAGACAAATAATGATTAATTAATTGATAAAATGAATGGGCGGATTCACTTTCTTACCCGTTTATAAAATTCCTCCTGCAAAGGTAATGTAGTGGTATCTGCTTTAATAGCTTTAATGGCATTTGCCAATTGATCCACAACATGATTTACTAATAGCTCACCCAATGCCGCTGTGGCTTTATCACCCTCGCCGGCATAATGATTCGGAAAATCGGCATACCACCAAATGGCCGTATACACATTAGGAATATGCCATCTGTTTAAATTTTTACCCGATTCATTTTTAGCGCTATCCATTTTAACTAAATCTGGTCTTAGATACAACAATTCTGAAGTTTCATTTTCTCCGGCATGCATATCTGTACTAAGCGGAGATTGGTGCAATGTTTTCAATTGTTGTAGATATGCACTATCACTATGGGGCTCAAAAAAATAAACTGCATAGTTATGCGGTTGCTCTAATCTTGTTTGGATGAAATAACGTATCAATTCCGGATTGCCGCCATGACCATTAATAATAATGATTTTTTTAAATCCGTTACGCGCAATTTCATCACAGGTTGCTTCTAATAAATCCCATACTACGCGTTCTTTGAGGGCAAAAACACCGGGCTGATGCCGGGCTTCATTAATTTGGCCATAGAAATAATCCGGAAAAACAACAGCATATTCTTTTTTTGTGGCGCGGGCTGCATATTCCCTTACCCGTATTAAATCAGACCCAATGGGTACATGCGGGCCATGTTTTTCTAAGATGCCAATGGGTAGAATACAAGTGTAGTTTGATTGTTGAAGTACATTGTTCCAATCACTTGCAGTTAATTCATCCCAACGGGTAGGTAAAGCTTGTGCATGGCTTTTTTGTACAAGGATAAGGAGTAAAAAAAGAAAAATTTTTGCTGCGTTCAATAAATATTTCATTGCAATTGTTTTATAATGTTTTATAATAAAAATAACTTAACCGTAAAACTGAATCATATGATTGTAAATTAGGGGCTGATATTTAAAACAATTTTTTTAAGTCATCAAAATCTACATCCACATCTTTATCAAGCCCCAATTTGCTTCCAATAGAGTTAGCTATACCCCAAAAATTAGTATTGCCCGATGTAAGGCTACTCAATATATTCTGAATATCGCCCGAACCATTTCCCATATTTTGGATGCTATTCAATACATTGGGTATTACACTGGCGGCAATACCGGATGCAGCTTCACTTGATATGCCAAATTTTTGCGTAATACTGCTAATAAAATTGCTTGAAATGTTCTGAATGGCAGGATTGTTGGTTGATACATTGCCGCCTTGAAAAAGCGTATTCAATCCACAGCCAGATAACAGATTTTGCAATCCATTGGTAATGGAATGGCCGGCCTCCTGCATTACTGCTTCATTGTTTTCGTTGGGAACGGCCGGATTGTTCACAACAGCATCCTGTGCATGTTGCTGAACCAATTGCAAGATTTGTTCAAACATAAGTTGTATTATTTGTTAGAATAGGCATTTAAAATACAACAATTTGGTCAATAATGCTCCTGTCAGTATTTATTTTGCCTTGACGTAATATTCAATATATTGTTGAAAATAGAATGTATAGTCTGCATGAATGGTGTGGATAGATTGCATTAATTGTTGAAGGGGCAGGCTTAAAGCCATTTTACAACAGAAAAGGAAATACAAACGGATTGAATTTAAAATATTTGCTATAATTTTTTTTAATGATTTTTTAATAATGCTCAGTTGCCTGCAGAAGATAAATAAACAAATAGCTTTGCTACACAATTAAAATTGATATGCAGAAAAAATATAATCAAATAACTGCCATGTTGGCAATTACTAAGGCCAGTTTAAGAGCTACCTTGCGTAGCCCTTCAGCCGTAGCGTTCAGCATTGGATTTCCATTAGTTTTTATTTTGGTTTTTGGTTTTTTAGGAAATGGCGGTGGTGTTTCGCTGAATGTGGTTATGGACAAAACTTCTGATACGGCCAATTTCATTTATCCTGCATTGAAAAACATCAGCAACTTAAAGTTTAAAGACAAAGCGGATGAACAATTGAAAGAAGACTTGGAAAAAGGGCGCATTACGGCTATTATAAAAATTGAACATTCTAATAATCCGGCCATTCCTTATATCATCCAGTTAAAAAGCTCCGAATCGGTAAATCCTCAGAATATATCCATCTTAAAGCAAATTATTCAATCGATTATAACGGGCATCAATCAAAAAATGTATCCCAATACACCTAGTATTGCTACCATTAATAATACGATTGAAAAAATTCCGGGCAGAATTTACCGTACCATCGATTTTATACTACCGGGCCAATTGGGTTTTTCTTTATTAAGTTCCGGCGTATTTGGGGTTGCTTTTTTGTTTTTTAACTTGAGGCAACAGTTGGTATTGAAGCGTTTTTTTGCTACACCCATTAAACGATCTTATATTATTTTAGGTGAAGCCTTGGGCAGAATTATATTTCAGTTAATTACTGCAGTGGTTATCATTGTAATTGGAAAAGTATTTTTTCATTTTACGTTAGTGCATGGAATTGTAACCTTCATCAACATCATGCTTCTGAGTTTTTTGGCTTTAATCGTATTCATGGGTTTTGGTTTTATTGTAAGTGGTGTAGCCAAAAACGAAAGCACCATTCCTCCTTTTGCCAACATTTTTACATTACCTCAATTTTTATTAGCCGGCACCTTTTTCTCGATTGATAATTTTCCGGTATGGATGCAACCTTTTTGTAATGCATTACCCTTAACGCAATTCAACAATGCCATGCGGTCAATTTCTTTCGAGGGCGCATCATTAATCAGTGTGTGGAAAGAGATTGGCATTTTAGCAATTTGGGGTATTTTAATTTACTATGTAGCCATTAAAACCTTTAAATGGGAATAACTGCATTATGCGATTAGTAAAACAAGCTTTTTTCAGCATTCTTTTTTTAGCAATATTGGTACAGGTAATAGCACTATTGTTTCCTGCACGTATTATTGTTTCAAGAGCCATTACCATTCATGCACCAGTAGATAGTGTAAGACCTTACTTGCAAAATATGCAAGGTTGGCAAAAATGGATTTCGGGTATGCAGGATACATCGGTACATGTGCTTTCACAAACTGAAGCAGAAATTGGAAATAGAACAGTGCAGATCGAAAAAGTTGTGCCCGATTCTGTTGTTTCTGTTTGGCGAAGTGCAAAAAATCATCTCTTAATTTCAACCATGCAAATCATACCTGCATCTAATGGAGCATCTGCTGTTGTGCAATGGCAATATGAACAATTTTTTAAATGGTATCCCTGGGAGCGATTTGGTTCTTTAATGAGTGATAAAATTATTGGCAGAATGTTAGAACAAAATCTGAACCGGCTTCAAACATTGGTTGAAAAGAAAAATTAATTTTGTTTAGGCAGGAAAACTGACTTTCCCCATTGTAATAGCAGGCTGACCTTCACCTAACGCCAACCCCTTTCCGCTAACACATTCATTACCTAATACTGCAAATAATACGGCTTCTTTTGCATCGGGATTAATGTTCAACTCCTGTGTATTTCTAAAAACCATATTGGGTAATAAAGCCTTTAAATGATGCATGAGTAAAGGATTGTGCATGCCACCACCACTACAATAAATAACAGACGTTTTGTTGTGTGTACTTGCTTTTAAAATGGCTTCTGCTATAGTATCGGCCGTAAATTTGTTTAAGGTGGCCATTATATCTTCTTTTGTATAGTGCTGAATGCCGGAGCTTTCAATAGCCTGTTGCAAATAGGCCAGATTAAATAATTCCGGTCCAATTGTTTTGGGGAATTCGTTATTGAAGAAAGTATGATCTTTTAATGCTATTAACAGTGCAGGAAGTATCTTTCCGTTTAACGCAACAGCGGCATTTTTATCGAAATAATTTCCCGGAAAATGATGTTGAATATAAGCATCCATCAGGGTATTACCCGGGCCGGTATCGGTACAAAAAACTTTTTGTACATCTAAATCTCCCGGCAAATAAGTAAAATTGGCTATGCCGCCAATATTCAGCATAATCCTATTTTCATGTTTTTTGCTAAACAAAAAATAATCGCCATAAGCTGCTAAAGGGGCACCTTCACCACCTGCGGCAATATGTTTTTGCCGAAAATCGCTGATGGTGATAATGCCTGTTTTTACAGCCAAATGATCTCCATCGCCAATTTGCAGTGTGGCATTATTAAATGCTTCTAATCCATGTAATCGTTTTGGGGCATGGTAAATGGTTTGTCCATGGCTAGCAATCAAATCAATATTTTTGGGATGAATGTTCCAGCCTGCAAGAGTTGCCAGAATTATTTTGGCATGTTCTTCTGCAATCCATTCATTCAGTATACATACTTTTTCTAAATCGGCATGGCGATTGCTGAAAACAGATTTTACTTCCGTTTTAAACTTTTGTGTGTATGGTACTGTTGTAAATTCTTGAATGGTTACAGATGTATTCAACCCATTGCCTTCACATGTGCAAATAGCAATATCCAAACCATCTAAGGAAGTGCCACTCATCAATCCTATAATTTTTTTGGATTGCTTTTGTGCTATATGATAGAGTTGCTCAATATTGCTATTCATAATGTTGCAGTATGTTTTTAATAACTGTGAAAACTATTCTTAACTCCTCATCTGTAATGCAATAGGGCGGCATCACATAAACGGTATTGCCCAATGGTCTTAAATAAACCCCTTGTTTTAATGCTGCTTGTGTTACAAATTGGCTCACATTGTTTAAGTACTCATCTTTTCCTAATTTTATTTCAAAGGCTATAATTGTGCCTAAAGTTCTAATGTTTTTGATGGGCGCTTTTAATTGGGTAAGTTCATTTGCAAAAACTGCTATTGATTTACAAATTTTCTCAATTGCAGTAACGGTATCGGGCTGCTGTAGTAAATCCAAACTGGCTAAGGCTGCGGTACAGGCTAAGGGATTGGCAGTGAAGGAATGGCCATGGAAAAAAGTTTTGAGTGCATCATCCTGCATGTATGCGTTATATATTTGTTGAGTGCAGGCAGTAACACCCAGTGCCATAGTGCCTCCTGTTAATCCTTTGCTCAAACAAATAATATCGGGTTTAACAGTTAAATATTCTGAAGCAAACATTTTACCTGTTCTGCCAAACCCGGTCATTACTTCATCTGCAATGCAAATAATGCTGTTTTCTTTTGCTGCAACAAGTAGTTGATTGAGTAAAGCGGCATCATACATTTTTAATCCGCCTGCTCCCTGAACCAATGGTTCATAAATAAATGCAGCCGTTTCTGCGGCATATTGTTGCATAGTGGCAATAGATGAAACTATGTTTTCTTGTGAAGGTGTATCCAAAAAAATTACTTCAAAAAGTAAATCATGAAAAGCAAGTGTAAAAACACTACGATCGCTAACACTCATGGCCCCAAATGTATCTCCATGATATGCGTTTTTAAAAGCAATAATTTTCTTTCTTTGCTGCTGTTGTTGGTTCCACCAAAATTGTATCGCCATTTTTAATGCCACTTCGGTTGAGGTGCTGCCATTATCGCTGTAAAATATTTTTGCAAAGGGGCCGGATAAAATTTCAAGTAATCTTTCTGCTAAACAAACGGCTGGCTCATGTGTAAAGCCTGCAAAAATTACCTGTTCTAACTGCAAAGCCTGCCGGTATAATTTTTCTGCAATGTAAGGATGTGCATGTCCGTGTAAGGTAACCCACCAACTACTAATCGCATCAATGTATGCATTACCGGCTGCATCAAACAAAAGTGTACCTTTTCCTTTCGTGATAGGAATAGGGTCTATTCTGTTTTTTTGTGGCGTAAAAGGATGCCAGATTACTGCTGCATCGCGTTCAACTAAATTCATTACACAAAATTAAGGGTATGCAAAATATGGATATAAATACTTTAAGTAGGCTATACCCATTAAGGTATGTTTGTGTCATCAATAACTGTATCTGATTGAATGAAACGCAAGTTGCGTTGTATACCCTTGTATTTACTTCTTTTTAAAGGGGAATGTTTAAATATCTGGTTGAATGCTGCTTCACTTAGGTGCATCCATTCCTGCGTACTTAATTCTAAAATTTCGGGAATAGGCGAAAATGCCGGCTCGTTGTGTGGTTGACTGAAACGGTTCCAAGGGCATACTTCCTGACAAATATCACACCCAAACATCCAGTTATTAAACTTCCCTTTTTGTGTTTCGGGTATCATCATTTCTTTCAATTCAATGGTGAAATAGGAAATACATTGACTACCATTAATGGTTTTATTAGGCAAAATTGCATCAGTAGGGCAGGCATCTAAACATTTGGTGCAGGTGCCGCAGTAATCTTTCGTCAATGGGTTATCGTAATTCAACTCTAAGTCGGTAATTAATGTTGCAATAAAATAAAATGAACCTGCTTTGGGGTGAATTAAGTTGCCATTTTTCCCAATCCAGCCCAAACCGCTTTTTTGTGCCCATGCTCTTTCTAAAACTGGTGCTGAATCAACAAATCCTCTTCCGGCTATTGCCCCGATAGTATTTGAAATACTTGCTAAAAATTCATTCAGTTGCTGTTTAATAACCAGATGATAATCTTTGCCATAGGCATAACGTGCTATTTTAGGCGTATTGTTTTTTTGTTGTTGCGCAGGAAAGTAATTCTTTAACAAGGTAATAACTGATTTTGCTCCCGGTACCAACTTGCGTGGGTCTGTTCTCATGTCAAAATAATTTTCCATGTATTGCATCGTGCCATGCATGCCTTTATTTAGCCAGGCTTCTAATTTTTTGGCATCTTCCTCTAATTGTTCAGCCTTGGCAATACCACAATAATCAAACCATAATTTTTGAGCAGTTTGCTTAACAATGCTTGTATTTCTATCGGTTAAATGGCTCAAAATTTTTTTCTTATTAAATTGTTGATGAAATAAAAATTTTATGTATTATTGATTATGCAAAAATAAAATTACGCTTCCTAAACTTTATTCTATGAAAAGTTTTAAAATTTGGCCGGTTTTTGTTTGTTGTTTATTAAGCATGGCTTTTGCGCAGCAACGGAGAATTCAATTAAAATTTGGGCATATAACTACCGATGATTTTATGCCTACGCAATATAAAATTGATTCTGCTGCTGATGCGGTAATATTGTATAATGCAGGAAGTTCAAGTTATGTAGGAAACAGTAATGGTTTCTTCTCCGTAATTTATGAGCAATATTCCCGTATGCGTTTAATGCATAAAAATGGTTTTGATGCAGCTATTATAATAATACCACTTTATATTTCTAATGATTATCAAACTAAATTGGTATCGCTTGAAGCTTCTACTTTTAATTTAGAAAATGGACAAGTGGTTGAAACCAAATTGGATAAATCTGCTTTGTTTACTGAAGTAGGAAAAGATATAACTACATATAAATTTACTTATCCCAATATAAAAGAAGGTTCAATTGTTGAGTTTCATATTAAAGTTATTTTGCCTGGGTATAGTTTTATGCCCGACTGGGATTTTCAAAAAAAATATCCTGTTTTATATAGTGAATATGAAGTGAATGTGCCTTACTTTTTTAATTATGCCATCATAAAACAAGGGTTGCAAAATTATTATATTGATACAGCTACAGAAGTGCGAGAACGGTATTACATTCATGAAAATGGTAAAAGTGCAGCGGAGTCGGGAAATACCGGAGCAGTGAGTACACAGGCAATTAAACATATTTGGGCAATGAAAGATGTGCCGGCATTCCATCCTCAATTGTATATGACTAGTTCTGGTAATTATGTAAGTGCTATTCAATTTCAATTATCAGAAATACGCATGCCCGAAGAAAATGTGGAAAAAGTTGCACAAAGCTGGTTTCAAATTTCTGAAAAATTATTGAAAGACTCAGATTTTGGTTTAGAGTTGAATTACAATAATATCTGGTTGAAAGACGATATTAAAACCGCAACTGCAAATGCTACCAACGATCTTGAAAAAGCACAAGGTATATTTGCTTTTGTAAGAGATCATTATTCCTGTAATGATTATAGTTCCAGATTTTTATCTGCACCATTAAAAAAAATTGCTCAATCAAAAAAAGGGAATGTTGCTGATCTTAATATTTTATTAACCGCCATGTTAAAGCAGGCCGGACTGGAAGCCTATCCTGTTATACTCAGTACCCGCGATCATGGAAAAGTTTTACAAAACTATCCGGTGATGCGGAAGTTTAATTATGTAATTACCCGTGTTTTTATAAATGATGAAGCCTATTACTTGGATGCAACCAGACCAAATTTAGGTTTTAATCATTTGCCGGCTGATTGTTACAATGGCTTTGCAAGAGTTATTAATGATAAAGAGCCATTGCTGATAAGTTTTGATGCTGATTCTGTGAAAGAGTATCAAATGGATATTGTGCATATGCAACCCGATGTGGCTAATAAGGCACTCAATGTTGTTTTCAATAAAAGCTTTGGCAATTTTGAATCGCAGGATGTGCGTAATGAAATTACCGCTACATCAATAGATGCCTACACCAAAAAACTCCAAAAACAATTCAATGAACCGGTTCAGATTAAAGATATGCATGCCGATAATTTAAAAGATTTGGATGAGCCATTAAAATTGCAATATACTGCTGTTTTTAGCTTTAATCCCGATGATGATTTAATTTATTTAAATCCGATTTTACAAGATAAAATAACTGACAATCCTTTTAAAGCAGAAAGTAGAACCTTTCCTGTAGAAATGCCTAATTGTTTCAACAGTACCTATTTGTTGGATATGGATGTACCGGAAGGTTATGTGGTGGATGAATTACCTAAATCGGCCAGAGTACAATTAAGTGGGAAGGAAGGTAGTTTTGAATATTTGATTGTAAACAAAAATAACCATATACAAATGCGTTGCCGTTTGGCACTCAATAAAGCCAATTTTGATCCGGATGAATATAGCACTCTTCGCGATTTTTATGCGTTTATAGTGCAAAAAGAAAGTGAACAAATAGTTTTAAAAAAGAAAGTAGCTACTAAACCGTAGTTTGAAAAGTAAAACACGGCAATAAAATGGATGTTATATTTTTTTAAAGTATGTAAAATCAATTCGATGAAATTGATCCTGCTATTCTCTTTATTTTTTCTTTGTATACAAAATAATGCACAATCATTAGATGTTCATCTCATTCCCGATTCTATTACGGCCAATGCAAATGCCGTAGTGCGATATGATAATACTATCGTTACTATTGATAATGAAAGCAAGGTAGTAGTTCACCATAACTATGCTATTACGGTATTGAATCAAAAAGGGAATGATTATGCCGTATACTTAAATACCTATGACCAAATGAATATGTTAAGAGATATTTCAGGTACCCTTTTTGATGCTTCTGGAAAGAAATTAAAAAGTATGAAAAAAAAAGATATTGATGATGTTCCGGTGAATGATAACATGAGTTTGGTGCTCGATGACCGTAGAAAATCCTATGATTTTTTTTATCGTTCTTATCCCTATACTGTTGTGTATAATGATGAGGAAATACATACTCAAACCTTTCAATTACCCAACTGGCAACCTTTGGCAGGTAGTAATATTAGCGTAGAGCAAAGTAGTTTTAGCGTAACTTTTCCATCTGAATTGTATGTCAATTACAAAGTTTTGCAAAAAGAAATGTTGCATTTTGATTCCGTTATAGTCAATAATACCAAAACATATACCTGGCTGCTTAATTTTAAAAAAGCTATTCATCGAGAACTATTTCAGCCCAATGTATTCCAAACAGATCCGTTTGTTTTCATCACCCTGCCTGTGTTTCAGCTGCAAAATTATACAGGCAGTATGCAGAGTTGGCAATCGTTTGGAAAATTTATCAATCAGTTAAATGCCGGGCATGATATGTTACCCGATAATATTAAACAGCAGGTGCATCTGCTTACAGATCACTTACAAAATCAGCAGCAAAAAATTGTTACTTTGTACCAATATCTTCAAAAAAATACACGTTATATCAATATTGCATTAGGAATAGGAGGTTGGCAACCTTTTGATTGTAAATATGTATCGGATAACAAATATGGCGATTGTAAAGCACTTTCTAATTTCATGGTGGCACTCTTAAAAGAAGCAGGTATAAAAGCTTATTATGTGCTCATCAGTGCAACGGATAGGCATTTGCCTATATGGAAAGATTTTCCATGTGGTTATTTTAATCATGCTACTGTATGTGTGCCTGATGGGCAAGATTCCATATGGTTAGAGTGTACCAGTTCATCCGTAGCACCGGGATTTGCAAGCCATTTTACTGATGATAGAGATGCATTACTGATTACTGATTCAGGTGGTATTGTAGTGCATACGCCCACTTATTCTATGCATGACAATCAACAAAACCGGGTGGTACATGCAACCATTGATGAAAGAGGGAACATGCAGGCTCAAGTGCATACCCTTTATACTGGTCAGGCTATTGATGATGTACATGAATTATTGAATGTTGGTATACCGGAAAAGATACAACAATATTATAATCAGAATTTTAACTTACCTACGTATAACGTTCAACATATTCAATTAGAGGAGCAAAAAAGTATCATTCCGGTTGTGAAAGAAAGTTTTGAAATTATTGTAAATGGATTTGCGGCAGTTATGGGGAAGCGACTATTTATAAAACCTGATATTTTTAATAAATGGGAACTAAAATTATTGCCTGATGAAACGAGGAAATATCCCATTGTATTGAAAGAAAATTTTTTACATACCGATTCTGTTTTTATCACTATACCCACTGGTTATGAAATAGAATCACTGCCGAAACCACAAAGTATTCATACCATTTTTGGCGATTATGCCATACAGTTTATTTATAATAATAACGAAATTGAAGTGATCAGATATCAGACAGGCATCAAACAACAGTTTCCGGCTACTGATTATGAAAAATTGGTTGATTTTTATAATGTCATGTATTTAAATGATCATGCTCAAGTGGTGCTTAAGAAAATTTAAATGTTTTTTATTCACAATGTCCCGGTAATAGCTCATCAATTGTGGTTTTCAAATTAAGATATACATCTTTCTTCTGATCAACGTTTTTGCTTTTTTCAAAAATTAATGCGGCATAATTGTGGCAACGATCAATCCATGGATAACAACCCATAGCGCCGGGTGATGCCATGGCACTAGTAATACCCTGCGCATTACAGCCAATTATCCATGCTCCCAAACCATAATTATATCCGGCTGCAATGGCCGGTGCATATTGAATCATAGACAAATTAGTTTCCGCTTTCTCCATTTCTTCTATGGCTTTTTCACTCAAAATTCTTTTATTATTGAAGACCCCATTATTTAATAACATGGCCAAAAAGTTCATGTAATCAGCAGCGGTAGTAACAGCCCCATCCGATGGATTTACAGCACGATTACTATAAAAAGACGAATTGCGCATATTCAGCGGCCTGAAAATTCTTTCAGCCATTAATTGGTCAAACTGCTTTTTACTAATCACTTCTACAACACGGGCAGCAATGTTTAACCCAATATTAGAGTATCGAAATGCTACACCAGGGTTATCCTGAATTTCCCGTTTCGATGCAAATGCATTCACCTCTTCTTCTAAAGTGGCGTATTTGTTTTTTTGTAATACACTTACAATCCCGGGTGGCGATTGAATGCCTGTTAAATGGCTTAAGCACTGCCTAATGGTAATATAGGCTTTTCCATAAGTGGCAAAAATGGGTAAGTAGGTACTTACTTTATCATCTAAACCCAGTTTACCCTGTTCAACAAAAGTCATTACCAAAGCTGCTGTAAGCCATTTGCTGCAACCCGCAATAGGCAATTGTGTGTTGGTTTTTAAATCGCCTTCTTCCTGCTTAAAAATTATTTTACCCCCTTTGTATACCATGCAAACATAGTTTTTGCCAATCTCTTTTTTAGCGGCAGTTAATTGTTTTTGCAAGGGTTCAAAATTATATTGTCCGTAACTTACCTGAAAGAATAGCAGCATGCCAATAACAAGACTGACTTTACAGCAGGTTTTAACGTTTTTTACCGACATATTTTCCATATTTTATGGTTGGATTATGATTTGTGAATGTAAAGAAAACAGTAAAAACCGTATGAATTGTTATAAGGTTTAACTTTTTAAAAACGATTATATCTATTTTCAATCATTAACACCAATTTTAAACATATGAATTTGAATAACTATACTATTAAAGCACAGGAAACCATTCAGGCCGCTCAGCAGTTGGCTTACAATGCGGGTAATCCGAACATTGAAACCAACCATTTATTAAAAGCACTATTAACTGATGAAGACAGTTCTATTGCCTATTTACTGAAAAAAAATAATGTAAATGTTGCTTTTGTTATTAATAAAACTGAGGAGAGCATTGCCAAACTTCCAAAAGTACAAGGCGTGGAACCTGCTCAGGCTTTGGGCAGGGAATTAAATAATGCCCTGTTAAAAGCCAATGCATCCTTAAAACAATTTGGCGATGAGTTTGTAAGTGTAGAACATTTGTTGCTGGGAATTATGCAGATGAATGATGATGCGGCTAAAATTTTAAAAGATGCCGGATTAACGGAAAAGGGATTTGTAGCGGCGGTAAAAGAATTACGGAAAGGTGCTACCGTTAACTCTCAAACACAATCGCAACAATTCAATATACTTCCAAAATATGCTAAAAATTTAAATGAATTAGCTAGCAATGGAAAATTAGATCCTGTTATTGGAAGAGATGAAGAGATTAGAAGAACCCTGCATATTTTATCGCGCCGTTCTAAAAACAATCCAATATTGGTTGGTGAACCGGGCGTAGGTAAAACAGCTATAGCAGAGGGATTGGCCATGCGTATTGTAAATGGCGATGTGCCCGAAAATTTAAAAAGTAAAATTATTTATGCATTAGATATGGGGCAGTTAATTGCCGGTGCAAAATATAAAGGTGAGTTTGAAGAAAGGTTGAAAGGTGTTGTGAAAGAAGTGGCCGAAAGTGAAGGCGAAATTATTTTGTTTATTGATGAAATTCATACTCTTATTGGCGCCGGTGGAGGAGAAGGAGCCATGGATGCGGCCAATATTTTAAAACCTGCTTTAGCTCGTGGCGAATTAAGAGCCATTGGTGCAACCACTTTAAATGAATATCAAAAATATTTTGAAAAAGATAAGGCTTTGGAACGTCGTTTCCAAAAAGTAGTGGTAGATGAACCCTCTGTTGAAGATGCTGTTTCTATTTTACGGGGCATCAAAGACAGATATGAAACGCACCACCATGTTCGCATTAAAGATGAAGCTATTATTGCAGCAGTCGAATTATCGAACCGGTACATAACCGATCGCTTTTTGCCCGATAAAGCCATTGATTTAATTGATGAGAGTGCCGCCAAACTTAGGCTGGAAATGAATTCTATGCCGGAAGAGTTAGATAAATTAGAAAGAAACATACGCCAGTTAGAAATTGAAAGAGAAGCCATTAAACGTGAAGATGATGAAGCGAAACTAAAAGAATTGAATCAGGAAATTTCGGTGTTGAGTGTTGAACGCGATACCTTAAAAGCTAAGTGGAAACAGGAAAAGGAAATTGTTGAAAAAATACAAAATGCCAAAGCAGCTATTGAATCATTGAAATTAGAAGCTGAACGTGCTGAACGGGAAGGCGATTATGGTAAAGTAGCCGAAATAAGGTATGGAAAAATCAAAGAAATGGAAGCACAAATTGTGCAATTAACCAAAGAACTGGATGAGGTATCACCCGAAAAGCGTTTATTAAAAGAAGAAGTAGATGCAGAAGATATTGCAGAGTCTGTAGCCAAGGCAACCGGAATTCCATTAACTAAAATGCTGCAAAGTGAACGGGAAAAATTATTAAATTTAGAAGATGAGTTGCATAAACGAGTTGTTGGTCAGGATGAAGCCATTACTGCCGTTGCCGATGCCATTAGAAGAAGTCGTGCCGGATTACAGGATCCTAAAAAGCCCATTGGTTCATTTATTTTTCTGGGTACAACCGGTGTTGGTAAAACAGAATTAGCCAAAGCATTAGCCGATTATTTGTTCGATGATGAAAACATGATGACCCGGATTGATATGAGTGAATATCAGGAAAAGCATACCGTATCTCGTTTAGTGGGTGCACCTCCGGGTTATGTTGGATACGACGAAGGAGGGCAACTAACTGAAGCTGTACGGCGTAAACCCTATTCCGTTGTGTTGTTAGATGAAATTGAAAAGGCGCATCCCGATGTGTTTAATGTATTGTTACAGGTGTTAGATGATGGCCGGTTAACCGATAACAAAGGCCGTACCGTTAATTTTAAAAATACCATCATCATCATGACCAGTAACATGGGTAGCCAGATTATTCAGGATGCTTTTGAAAATGTAAACGAAAAAAATAAAGAGGAAGTTGTTGAAAAAGCAAAAGTGGAAGTATTAAATCTATTGAAGCAAACCATTCGTCCTGAATTTTTAAACAGGGTAGACGAGGTAATTATGTTCCAGCCGTTAATGAAAGATGATATTAAAGGAATTGTAAACATACAGTTAAAGAATTTACAGGATTTGGTTGCTGCCAATGGAATACATATTGATTTTAGTGATTATTTGATTGATTATCTGGCTGAAAATGGGTTTGACCCTCAATTTGGAGCAAGACCTTTAAAACGCTTAATTCAAAAGGCTATTGTGAACCAATTGAGCAAGAAAATACTTGCTGGTGAAGTGGATAAATTAAAGCCGGTATTAGTAGATGTATTTGATGGGGTAGTAGTATTTAGAAACGAGTAGTTGTAATAAAGAAAAACACTATTTGATTGTTTTTGCGTTAATTATGCTACTTTGCGCCCAAAATTCAGTAAAATAAGCTGATTTTAATTCATTTTTTTATCGATTAAATAGTGTAATAATGGCAATGAAACCCAAAGAGGCACTCATAATTATTGAACCAAAAGATATATATGTAGGCAAAGATACTGCGCCTGTAACTTTAATGATGTTTGGTGATTATGAAAGTGATGCCTGTGCGGCTGCTAATGAAGTGGTAAAACAGGTATTGGAAAAATATCCGGATGATGTTAGATTAAATTTCAGACATTTCCCTTTAACCAATATTCATCAACGGGCTTTAAAAGCTGGCGAGGCAGCTGTTGCAGCAGGGCAGGAAGGTAAATTTTGGCCTATGCATAATTTACTGTTTCAGAACAGGCATAATTTGGGTACCATTACTTTAAAATCTTATGCAAGGGAAGCGGGTGTTACCAGTAAAGTATTTTTAGATGATTTGATGAACTCAACTTTTGGATGGCAGGTTCGTGGCGATATTAGTTATGGCCAGCAAAAAGGGGTAAAAGAGGTACCCACTTTCTTCCTGAATGATGAACGTTATACTGATTCCATTACATTAGCCGGATTTTCAAAAGCGATTGATGCTATTTTGGCTTCGGGAGGTTCTAAAACAAAAAAGGCCACTAAAAAAAGGGCCTAATGATAATGGATATTTGAAAGCCTGTGTTCCATGCTCATAAAACACAGGCTTTTTTTATTGTGCCTGCCAACTATTGTCTTTTGTGTTGGCATCCATAAATATACCACCGTCAATTTTTAACGATTGAATGCTTTTGTTAGTTTCAATAGCAATACTGGCTTGCTTTTCATTGGTTTTCCAGATAAAAGCATTTTGGTGTATAGCATCTGTACTTCCATCGGTGTAAGTAACCATTACATCAAACGGCGCATCAAATCCACCGATATTGTTAATACTAACGGTGTACCCTTTGCTATTTTTAGTAATATTTTGAATGGCTAAATCAATGTACCCGTTCGTGAAATACCAATTTTGCCAAAACCAATTTAAGTTCTGCCCCGAGGCATCGTTAAACGTGTTGAAAAAATCCCATGGAAAGGGGTGCTTACCGTGCCAGCGGTTCATATAGGTATGTAAACATTTTTTAAACAAATCATCACCCAACATATCTTTAACAGCTAAATAGCCTAGCGATGCCTTTCCATAGGCATTATTACCATAGGCAAGACCTCTCAAAATATTAGCAGGTGTAATAATGGGAATATCTTCTTCTGCCGATGGATCGTTAATCCAACTACGCACTCTAAAACTTTGATAAAAATTTGCTGCAACTTTTGGCCCCAAATCTGCCTGTCCAATCAGGTATTCAAAGGTAGTAGCCCAACCTTCATCCATAAAGCCAAAACGGTTTTCATTAATGCCCATATAAAATGGAAAATAGGAGTGTGCAATTTCGTGTTCTGCTACAAAACGCGAAAAAACCGGGTCATCATTCGTACCGTCATTTACCATCATGGGGTATTCCATATCTGCATAACCCTGGCATACCGTTATTTTAGGAAAAGGATAAGGCACTCCGGGCCAGTTTTTTGAAAACCAGTCAATGGCATGATGAGCAAAGTTTATCATTTGATGGAAATCTTTTGCAGTATCGTTGTATGCCGATTGCACACTCACTCTTTCCCGGTTTGGGGCAACTGCAATACTGGCCGCATCCCAAACATAATGATCACTCACGCATAAAGCCATATCCGTGATGTTGTCTGCACTAAATTTCCAGGTATTGTTTTTTTGTTGTGTTACTTTCCCCTGCAACATTTCATTCAGAGTGGCAATAGAAATGGTAGAGTCTGTTTCCTGCGCCTGTTCTAACCGTTCAATGATATTAGGTGCCAGCACTTCTTTTGGATTGTTTAAATTACCGGTTGCCCATACCACAAAATTTTTGGGTACAGTTACTTGCAAACGATAGTTATTAAAATCATTGTAAAATTCCTGCTGATCGGTAAAATCTTCTTTATCCCATCCATTGTAATCGTCATAAACAGCCACTCTTGGATAAAAATAAGCCAGATAAAAAGTGGTGGAATCAATCATACCTTCTCTGCCGCTTTCCAATGATGCATCATAATGCCAGTCAATATGCAATTGAACAGAATCTTTAGGCATTAATTTTTGGGGAAAGCGTAATGCCTGCCAGGTAGCATGATAATTGGGTTCCTGCCATTCTATTGTTTTACCATTTACGCTAACTTTATCAATATGTACACCGGATGTTAAGTAATTGGCCGATGCATCATTATAGCGTAATGCGCCGGGTTTGTGTATATTTAAAATTAATTTTATAATTAAATAGGCAAGTGAGTCTGGGCTGTTGTTAAAATAAGTAATATCTTCTGATCCACGAACGGTTCTGAAAGGCGGTGATACTTGTAATGCTATAGCATAGTTGCCGGTATTTTGCCAGTAATGTACACCAGGCATGCCATTGGCCGATCGGGTTTGTTGTGTATAGGCCTTTTTTATATTTCGAGGCATATATAATGGCTGTGCAAAAATTTGTATGACCAGCAGCATGGAGCAAATGACAATGAAAGTTTTTTTCTGCATCTGAAATTTTTTAAAGATGAAAGTTATTTCATTCTATTCATTTTTCAGGAACGGAATTATATGAGTGGCACATGGCTTAAGGATGTTTGTAATATATTTACAACAAAAAAATACCCTGTTCATGTGAAATGATCATACGCGAAAGGTGGGTGTAATATCATTCGTTTACAGGGAACCAAAAATTGAATCAATCACTTAAACAGAAATATATGCACATGAAAAAATGGATATTGCCCGTAGTGCTTTTTATAAGTGGCAGTTCGGTTGTAATGGCACAGTCATCATCAAAACGCAGTTTACTGCCAACGGATATTTATCGGATAAAAAATGTATCAGATCCACAAGTATCGCCCGATGGAAAATGGATAGCTTACACCGTTAGTATGGCCGATAGTGCTAAAGATAAGCGCAATACAGATATCTGGATGGTGAGTTGGGATGGGCATCAGACTGTACAGCTTACCCATACACCTGAATCGGAATCAATGCCCAGATGGAGCCCAGATGGGAAATATCTTTCGTTTGTGTCAGCACGAATGGGAAATGCAATGGCGCAAATTTGGCTTTTAGACAGGCGTGGAGGTGAGGCAAAACAAATTACCCATTTAAAAGGAGATTTGGATGAATATGTTTGGAGTCCGGATGGTAAACAAATTCTTTTAACCATGAAAGACCAGGATTTTTCTGATACAGCCTCTACAAAAACCAGAAAACCTTACGTAATAGATCGCTACCATTTTAAAGAAGATATTACGGGTTATTTAGACAACCGGCATACCCATTTATATTTGTTTGATGTACAGGCCGAAAAGTTAGATACATTAACAAAGGGCCAGTTTGATGAAAGTGCTCCGGCTTGGAGTCCCGATAGTAAACGTATTGCTTTTGTAAGCAACAGAACGGCTGATCCTGATAAGAATGATAATACCGATATATGGTTGATGAATGCCGAAAAAGGAGCTTCTTTACAACAAGTAACTACTTGGCCGGGCAGTGATACGCGTCCTATGTGGAGTCCCGACGGGCAATCGATTGCTTATTTACAATCCAGCAGCAATGAGGCTTTTACCATGTATGGCCAAAATATTTTAGTGGTTGTGCCTGCCAATGGTGGAACACCTGTGTTGTTAACCACTGCTATTGACAGACCTGTTTCAAATCAGCAATGGGCCGCCGATGGCAAGTATATCTATTGTTTGATAACTGATAACAGAAAAAAATATCTTGCAAAAGTAGAACTGGCTACCCAAAAAATACAACCACTTGTGGAGGGTGAATTTTGTTTGGAAAGATTAAATATGAGTGATAATAAATCGCAAATGGCAGCGCTTTGGAGCGATCCCTATCATCCTTATGAAGTGGTGGTGATAGAAGGAAATGCCATGCACCAGATAACGCACATGAATGATGATTTTATGCAATCACTTACCCTGGCTAAAGTAGAAGGCTTTACATCAGTAAGTAAAGATGGAACAAAAGTTCCCTGCCTGTTATTTACGCCTCCGGGTATGGATAATGCTACTAAGTTATCTGCCATATTTTATATACATGGTGGCCCGGTAGCGCAAGATGACTATGCTTTTGATTTTACAAGGCAAGTTTTAGCAGCAGGGAATTTTGCTGTGATAGGTGTTAATTACAGAGGTAGTAACGGTAGTGGCTTGGCTTATATTAAAGCCATTTATGCAGATTGGGGTAATAAAGAAGTGATGGATATAACAGGCGCAGCAGATTATTTAATTAAAGCCGGAAAAATTGATGGAAACAGAATGGGAATTAGCGGTTGGAGTTATGGTGGTATTTCAACCAATTATACCATTGCTACCGATAACAGGTTTAAGGCAGCGGCCAGCGGTGCAGGCAGTTCCTTGCAATTAAGTATGTATGGCTTCGATCAATACATTACACAATACGAAACAGAATTAGGGAAGCCATGGGAACATCCTGAAAAATGGATGGCATTGTCTTATCCTTTTTTTCACGTAAACAAAATTAAAACACCAACATTATTTATGGCCAGTGAAAAAGATTTTAACGTACCTACCATTGGCGCAGAGCAAATGTATCAGGCATTAAAATCAATTGGTGTACCCACTGAATTGGTGATTTATCCGGGGCAACATCATGGCATTATCAAACCCTCTTATCAGGTTGATCGGTTAGAGCGGTATTTGGTATGGTTTAAACAATACTTACAATAGCTTACTATTGAAATAATCACAAAAAAACCTGATGCACTCTGCTCAGGTTTTTTTATGCAAATAGGCTAAAGTTTGTTGTTTAAAAATCTGAAAAAGATGTAGGATGCAGTAAATAAATATTAGCAGTAGAAACAGTATGCTGATATTCCGGTAAAGCAGATAATGTTTTCCAGGCCGGACTGTCGCCAAATGCTTTCCAATGCGCATCTCTGTCTGATATATTATTAAATGTTGTCATGTACATTAAGTCGGGCATATGGCAGCCTGATAAAACTTCTGCATAAAAAACTGCATTAAAATTGAGGCTTTTAAAAATATTGATTTCACCACCTTCATTAAACATTTTCACCTTTTGGTGATAGAAGGTTTCGTTAGAACCCTCATAACTTCTTAATTCATAAATACGTTCGGTAAGTGGGCCAGTTAATTGAGGTAAGGCAAACGTTGGATGATCTTTAAATGCTCTTAGCACTATGGTTTCAATTCTCTGATAAGGAGGGGTGTTATAAGCAGCCTGCAAATAAGTTGTACCATTTTTTTGCAGGTTACCATCTTTTAATAATTCATCATCCAGCAACAATAGTTTTTGTACAACTGTATTTGGGATAAAAACATATACACGTTTGTCGGTAGCCGTATCGTTATCATATCTTGTAAATACGCCAATTTTTTCAAAACCATGTTGGTGTAAGGCAGGTAAATATGCTTTTTCTAAATAATCATTTACCATGTTTACCTGGTCAGTGCTTTTACAATGGTAAACTTTAATAAGGTAATAATCTTTTTTCTGTTTTTCTTTTTGTGCTTTCAATGAATTTGAAATTGCTGCAATAAAAAATAAAGACAAAGCCAGCATGCTTTTTTGAGCCAGTCGTTTCATATGGTTTGATTTATCAGTTACAAAATGGTAGCTATTGGATATTGGATATTGGTTATGATTGTGTTTGGTTTTGTAAGTACAATCAGGACTATCCATTTTTTAAATTCAGCCTGCAAGCTACATTTTGTAGTGCTCCGATGCAAGTACATTTCAATTATTCCTGCGTTTTGTTAAGCATTTCTGTTATTATTTGAGGAATATCAATTGTTGGGCTTATTTATACTGGATGAATTTTTAAGTTTTTTTTAAGCTCGTTTGGGCAACAAAATAACTGAACGGGTATCTTTTCATTAAATATTGGCTCGTTTTTTGGAAACAATAATTAAACTGTATCCATGTAATCATTTTTACTTAAAATTTTACGCAATGAAAAACAAAATCGGCATGGTTGGGCTGCTGTTATCAGCCATTTTTATTTGGGCTGCCTGCTCAAAAAGTAATTCAGTTCAGGTACCACCCGGTACACAACAGGTAAGTTTGTATATGACGGATGGCCCTGGTTTCTTTGATCATGTGTATTTAGACATTGATTCGGTTATGGTATTGGTAGACACATCCACCAATACCCGAAACAATGATACTACCAATTGGGATCATGTAGGGGAAGATGATGAGCACCATCATCCCGAAGGAAGTTTTGTTTGGGAAAATTTACACGTACAGCCGGGAGTTTATGATATTCTTTCTTTAAGTAATGGCGTAGATACGCTGTTGGCATCTGCTAATATTAAGGCCGGTTCTATCCGCTTAATTAGAATTAATCTGGGCACCAGAAATTCATTGGTTAAAAACAGTGTAACATACCCATTAAATCTTTTGCCGGGTTCAAAAGGTTATGTATTAATACAATTAAAAGGAGATGAATGGGATGAATACCAGCCCGGTGCATCCAGACTTTGGTTAGATTTTGATGTAGCCAGATCTGTTGTTCAGTGGAATAATCAGTTTTATTTGAAACCCGTTTTCCATTTCTTTACTGAAGCTACTACAGGTAGTATTGCAGGTGCTGTATTGCCCTACAATGCCTATCCGGTGTTAAGCATTTACAGTGGTACCGATACGGCCTATGCATTGCCCAATAAAAAGGGACAATTTAAAGTGCGTGGTTTAAAAAGCGGTTCGTACAGCGTTTTCATCAACGCATCCAATGGGTATAAAGACACTACTATTAATAACATTAATATTAGCGGTAATAGTAATGTAAATATTGGGGTTATTCAATTACACCAATAAGCAAAATTTTTCCTCCTGAAAATTTGGCACCGAAGCAGCAATGCTTCGGTGCTTTTCTTAATCATAATTATGTTTCTTATAACGGTTCTTGGCTTGCTGATGTGCTGATATTCATTGCTTGTCCTGCCCGGAACTGCAGCCCAATAGAATTACTGATGATGAAGATAAGTACAAAAGCAGAATAGAATTACGACTGACTGAACCACTGCTGACAGCAAACAAAAAAATGAGGATTTATTTGTCAGCCAGCATAGCAGTAAACTAATGTTGTTTGTTCGCCCTTTGTCTTCGTCATGTTAAGCGCCTTTGTTTTATCTGCATCCACCGGAAACAGGTTGCAAATAAAAATTACAAAATCTTTCTTGCAGGTTACGGTATTGGCAGTGTTTAAAAGACTTTAAAAATAAGATAATTACAATTGAGTACTAAGAGCTATCAAAAGCTGTAAGCAAAAGTGAAAATCAAAAACCTGGGATTGATTGCATAAAGTGTGGAGCTTTGAACATAAGTACCTAAGCTGTTTTGCAATATTTTTTTTGAATTAAGTAAATTAATACCTTTCAGTTCAAACGAATACCTTTTCTTAACAGGGGAGAAGTTAATTTGTGCATCAAAAAAAAATGCATCATTTGTTATATCAGTCCCCTTCCATTTAAGATATTCTCCGGAAATATTAGCTGTTATTTCCTTGTATGGCCGAAGCTTTATACCAAGCTTTGACTTTCCAATACTATTTTTAAAACTTGATGTTACCGGGGCTGAATGAATGGAGTTGATTTGTTTCATTGGATTAACTGATGCCTCAATAGAAAGATTGAACCATTTATCAAACCCTGTAATACAATAAGCACGGAAACCGGTTCCTATCGTTGTTCCATCCCATAAAGAACTGTCAATGCTAAAATTAGATTTACTAAACATCAATGACGGCTCAAATCCCAACCTGATTTTAAAAAAGGGTAAATATTTGCTAACCTCTCCTGAAAATGAAGTAATATGGCTACTGGCAATAAATGGGAAAGAGTTTATAAAATTAATATTCGGCACAAAAGAATAAAAGTTTGACAAATATGGATTGCTTTGCCTGGTATAATTGGCTTTTAAATAAAGAAAAAAGTATTTCGTACTATTAACATAAGAATAATTCAAATTTGATTGAAATACTTTGTTTAAGTTCCACGAAAATGTTTTAGAAAAAACGTTTCTGTAGTCAATCAGGATATACCCACCATACATGTCAAAGATTCCTGACACAGTGTTTTCCAAAGACATATCAATAGACAATTTACTGTATCTGCCTAACAAATAAGAAGCATTCAAACTCGGGTCGGCAACCAACTTCCTTAATTTAATTGACCCTAAATTATTACTATCCGCTTCTGCGGTAAGCATGCGTATTGGCACTTTAAAATTAACCCCAAGCCTTCCCAATTTAATCATATCCTGAAACGCAAAGGAAACGACACTTTTGTTATAATGTACAGCATTTTTCCACCTGCTATCATTTATTGGCTCAATTATCTGTTTATCGCTTATTTTAACCCCCGAATTAAGTTGTGCACTATACCAGTTTTGACTCATACTGATTTCATAGCTATGTACACCTTTTGTTCCTATCCATTTAGCGCTAAGTGTATATGCTTTTTCAACTGTATTGAGTTCTTGTTGAACTATAGGTTCAGAAAGATTATAAATCCCGAATACATCGTCAAACCTGTTAGAGCTGATATAATTTTGTGGTTTTGTATTTTTAGCACTCAACAGAGCTTCTAAAATAATTGCACCATTGCTATCGGGCCTGTTTATATAAGTGAATTTATTTGTATAAAGACGACTATTATCCTGAACAATAGTATTTGTCAATTCTGATGTATTGGGGTTCTGAATTTGGTATTTATTGTAATAAGATGGTAGCTCCGATGAATATGAAAATATATAGCGGAGTGAAGACTTCTCATTTATTCTATATAATAAGTTCCAGTTAATTGCACCATTCAAAATTCTTCTATTGTTGGCCATTTGTTCCTGAATGTTAAATGTTGAGTCGGGTAAGTTATAATTATAAAAATTTTCTAATGAAAAAAGAGAATTGTCTTTGTACCAATATCCGTATAAACCGGATTTTATCTTTGTGCCCATTGGTAAACTTACCTGAATAGCTGCCATGTGTGAATTATTTCGATTATACTTTTCGAGTTGAATACCGGGCACACCAATAATATTCATCCTGATAGGAGGTGGAGTTAACTCAGCGTTTTGATTTAATAGCTTATTGTCGTTCGGATTGATGCTTAAAGTGTACTTTGTATTACCCATTGGGTCAAAGCCGGTATTATTAAAATTTGTAAGCGCACCAATTTTTAATTTATTAAGGAAAGAAAAAACGCTTGAATTTAAGTTGAAAAGTTTGGGGTCGCCTACCCCTGCCTCTATGTTACCGAAAAGGCTCGCAGAAAACTGTTTGCCGATTTTTAGATTCAATACAACTTTGTTTGAGTTTTGTATGCCTTTTAATAAATATTCATCATTATAGTTTTCAATTGCTTCAACCTGCTCAATTAGCAGTGCCGGTACATTTTTAGATAGTAACTTGTAGTTTTGAGAAAAGAAATCATCCCCCTCAATCATTATTTTATCAATTTCTTTTCCTTTGAATGTTATGGCACCCGTTTCAGATACTTTAATGCCGGGAAGCTTTTTCAGAATATCCTCCAACTTTCTCTCCGTACCATCAGAATAACTACTAAGATTGTAAACAGTAGTATCATTTGATGCTTTAAATGGCAGCCTTTTGGCCGATACAATTACTTCCTTTAAAGTTGTAGCTTCCTTTTCGAGATAAAAAATAAGCAACTCTTTAAAATCAACTCCGAATTTTAATACTTTTTCACTTTTGGCATAATTGATATGTGTAGCTGTGATAATCAAACTGTCCGTCAAGCCCGCCGGAATTTTGATTCGAAAGAATCCATCTTTGTTGGCTATTGTGAAACTAACAATAGTTGAATCTGAAATCTTTTTTAAAATAACATTAGAATTGGGCAATCCATTTCCTTCCCAATCTCTCACATATCCTGAAATTTCCTGTATTTGCTGGCCATGAAGAGAATTAGTTGCATAAAAGAAAAAAAATATTAGTACTCCTCTTAAGAAATAATTTTTCACTGACCCAATTTTATTTAGCAATGAGGTTATACTGTTCAATCTCCTCATGGAAAGCTACGCTACCGCTACCTCCTCCTTCACCCAAAATAGATAAGATATAGCTTTTACGTTCTTCTTTCTTTTTGTTATAAAATGCTATAAATTCCTCCTTAGACATGAATTTATTATTCAATTTTTGCGAGAACATTGAAATACTATCGTAGCCTAAGATGTCGGGCAGGCTTATTTCTCTAAATAAAAAAATAAATTTTTTTGATGTATCCTGTGCCTCAAGTATGGCGCCTGGTAACCCAAAAAGCTTCCAGGGGCCAATGCTTATCGGTATTTCTGATGTAAACCAAACTTCCCAATTCCTGCCATAAGCAAAAGCAGTTGCCTTTTGACAAACAAATTTCCCTATACTTTTCTTTTCGTTAGATATTTTCCAATCTATATGTTGAAAACGGTCTTTGTAAAAATAATATGTTTCACGGCTAAAAGAAAAATTTTCACGGCATAGGAATGTATCTTTTTCATTTGTGCGATAATACAAAGCACCTATAGTGTCGAGGTTTTTATAGCCCGGCCTCATAACTACGTTTTTTATAACCTCTCCATTTCCTGTTCTTCTCAATTGAGTAGTGGTGGCATTTAAGCGCTGCCGAAAGAGTGAGGCTGTATCATTAAAATATAGCCATGCATCTTCTGTTTCGTACTCAGCATAATCATCAGATACTTTTAACGGCGCTGTAACCAAATCATATTTTGCATAATATCGGATATACCCAAATGATTGTGCTACAATAAACAAGGGAAATAATAAAATAAAAAAAAATAATATTATAACTTTCATATATAAAAATTTTTAAGACAGCTTTTTATCCTGAAATGAATGTGCAAATTGTTCAATACACTACTTTTTGCTATGGTTCAACATATTGTGTAGCAGGTGCTATTATCTTATCGCAAGCAGCACCGGCTTTTGCACCGGCTTCTTCACAAGTACTTCCGGTAGCAGTTACGGTAACACCACCGCATTCCAAAGATACCGTACATGAAAAAACTTTATCCTGATGATTGATACCAGGTTTTAGCATGTTTTGAGATTTAATTTCATTCTGTTGTAATGATAATGACTTTTCAGAAGTGATTTCTGTTGAAGCAAATACAAACGAAAATGTTAATACAGCAACAACAATTGTTAGAATTGTCTTTTTCATAATTGTAATTTTTAAATGTTAAAAAAACAGGATAAAAAGCTGTATTAAAAATATATAAATTATACAATACAAATATTAAAATATAAATAAAATTTTAAAAATACCTATACAAAAAGATAGTAATTTTAAAAAAAGTTATCCCCAAGTAACTTTGAGTAGCAAAAAATAACAAATATCCGCTACAACAGAAACAGGTTTTACAATTCAAAAAACAAAACAAGAACGAATAAAAAATACAAAATCTTTTTTGCAGGTTGCGGCATCGGCAGCTTATTGGCAGAATGTGCTTTGCGAATAGGATTTGAAAATTTTATTATTGCAGATAGCAATACGGTAGAGATTAGCAACCTGAACAGGCAAAATTATTTACAGGATGATATTGGCCAACCCAAAGCTGAAAGCATAAAAAATGCCTGCTGCAAATAAACCCTGCTGCTAACATTATAACACATAATTTGTATTTAGCAGAAAATAATAAAGAGCTGTTACTAACAGGGCATGATGCTGCTATCAATGCTTTGGACTTTTAAGGCAAGGTACCTTTTGTTTTTGAGGAACTGTGCCTGCAAAAAACATTCCTGCATTGCACCCGTATAATATCGGCTGGGCTGCTTTGTTGTTTATTATTATGCCTGATGGCGCAGGGCTTGCAAAAATTGCAAACGGGTATAAAGGATTTGAAAATAAAGCCGTTCATTTTTTCTTAAACAAAACGGGGTCTGGCAGTAAACAAAGAAAATGGGTTGAGCAGGTTTTAACTGAATATGACAGCGAAGATAAGCAACAATCGCCGCCCCAATTAGCTACGGGCTCATGGCTTTTAGTTGGCCTTTGTGCTACTGTTTTATACAGGCTTGCTATTAATAAGGTAGTAAAGCAATTTCCTGATTTTTACTTTTTATCAACAGTATAGGGCTTATTCAAAAATGTTATAGCTTTTAGCAAAAGATATGGCTTGGGTAATATTTTTAACCCGTAGCTTACGAAAAATATTTTTTTTGTGAAACTTAACCGTAGCTGTTACTATTTTTAATTTTACGGCTATTTCATCCATCGTATAACCTTGAATAGACAAGGTCAGAATTTCTTTTTCGGGGGCAGATAATTTTATTTTTTTCTGTTCTGCCCATTCTTTTGTGGCCGGGTCGTATTCAAATCTTTTACTTGTACCTTGTTTAAAAATAATAATATTCCCTGCGGTTTTGCTTGTGGAGTGGGTAACTACACATAAAGCCAGCCAGATGTTATGTTGCTTGTCTAATACCAGCGGAGTAAGTTTATGATTTATTAAGACGAGTTGCTTGTTCGGGTGTATTAAATGAAAATCGAACGATATAGAATATTTAAGCTTTTCGTAAACAGGTATTTTATTGTAAAACTTAAACCCGGCTTCGTTAATTTCCAACAGCATATTCAATTCATCGGCAGGAACATGCGTTGCATAAAAATCATATCCGGAGTTTAACACACTCTTTGCAGATTGGCCACATAAAAACAAAGGGTTCTCCGAAACGTAAAGAAAGCCCTTTTTATAATAATCAATGATATAAATACACTGGTGGGCAGTGCGGGCAAAAGCATCGGCAGCATTACAATACAATTCTGCTTCTTTATAATCTTTGCTTGTTGGCTGCGATGCCAGTTTTAAAGGCTTAAAAAAATCATCCATTTTAATGTTCATAAGCGTTAGTTTATGACAGTAAATGTTTTAAAGCTACGATATATATATTTTTAATGTGAAATATACCCAAAAATGTGATTAATAAATAGAAAAATAAACAAATTTGGGAAATACCTATCCTTTTGTATATGTATTTGAGCAAATTTTTGTACTGCAAAATATAATGAAAGCGATAAATCTATACTTTTTAGGAAACTATCATTTATAATACAAATTATACAGTTAAAAAAATGGCTTGCACAAATTAGCAGGGTTTGTAGTAAGCGAAAACAGTAGCCACCACCGCAGTGTTCCGTGTTACGAAGAAAATTTTTTAAAAGAAGTTGAAAGCGTTTATGCAGAAGATTTATTACTGTATGACACTTCAACTTTTTATGTTTCCAAGTTCAATAAAAAAATTATGGGGTCGGTAAAAACTACCTTGTGGGATGAACTGACTGTTTTACCAATAGAAAAACGCTTTAACATTCCTTGTAAAGAATTATCCTTTTTTAATGATGATTTGTTAATATGGCATATAGGTGGATTAGCTATTTCCAAAAGCAACAATCCTTACGGCTTAAAACTCTTAATGCAATTGCTTATTTTGGCCATTTATGGTATTTGCCGGCATCCAAATAGTATAATGGTTGCAGAATTCGACAAAAAGTTATTGCGGTGGTTAAATAGGATGGGGATAAAAACCGAAGCATTAGCCTAGGGCATAGAATACTTAGGTTCTGAAACTATTCCTGTTTATATAACGGATGAATGGCTTAAAGTTTTTTTGCAGCATAATGATTATGTGGAAGAAGTGAGTAAAATAGCGTGGGGCAGCGAAGGCAAAGTTTCAGGCTGTGTAAGTTGTTATGCTGCAGGCAAGTAGAGTGACGTACAACACTACCCCACAATATTTAAAAATTAACACAAATAAATTAGGCTTACAAAAGAATAAAGCCTACCTTGCAGGCATTATTTTATTTTTTAAATTTTACAATGAACACAAAAATTCAAGGAACTGTAAAGTTCTTTAACGAAGAAAAAGGTTTTGGATTTATCAAACATGACGATTCAAACAAAGAAACTTTTGTACATGCCAATGGTTTAATTGACCAGATTGAAGCAAACGACAAAGTTGAATTTGATGTACAGGAAGGCCGTAAAGGTTTGAACGCTGTTAATGTTAAAAGAATAGTATAAAAGTATATCTATTTACAACCTTACCAAGGCCGGTAGCAACATTGCTGCCGGTCTTTTTTTTTGATATGTGTCAAACATCCATTTAAATAATTGTTTGTTTTTTTAGTGTTTAAACTTTTAACTTCGCACTCCTTTCACCAATTCCCCGGTTATAATTATTGCAAAAAGAAAAATCAATAAGTATCTTTCTAAAAAAGCTACATTTAATATATGAAATTAAAATAAAATATGAATCGAATATTTTTATTACTTTTTTTGTTAGTATCCAGTATTGGGCCTAATAAAGCTCAGGCGCCATTAAAAGCGACTGCTGCAGATACACTGGCGCAGGCAACATTACAGTCTTGCGTTCAATATGCTTTGCAACACCAACCCATTGTGCAGCAATCATTAATTGACGAACAAATTGTAGATAAAACCATTCAAACCAAATTAGCCGATTGGTATCCACAAATTAGTATGAACTATTATATTCAGCACAACTACCAATTACCTGCATTTTATTTTGGTGGGAATTATGTACGCAATGGTACTTATAATGCATCTAATCTGGGTTTAACACTTACCCAAAATATCTTTAACAGAGATGCGTTATTAGCCAGCCAAACAGCACAACAGGTAAAAAAGCAGGTAAGGCAAAATACTGTTAGTAATAAAATTGATGTTACCGTAAATGTGAGCAAGGCATTTTATGATGTGTTATTAACGCAAAAACAAGTGCAGGTGTTAGACCAGGCTATTATTCGTTTGCAGAAAAATGTGCAGGACTCTTATCATCAATACGAAGCGGGTATTGTAGATAAAACCGATTATAAAAGAGCTACCATTTCATTAAACAATACCATAGCACAACGTAAGCAGGTTTTTGATTTGGTAAAAGCAAAATCTGTTTATTTAAAAGAGTTAATGGGATATCCTGATTCAGCAGATTTACATTTAAGTTATGATACCACTGCCATGGAAAAAGATGCGTTTATAGATACTTCTGTAAATGTATTTTTCGAAAATAGAATCGAATATCAGCAATTGGTTACCCAGCAAAAGTTACAGCAGGCCAATTTAAAATATTATAAATGGGGATTCATTCCCACCATCTCTGCTTATGGTATTTATAATTTCAACTATTTAAATAATGATTTTGGAAAATTGTACAACCAAAATTTAGGTAACTCAAATATTGGATTGCAATTATCTGTTCCAATTTTTCAGGGAAATAAACGTGTGAACCAAATCAAAGAAGCGCAATTACAAATAGATCGTTTAAACTGGGATGTTGTAGCTTTGAAAAGCCGCGTAAATACTGAGTATGCAACAGCACTGGCCAATTACAAAGGCAATCTTGCCAATTATGTTGCATTGAAAGATAATTTGTCGCTTGCCAATGATGTGTATGAAACCATCCAACTCCAATACAATTCCGGAATTAAAACTTATTTAGATGTTATTGTTGCTGAAAGTGATTTACGCACTGCACAGTTAAACTATTATGATGCGCTTTATCAATTGTTGGAAAGTAAAATCGATGTTGAAAAAGCTTTAGGTACTATTAAAAATTAAAAATATAAATATTTTTATATGAACAATTCGCTACGTTTTATTTTGGTATATTTTACAGGATTAGTTTTAATGGCATCCTGCACCAACAAACCGCAGCAACAACAAGCACCGCCACCCGTTGCTGTTAACACTTACCAGGTACAAAAAGGTTCGGCCGTATATTATGATAACTATCCTGCCACTGTTGCAGCACTCAACGAAATTGAATTGCGTGCACAGGTTACCGGATATATAAAAGGTATTTTTTTTAATGACGGACAACATGTTTACAAGGGTCAGAAGTTGTATGATATTGACCATGAAACCTATCAGGCTGCTTATAATCAGGCAGTAGCCAATATGAATGTGGCTTTGGCTAATTTAGACAAGGCACAGCAAGATGCCGACCGTTATACCGAACTGCTAAAGAAAGATGCCATAGCCCGTCAGGTAGTTGATCATGCCATTACAGATTTACAGGCTGCAAAAATGCAGGTAGCAGCTTCAAAAGCAGCAGTTGCAAGAGCAGAAACCGATCTGAAATTTTCTGTTTTATATGCACCTTTTGATGGTACCATTGGCATTTCGCAGGTAAAAATGGGTACACTTATTTCGGCCAATCAAACTTTATTGAATACAATATCTTCAGACAATCCGATGGCAGTTGATATTGCTGTAGATCAAAGCCTGATACCCCGCTTTGCTGCATTAAAAGCACATCCTGCACCGGCTTCAGATTCTATGTTTACCATGAACTTTAATGACCAGTCTGTATATCCTTTACCCGGTACACTTAGTTTTATTGACAGGGCAGTAGATCCCCAAACCAGTACCATTCGTGTTCGATTCATCTTCCCCAATAAAGACAATATGCTAAAACCCGGAATGAGCTGTAATGTTCGGGTAAAGAACAATAATCCATTGCAACAATTTTTACTCATTCCATTTAAAGCAGTGGTAGAGCAAATGGGCGAATATTTTGTGTTTGTACTGAGTGCCAACCAAACTGTTAAAGAACAGAAAATTGCTTTAGGTCAACGCATCAATGATAAAATTGTGGTTCGTTCCGGTTTAAAAGAAGGTGATGCCATTGTAATAGATGGGGTACAAAAATTAAGAGATGGTGCAAAAGTTCAATTAGCTGCACCGCAGACTCACTAAACAAATAATTTAGAAAATATTATGATTGCAAATACATTTATAAAACGCCCGGTTACGGCAATTGTTATATCTATTGTAATTGTGTTATTGGGCGTTTTGGCTATTTTAAATTTACCCATAAGTCAATATCCCGATATTACACCTGCAACGGTTCAAATTACCGGAACCTTTAATGGGGCAGATGCACAAACCGTTGAACAAACTGTAACTACACCTATTGAAACGCAGGTAAACGGTACACCCGGAATGGCTTATCTGCAAAGCAATAGTACCAGCGATGGGCGCACCACCATTAATGTAGTATATAATGTAGGAGCCGATGTAAATATTGGTGCACTTGATGTACAAAACAGAGTGGGTATTGCCACACCACAATTGCCCGATGATGTAAAGCGACTGGGCCTTACTACCCGTAAAAGAAATCCCAGTATTTTAATGCTGGTGGCTATGTACTCGCCCAATGGCACCCATAGCGTAACTTTTGTAGATAACTATACCAACATATTTGTACGCGATGCGTTGTTGCGTGTAAAAGGGGTGGGCGATATTTTTACCCGTGCCGATGATTTTAGCATGCGTATCTGGTTACAACCCGATAAAATGGCGCAGTTAGGGTTAACTACTACCGATGTGTTGAATGCACTGCAGGATCAAAACCTGCAAATTGCTGCCGGATCGGTAGGAGCTCCTCCGCAAAGCAACGACCAGTCGTTTGAATACAATGTGTTTACCAATAGTAGGTTGAGTACCGAAGATCAGTTTGCACATATTATTGTTCGCAGTAAACCATCTGATGGGTCATTGGTGTATTTAAAAGATGTAGCCCGTATACAATTGGGTAAATTCAGTTATGCCAGCAATTCATTTGTAGATGGTAAAAGAGCTTCTTATTTACTGGTATACCAGGCGCCGGGCAGCAATGCATTGGAGACTGCGCAGGGTGTGTATAATGCCATGAATCAGTTGCGGCAGTCTTTTCCGAAAGATGTAGATTATACCGTTCCATTTGAATCTGTTTCTGTTGTAAAAGTATCGATTGATGAAGTGGTAAAAACTTTATTAGAAGCGTTGGCACTGGTTACTCTGGTTGTATTCTTATTCCTGCAAAGCTGGCGTGCTACTTTAATTCCGGTATTGGCCATTCCGGTTTCTATTATTGGCACATTTGCATTTTTTGTACCCTTAGGGTTTACCATTAACACATTAACCATGTTTGGTTTTGTACTGGCCATTGGCATTGTGGTAGATGATGCCATTGTGGTGGTAGAAGCTGTGCAGCACTATATTGATCAAGAACATTTAACGCCCAAAGAGGCTACTGCACGTGCCATGAACGATATATCGGGTCCGGTAGTGGCCATTGCTTTAATTCTGGCAGCAGTTTTTATTCCTGTTGGTTTTATACCCGGTATTGTTGGGCGTTTGTACCAGCAATTTGCTATCACCATTGCAATTTCTGTGTTAATTTCTGCATTTGTTGCATTGTCATTAACACCTGCCCTTTGTTCACTGATGTTGCGACCTATGGACTTAAACAAAAAATCAAGAGGTATTAATCAGTTCTTTTTCCGTTTTAATGAATGGTTTAGAAGAACAACAGCTAAATATACCATTGGTGTAAGAAAGGTAATTAAATGGGCACCTTATACAATGGTATTGCTAGTTTGTATTTTTGTTGGAACTGCCATTTTATTTAAAAACAAACCCACCGGCTTTATTCCTACTGAAGATGAAGGCCGTATTTATATTACGTTTGAGTTACCGGAAGCCAGCTCAACCACCCGAAGTTTAGATGTATTAAACCGGATGATGGGAATTTTAAAAGAAGTTCCAGGAGTAGGCCATTTTGCGGCTTTAGGCGGATTGAACGTAGTAACATTTGCCACCAAATCAAACAGCGGAACCATCTTCTGCCAATTAAAACCTTGGGATCAACGTACCGATAAATCACAACAAATTAAATCCATCATTGCAACGCTTCAAAAACGCTTTGCCATTATCAAAGAGGCAAATATTGTGGTAATTCAGCCACCAGCCATTCCTGGTTTGGGGCAAACTGCCGGTTTTACTTTTGAATTAGAGCAACGAGAAAGCACCGACGATATTAAAACCTTTGAAAAAGTGGTGCAGAATTTTGTAATGGCTGCCAATAAAAGGCCGGAAATAGCCAGGGCATTTAGCTTCTTTACCGCTCGAACTCCGGGTTATAAGGTAGATGTTGATCGTGAAAAATGTAAAAAATTAGGAGTTTCTATTGCAGATGTATACAATACCTTGCAAACATTTCTGGGAAGTCGTTATGTAAATGATTTTACCATTTATGGCAGAAATTTTCACGTAGTGGCTCAGGCAGATTCCTTATATCGTGGTGATATTAAAGACCTGAATCAGTATTATGTAAAAAATCAGGCAGGTACTTTATTGCCGATGAGTACTTTAATCACTTATCAGCTTACGGAAAGCGCACCGCTTATTTCGCACTACAATCTATTTAGAACGGCCGAAATTAATGGTACACCCAAAGAAGGGTATAGTAGCGGGCAGGCCATTGATGCATTAAAAGAAGTAGCTGCACAAGTATTGCCTGCAGGCTATGGTTATGAGTTTTCTGGTTTAAGCCGCGAAGAAATTAATGCCGGCAACAGTACAGTGTATATATTTAGCTTATCTATTTTATTTGTATTTCTGTTTTTAGCAGCTTTATATGAAAGTTGGAGTATTCCATTTTCGGTATTGCTGGCGGTCCCCATTGGTGCTTTTGGTGCCATTTTAACGTTAACATTTATTCCAAGGCTCGATAATAATGTATATGCGCAAATTGGCTTGGTAACTCTAATTGGTCTGGCTGCAAAAAATGCCATTTTAATTGTTGAGTTTGCCAAGGAAAGGGTAGATAGTGGAATGGATATAGTACCTGCAACACTGGAGGCTGTTAAATTAAGATTACGACCAATTTTAATGACTTCAATGGCTTTTATTTTAGGAGTATTGCCTTTGGCTTTTTCAACCGGTGCCGGCGCGATCGCCCGTTCTACCATTGGATTTACCGTGTTGGGTGGTATGCTGGCTGCCACTTTACTGGCTATTTTTATAGTGCCTGTTTTATTTGTGCTGATTGCTAAGATAGCTTATGGCAAACAGAAATTAGAAGCATTGCGCAGGCAACGTTTAGATGAAATAAATGATCTGCCCAAAGCTAATATATAGAGGTTAAAACAAATAATCCATCTTCTTGCAACAGCCTTACTTTCCGTTAAGGCTGTTGTTGTTTTATCCACTTTTTTTCCCTTATTAAAAAATATGTAATATCCTTGCAGCTGCTAAAACAAGTGTACATGAGTGCTTTACATTATATGAGAGAAGCCATTAAAGTAGGTTTGGAAGGAATGATGGCTAACCAGGGTGGACCATTTGGCTGTGTAATTGTGAAAAATGACGAAATTATTGCCCGGGGTTGCAATAAGGTGTTGTTGTTAAACGACCCTACCGCACATGCCGAAGTAACAGCCATTCGGGAGGCTTGTAAAGTATTGAACGATTTTCAGCTTATCGACTGCGAAATTTATACTACCTGCGAACCATGCCCCATGTGCATGGGTGCTATTTATTGGGCAAGGCCTAAAAAAGTATATTATGCCAATACAAGGGAAGACGCTGCAGCCATTGGATTTGATGATTCATTTATTTATCATGAATTAACGCTGCCGGTAGATCAGCGTAAAATAGTAATGGAATGTATAGGCAGAAACGAAGCCATTGCTATGTTTGAAGCCTGGCAACAAAAAGACAAAAAAACATTGTATTAATACTTTTCAAATTTTATAATAATGAGCAATTTAATGAGCGAGTTACAGGAAGCAGTTGCATATATTATGTCACAAGCAAACATTACAGCTAAAGTGGGTATAGTTTTAGGCAGTGGTCTTGGTAATTTAGCCAATTTGGTAGAAGCTGAAAAAGAAATTCCTTATACACAAATTCCGCATTTTCCTGTTAGTACCGTAAAGGGACATGGCGGTAAATTAATTATTGGAAAACTAAAAGGAAAGACTGTTATTGTTATGGCAGGTCGTTTTCATTTTTATGAAGGCTATGTTCCACAACAAGTGGTTTTTCCTATTCGGGTAATGAAGTTGTTGGGAGTTGAAACCCTTTTACTCTCCAATGCTGCCGGAGCTGTGAACCCCGATTATAAAGTGGGGGATTTAATGATTTTAAAAGACCATATTAGCTTTTTTACTGCCAATCCATTAATAGGTCCCAATGAAGAGGCTTTGGGTACCCGCTTTCCCGACATGAGTGAACCTTATTGTAAAGTACTTATTGAAAAGGCAATTCAAATTGCAAAAGAAAACAATATTGAATTGCATCAGGGGATTTATACGGCTGTTACCGGACCTACTTTTGAAACACATGCCGAATACCAACTTATTAAAATTGTTGGCAGTGATGTGGTGGGAATGAGTACTGTTCAGGAAACCATTGCCGCAGTACATGCAGGTATGAAAGTATTTGCAGTAAGCGTAGTAACCGATTTAGGAATTCGTCATGAAGATAACATCATTACCCACGAAGAAGTATTACAAGCCGCCAAAGCTGCCGAACCTAAGCTTAGTTTGTTGTTTATGGAGTTAATTCAACAATTATAATTACAAGTGTGCATGGATTATAACGGTTCTTTTAAAGCTTTAGCTTTAATTTGCACATCATTTAGTTAGCATGAACAAATTGGCAGCAGTAAAAATAATTTTTTTATGGATGGTTTTCATCAGCTTTACAAACTTAGCTGCTGCGCAACAACAATACGGTCAATCCGGCCGATTTGGAGGTGGTAATACCGGTAATGTTTCTTATGATAGAAACGGGCGTCCTATTCCTGCACAACCCAAACAAGATTCATTGCAACACCGTGATAAGTATGCGGATTCTATCACTATTTTTTACAGGCATTTCGACTCTACCAGTATTCGTAAAATAGATTCTTCTTTAAATGATTTTACAAAGCGCTTCCCACAACCTTACAATTATTATACGTTAGGCAATTTTGGAACTGCATCGCATTCCCTGTTGTTTTCTCCCATGATGCAATCCGGTTGGGATGCCGGTTTTCATCAGTTTGATATTTATAATTTTACATTAGAAAATACTAAAATATATCAAACAACGCGTCCCTATACGGAAATTGCATATTTGTTAGGCAATAAATCAGAACAGTTGCTCGATTTTTTGCATACGCAAAACCGAAAAAGTAATTTCAATTTTTCTTTCGAATATCGGTTTACAAATGCACCCGGTACTTATAAAAATCAAAATGCCAGTAACAATAATTTACGGTTTACCACCCATTATCAATCGCCGAATAAACGCTACGAAAATTACTTCATTTTTCTTTCCAATAAAAATGCATCCTCTGAAAATGGGGGTTTAAAAAACCCCGGTAAAATTAATAACCTTGCACTCAACAATCCATATGAATTGGAAACCAGATTGGGTATTGCCGGTATTGCCAACCCCAACCCATTTAGCACAACTGTTAGTACGGGTAATGTATATAAGCAAAATACTTATTTGTTTAGGCAACAATACGATTTTGGCAAGAAGGATTCATTGGTAACCGATTCTGTTACTTATAAGTTGTTTTATGCTCGTTTGCGTTTACAACATACACTCATTATTAAAAGTAGTAGTTATAATTATTATGACAACAATGTAATTGATTCGCAATACCAGCAATATTTTAATTTCAGCACCATACGCGACAGTTTAAGTTATAAAGATGCCTGGAGTAATATTACCAACGAGTTTGCCGCCATTACATTTCCCGATAAAAACAATCAAAGTCAGTTTTTTAAAGCAGGTTTAGGTATCCAGCTATTAAAAGGAACATTTACCGATACACTCAATACACGAACGCAAAATTATCATAATATTTATTTGTTGGGTGAATACAGAAACAGAACCCGAAATCAAAAATGGGATGTAGAGATATCTGGTAAATTATATCTGAATGGGTATAATAGTGGCGATTATCATGCTTTCATAAGTCTGCAAAGAGAATTAAGTAAACGGTTAGGAACATTGGCATTAGGTTTTCAAAATACAAACAGAACACCTTCTTTTATTTTCGATCCTGCTACTGCATTCCCGGTGAGTGACAAACAGAATTTTTCAAAAGAAAATATTACTAAATTATCTGCTATTTATGATAATCCGAAAGCGGCGTTTACTTTAAGTGGTGAATATTATTTGATGAATAATTACACTTATTTTGATAGTTTCTTTGTGGCTACCCAGGATAAAAATTTATTCAATTTTATTCATGTAAGTGCTGAGAAGAAATTTAAACTCACAAAGCATTGGAATTGGTATACCGAAGTACATTTACAACAGGTAACCGGAAATGCTCCTATTCATGTACCTTTTTTATTAACCAGAAACCGACTGGCTTTTGAAGGTAATTTTTATACCAACTTATTTCTTTCTACAGGTATTGAAGTAAGGTACTATTCAAATTTTAAAGCCGACAATTATTCCCCTTTTATTGGCCAGTTCTTTTATCAGTCTGCTTACATAACAGCTAACCGACCGGATGTGAATTTGTTTTTCCATTTTAGAATTAAAGGCTTCAAAGGATTTATTCGGTTAGAAAACATCAATACCATCAACCCTTCCAAAGGGTTTACCTTCAATAAATACAATTTTATTACACCACTTTATCCGGAAAGGCCTTTATGGTTTCGATTTGGGGTATGGTGGAATTTTGTAAATTAGTAGTTGACTGAAACTGTAACATACTTTCACTTTTTATTTTTTGAAGGACACTAATATCAATCAATAAAAAATTGCTTGCATACTTGAATTTTTATTTGTAACTTATGTTCTGATACTAAAGTTTTAGACAGGCATTTATTTTTCTGTTTGTAAAAAATTGATTGCTTTTATAGATTTAATTTGGTCATTCACCTTCAGTGCATTTTAATTTTTTTTTAATTATCTACTGTAAGCGTTTGCAGTTAAGGGTTTGAGTGTATGAAATATTTATTTATATGTTAAATGGTATGGTTATTGGACTTATAAAATTAGCTATATCAATATTTTTTCACCCCTAAATTTTATCTTATGTTAGAATTTTTTAGAAGAAAATGGTTTGATGTGGGTGCCGTTTTATCAGTTGTAGTGTTGAAGGGTATTTTCATGGAAATTAATAAAATATCAGATGTTACACTCGCTATCTGGGTTGGTTTTGCATCATTGTTATTGCACCAGTTTGAAGAGTATCACTGGCCGGGTTATTTCCCACAAATGATTAATAAGGTATTGTACAAAAGCAAACTGCCAGATAGTTATCCATTAAACCCCAATAGCGCTTTTATAATGGATGTGGGTGTGCAGTGGACTACCTTTATTATTGCCGGTTTTTTATCAATATCTGCTGTTTGGCTGGGTATTGCAGTAATGCTGTTTTTATTTGGTAATTTTATAATGCATACTTTTTACTACAACATCAAAGCTAAAACCAAATATAACCCGGGTATGGTAACCGGTATCGTTTTTTTAATGCCTGTTTCTATTTTTTATTTTTGGGCTTTAATTTCTGAACATGCTGCCGGTGTTTGGGATTATGTAATTGGCCTTCCTTTAGGTCTTATTTTCATCTTTGTAAATTTCGTTAAGTTAATTGATTGGATGAAGAATAAAAATGTGCATTTTAAATTCAGAAAAGGAGCCACTTATTCATCAAAATCAACAAACTAATGGCAGGTTTATCCTACTTGCCGGGTAGATTAAAAATATGTATATTATTGTATAATAATGGGCCAGATTGCAATGATCCGGCTTTTTATTTAAAATAAATGCGTAAATTGCACATGTTTTAGTACCAATAATGAAAAAAATTGCTGCAATATTTTTAATACTTATTTTCCTGTTTGGGGCAACTGAAGCTTATCAGTTACTCAAATTGCCTTTATTGGTACAGCATTACATACAGCATCGTTCAGAAGATCCCGATATTTCTTTTATTTCTTTTTTAAGAATTCATTACAATAAGAAATTGGTGATTGATGCTGACTGGCAGCAAGATCAACAATTGCCTTTTAAAACACAGCAGTCTGCTAATGCGTTTATGTTTGGTTTTGTAAGTATGCCTTCACATCCTATTTCTGTTCAGTCTGCCCCGCCTCCATTTGTTCAAAAAACTTTTAGAATCGATAAAGATCCGGAATACTCCTTCACCCGCTTACAGGATATTTTTCAGCCTCCCAAATTAGCATAATACACAGCAATTTTTATCATAAAAATTGTAGTACTCTATTTTATTTCATCTACATCACTTTCATGTTGGTATACTGTTATTGTAATTAAGCGGTACCAGCTTGTTGTAGGCTATTCTAAATATTTAAATGTATGTGTTTATTATGCTACAAGCTATTATACAATTTTCTGTAAGAAATAAACTGATTATTGGATTACTGTTATTTGCATGGATTGGATATGGCGTTTATTCGGTTACCAAATTACCGATTGATGCAGTACCGGATATTACTAATAATCAGGTTTTAATCATTACTTCTGCGCCGAGTTTGGGTGCTCCGGATGTAGAACGATTAATTACGGTGCCCATTGAACAGGCAACCCGCAATGTGCCCGGTATTGCCGAGCAAAGAAGTTTTTCTCGTTTCGGTTTAAGTTTGGTAACAATTGTGTTTGATGATAATACCGATTTGTACTGGGCACGTCAGCAAATCAGTGAACGTTTGGTAAAGGTACAATCGCAAATTCCCCTCGGCATTGCGACACCCGAATTGGGTCCAGTTACAACAGGTCTTGGAGAAATATTTCAATATGTTGTTAGGCCAAAGCCGGGATATGAGGGAAAATATTCTTTGGCAGATTTGAGAGATATTCAAGACTGGATTGTGCGTCGCCAATTATTAGGTACAGATGGGGTTGCAGATGTAAGCAGTTTTGGTGGAAAGGTGAAGCAATATGAAGTTGCTGTGAATACAGATAAATTAAAGAGTTTTCAGTTAACCATTGCCGATGTGTTCAAGGCTATGAATGCCAATAATCAAAATACAGGTGGCGCTTATATTGAGAAAGGTCCTAATGTTTTATTTATTAGAACGGAAGGATTAGTGCAAACACTGGATGATATTCAACACATTGTAGTAAAACAAACAGATAACGGAATACCTGTTTTAATTAGTGATGTAGCCGATGTAAGATATGGTACAGCTATACGATATGGAGCAACTGTTTTTAATGATAAAAGTGAAGTAGCCGGTGCGGTAGTGATGATGATAAAGGGTGGAAATAGCAACCAGGTAATTGGCAATATAAAAAAGCGTATTAAAGAAATTGAAAAGTCATTGCCCGAAGGTGTGATGATAGAACCTTTCTTAGACAGAACAAAAATGGTGAATAACGCCATTAGTACCGTTGAAAAAAACTTAGAGGAAGGCGCGTTAATTGTACTGTTTGTGCTAATTGTTTTTTTGGGAAACTTACGTGCCGGCCTTATTGTAGCTTCTGTTATTCCATTGAGTATGCTATTTGCTGTTGTAATGATGAATTTTTTTGGTGTTAGTGGCAATTTAATGAGTTTGGGTGCACTCGATTTTGGTTTGTTGGTAGATGGAGCGGTAATTATAGTTGAAGCTGTGATGCATAAAATTGTGCATTCACATGCATATATCAATGCAACGAAATTGAATCAGCATCTAATGGATAAAGAAGTGGAATCATCAGCAGGTAAAATGATGAGTTCTGCTGCATTTGGGCAAATTGTAATACTGATTGTTTATTTACCCATACTTAGTTTGCAGGGAATAGAAGGAAAAATGTTTAAGCCAATGGCAGAAACGGTTTCCTTTGCTATTTTGGGTGCGTTTATTTTATCGCTTACATATGTGCCAATGATTACTTCATTGTTACTGAGTAAAAAAGTGAAGCACAAAAAAAACTTTTCTGATAAAATGATAATGCGTTTGCAGCAATGGTACAAGCCTGTTTTGATTAAAGTTTTAAAAGTTCCTAAAACCATTGTTGCCATTAGTTTTATATTTTTTATAGTGGCGGTATGGTTGCTTACTACATTGGGTGGCGAGTTTATCCCAAAATTAGAAGAAGGTGATTTTGCCGTTGATACCCGCTTGTTAACGGGCTCTTCATTAACCAACACCATTGCTACTACCGAAAAAACTGCAAGCGTATTGTTGCATCAATTTCCCGAGGTAGAAAAAGTAGTTACCAAAATTGGTTCCGGCGAAATTCCAACCGATCCTATGCCGGTAGAGGCTGCTGACATGATGGTAATTCTGAAAGATAAAAAAACATGGACCAGCGCTAAAACATTTGATGAGCTGGCTGAAAAAATGAGCAAAGCCTTAGAGGAGGTTCCGGGTGTGGCTACCGGTTTTCAATTCCCGGTGCAAATGCGTTTTAATGAATTGATGACCGGCGCCAGGCAAGATGTAGTATGTAAAATTTTTGGAGATGATTTAGACTCACTGGCTCATTTTGCAGGTGCATTGGGCAATATCATTCAATCGGTTAAAGGTGCTCGTGATTTATATGTGGAAACAGTTACCGGAGTTCCGCAAATTGTGATTCATTACAACAGGGAAGCCATTGCAAAATATGGTGCCAATATTGCTGACATAAATATGGCGGTACAGGCAGCTTATGCCGGTGCCACAGCAGGATTGGTATTTGAAGGCGATAAACGTTACGATTTAGTGATTCGGTTAGATGAGAATCAGAGAGAAAGTATCAGCAATATTGGTAACCTGCAAATCGGTGTTGCAAATGGGTTGCAGATTCCGTTGAATAATTTGGCAAGTATTGAAGTAAAAGATGGTCCTTATCAAATACAACGTGAAGATGCCCACCGTAGAATTACTGTTGGTTTTAATGTACGGGGCAGAGATGTAGAGAGTATTGTAAATGAATTACATGCAAAAGTGGAAAAACAATTAAAATTTCCACCGGGCTTTTATATTACTTATGGTGGACAATATGAAAATCTGCAAAGAGCCACTAAACGGTTAAGTATTGCTGTACCCATTGCGTTGATTTTAATTTTATTAATGCTCTACTTTGCTTTTCAGAATTTAAAATATGCCTTACTTATTTTTTCTGCCATTCCACTTTCTGCTATTGGTGGTGTATTTGCACTATGGTTAAGGGATATGCCATTTAGTATTTCTGCAGGTGTAGGATTTATTGCATTGTTTGGTGTTGCGGTATTAAATGGAATTGTTTTAATAGGAGAAATGAATCATTTGAAAGTAGAAGGCCGAAAATCAATCATTCAAATTATTATTCAGGCAACACAAATCAGGTTACGACCGGTATTAATGACTGCCTCCGTTGCGTCACTAGGGTTTTTGCCAATGGCTTTAAGCAATGGTGCAGGTGCTGAGGTACAACGACCTTTGGCCACTGTAGTAATAGGTGGATTATTAACGGCAACCTTATTAACATTGTTAGTATTACCATCATTGTATTTGTTGTTTGAAACAAAAAAGAAACCAATGAAACACATACAAAAAAACAAATTGCCTGGTGCGTTATTGTTGTTAATTTTATTTAGTGCGCCATTTTTACATGCGCAAACAACTGTAAAAAAAGCTTCTTTGCAGGAAATAACAGACCTGGCTTTGCAAAATGCACCTGCATTAAAAGTTTCATTATTGCAGGAAAAGTATAATAAAATAATGGAGGCAACTTCAGCTGAATTGCCGAAAACACAACTGAATGCAGAACTGGGTAATTATAACAGCATGTTTTTTGATTCGAGAATTATGGTAACTCAAAACTTTGCTTTACCTGGATATTATGCCTCTGTTAAAAAATTGCTTATGACCAATACTGCTATTGCTCAGACACAAACAACCTTGCAAAAAGCAGAAATTAAAAAATTGGTAGAACAACTCTATGTTACGTTACAGTATCAAACAGCTCAACTGCAATTGCTGAAAAGGTTAGATAGTATTTATAGTTTTTATAAAAATGTGGCAACACTTCGTTATAATAAGGGTGAAAGCAATTTGTTGGAAAAAACGACCTTGGAAAACACAGCCGGTCATGTAAGCATGAGTTTGGAACAAATAAAAGCTGATATTCTTTCAACACAATTTCAATTGCAAATATTTACACAACAAAATGTATTGTTTGAGCCTGCTGATAGTTTAGCTGCTACACCACTTTTGTTGGATAGTGCTAAATTAGCGCAACACCCGTATGTGCATTTATACCAACAGCAGCAGCAACATGCATTGATGCAAACTAAATTAGAGAAAGCCAAATTGAAACCCGATTTTGTGATTGGTTATAACAATCAGTCTATTGTTGGCTGGCAACTTTCTAAAGACAGGGTGGAGGATTATTATAATGCATCCTCACGTTTCTCTTCTTTTTCTTTGGGTATGGGCATTCCGCTGTTTGCAAAAGCACAACATGCCCGTATTCAGGCAGCCTCAATTAATGAACAAACTGCAAAAGCAGCAATTGTTTCCATTGAAAATCAGTTGTCCGGTTCTTATAATAAATATGCACAGTTGTACAAAAAATATTTTTCATCTGTACAATATTATCAAACAAAAGGTTTGGCGCAGGCTAATGTTTTAATGCAAACTGCTTCATTGCAATATCAATCGGGTGCCATCAATTATATTGAGTGGAGTACACTTGTTGCACAGGCCATTGCTTTGCAAAATGATTATTTAAGTGTACTGTATAATCAGCAAATGGCTGTTTCAGAAATCCATTATCTGCTGCAGTAAATGGAGATAAAAATAATTAATTCAAAAAAAATGACTAAAATGTATAAATTAATTTTTGTGGCTATTACAATCAGTGTGTTACTGGCTTGTAAAAATTCACCCTCAGCTACTGAAACTCAAAATGATACCGGTAAAGCCGATACCGTTGTAGTATTAAATGATACGCAATTTCGTAATGCAGGTATTCAATTAATACAACCCATTAAAAAAATAATGCACCAAACAGTTACTATTAATGGTATGGTTGATGTGCCTCCGCAAAGTATGATATCAGTGAGTATTCCTTTAGGGGGATACTTAAAAAGCACACATCTGCTGCCCGGAACCAATGTGCACAAAGGAGAAGTGATTGCATTAATGGAAGATCAGAGTTATGTACAGTTACAAGAGGATTATCTGGTAGCTAAAGCAAAACTTGGTTTTTTGGAAACTGATTTACAGCGGCAAAAGGAATTAAGTGAACAGGATGCAACCAGTAAAAAAACATATCAACAGTCTTTATCTGATTATAATGTTCAAATGGCCATGTTAAAGGGTATGGAAGAAAAACTCAGGATGATTAATATCAATCCCGCTAAACTAACCATACAAAATATATCCAGAACTGTGCAATTGTTTTCGCCTATTACCGGCTATGTAACAAAAGTGAATGTGAATATTGGCCGATATGTAAATCCTTCAGATGTTTTGTTTGAATTGGTAAATCCGGATGATATACATGCCGCCATGACTGTTTTTGAAAAAGATATAGAATTGTTTCAGAAAGGTACTGCCGGAAAAGTTTCATTAATCAGCGATAGTGAGAAAAAATATGATGTAGAAGTGATTTTAGTTACTAAAAATGTAAATGATAACAGAACGGGAATGTTGCATTGCCATTTTGAAAAACCCAATCACAGCCTTTTACCCGGTATGTTTTTAACCGGTGTGTTTGATGTTACCAGTCATCAGGCTATTTTGGTTCCGGAAAATGCAGTAGTGCATTATAATGGTGCTGAATATGTGTTTGTGCAAAAAGAAAAAAATACTTTTGTTGCAACGCCAGTTGAAACAGGGCTTTCACAGAATGGATATGTAGAAATAAAGCCCAATGGTTATATAAATTGGCTATCGGTGCAATTAGCGGGTGGAAATGCATATGCCCTAATGGGGAAACTAAAAAACAAAATGGAAAATTAATTTTATAAAAGTATTCCTAACGGTTTTGTACAACAATGCATACCCGTTAGGAATTCATTTTATGTTCCCATTTTATTTTTCTCCCGATTAACACTTTAAATACTAAACCATCGGTTGCAGGAGTTAAACCCCATCCGGGGCCAATATTTACTTCCCAATCGTTATTGTTTTCTAAATCATAAACAAGGAATAGTGCATGGTTTTCCTGCGGCAGTTGTTCAAAATTATTAATAGGCCCAACGGAGCCATAATATTCAAATCCAAAATCGGTATTTTTAAAAAATTGATAAGCAACTTTTACATTGGGCTCAAAATCAGGCGCTTTATGCTGGTCAATTCCTTTTAAAGCTACACCTACAGTAGGATTGAATGAAACATATAAATTCTTCCATTGTTTATCAACGATAGGTCTAATCTCAATACTCCACGTGTCGGGTGAGTAGTATTTACTTTGGTAACCAAATTCTGTAGAGAGGCTTAACCCAACCGGTAAATGCCAACTTAATGGTGCCATAATTCTTGGACGTATGTGTGAGCCTATGATTTGATAACCGTATTGAGATGTGTAATTAGTAAATAAATAAAATCCTAATTCAAAATTATCGGTAATTCCATTTGTAATTTCCAAAGTTTCATGCAGGGCGTGGTTAGAAGGTCGTACGCCGTCTATGATAGCTTTTTCGCCATTAAATGTAAAATTACTGTGCAATTCAAACATGGCAGACCCTTTGGGTTGTGTTTGTGAACCATATACCTGTATTTCATAATTATCCTGTGCATAGCTAAAGAAGCTAATGTAAATGAAAGAGAGGGTAAACAAAATTTTTTGCCTCATCTTTAAAAGTAACGTAAACCATTAAAAACTGCAGAATTCAATGGGTCGCTCATCACTTTTTAAACGAAATTTAAGCAGGTTGTTCAAAATATGCCATACTGCCGCCCACCCATTCCTTGTCTTTGTTATACCTTGTTCCAATCATTTTCCCTTTGCTTAATCTGGCTAAATTCATCATTGCTCTGGGGCGCTTCCAGTCTTCATCCCAAAAATAAAATAGTCTGATTTCAGCTTTTGCTGGCGAATCAGGCGTTTCAATAATAGCAGCATAATCTACTTTTTTTTGAATAATCCAATTTTGAGGGTCAGGTATTGCTGTAATGTTTTCCTGATTTACATCTATAATAACCCCCTGGCCTGCAAATGAAAAGACAGGTTTTACTACATATTGGTTTAAATTTACAGGCAAAGGATGCACAGAATTTAAAAAATGTGTTTCAGGTATATTTGGGTGTTCTATAAATGGTAAAGTGTATTTACTGATGCGATAAAACCAATTCGGATGCGGAATCCATTCTACTTTTACAGGTTTAAAAAAAACAGCTGCTGCTTTTTTCTGAACGGCAGTAGATTGCTGTAACAATTCATCAAAAATTATTCGATTGTATATCCTGTATACAGGTGTTTTTTGGCCCCGATGCAGATAGAAAATATTTTCATTTTCAACCATTAATTCTGTTAAACAAACTGTTTCAATGCCGGTATAATCTTTTGTGCAATAAAAATCAATTCTGGTTTTTTGCCGGTGTGGAAATAATTCCAGCAATATTACATTTTCGGGAAGATGGTTGCCAATAATTATTTTTTTGAGCGTTTGTATATAACTGTTTGCATCATAACCATTTAAGAATGCTGTATATTGTTTTGGTATGTCAAAATGTTGCCTTAAAATTTCATCATATAATACCTGGAAGGAAAACAAAGATGGGAATCCCTGCATTTCAATTAATTGAGGTTCTATAGCTCCATTATCTCCGGTGCAAATGCCAAAATCAAATGCAATAAAATTTGTATAATCCGTTTCATTTGGCACCATGAGTTGTTGAGGAACAGCTTGTTCTGTAAGTTTTTTAAAATTGGTAGCAACAATAACATCTATAATACTTTCACAAGCACTCAGCATTTTTTTTGTAAAAGAAGCCGGAATAAAAATGGGTGTTTCAGCCACTCTGAAATCAATGGCACCGGGATGTTTACTGTTGAGTGATTGCAGGAAGTGCTGATATTTTTTTTCAGAAAACGCACTATTAAATGATTGGCGAATAGATGGTACCATAGTATTTTTTTTTCTGTACTATAAATATATAACATATTCATCATATACCATCATTTGTTCTTTCTAAAATGCTATTTATATTGAAACTGTCTGTTTCACTTCTAAAGCCATTGTTAAAAAATTAGGAATGATGTGGTGGTAAGTAAACATAATTTTATCGGGGTCTTGTAATTGTGCTACCATGCTCTGCCATTTTTCTTCTCCATGTTCATCAATTACGGCCTTTTTTTTATCTGCCCGCTGTAAATACATTTGCATACCAACCGCATCTGCTTCAGGATGAAATTGTGTTCCGATAAAAAAAGGATTAAATCGAATGGCCATCATGGCTCTTTCATAAGGAACATGGGGTCTTTCTTTTTCTATGGCTAAAAATGCACCGCCCATTGCTTCAATGCGTGTTTCATTTGGTGCAATTACCTGATAGTTGCGGCTGTCAACTGCATAAAAAGGATCAGATAAATTTTGAAAGAGTGGCTCCTTTTTTCCTGCGGGTAGGAGATGCACCGGGAAAACACCAAATGCGGTAGATCTTCTTGGAGAAACGGTTCCTACCTGATAATACCTGCAGGCTAATTGAAAACTATGACAAATAAAAAGTATATGTTTTTTTAAATTGTTATTCGATTCATGTAGATTGAATGTTTCAATGGATTGCAGCCAATTAAAATAAGCGGCTTCCCATTCATTACCTTCACTGTCGAGGGGAGAACCGGGCCCGCCACTGGAAATATAAGCATCGAAGGATGTATCAGGAACTGCTAATTGTTGGCGAACATCAAATACCTGCATCTGTATTTTTGTGTTATTCAAAATACCCCATGCTGCAATGATGTCTTTAATACATCGCATACCTTCATTTGGCTGGCTATCATATAAATCCAGAATTGCAATGCGTTTTTGGGCATTTTTAGAATCATTCATCCGGCAAAAATAAAGAATTGCAGGAATGTTGTTTTTTACCGGATGAATGAAGTTGTTTTTGTATTATGAAAAATAGCTTAAATTGGTTTTGGGGGTAAGTGCAATTAATGTTTCATAAATTAAGTGAATGGTTTGTTCAATGTCTTTTTTATGAATCATTTCTACGGTAGTGTGCATATAGCGCAGTGGTATGGAAATGAGCACGCTGGGGCAGCCATCATTGGCGTAAGCAAAACTATCTGTATCGGTTCCGGTGCTTCTGCTTACTGCACGCATTTGCAGTGGTATATCTTTTTTCTTTGCTACTTCTTCAACAAAATGAAGTAGTTTGTTGTGAACTGCAGGTCCATAAGTAGGTGAGGGGCCTTTACCGCAGGCAACATCGCCTTCAATATTTTTGTTAATCATTGGCGTTTGGGTATCGTGGGTTACATCAGTAATAATGGCAACATCCGGTTTAATTCTTCTGGCAATCATTTCCGCACCACGTAAACCAATTTCTTCCTGAACTGCATTCACAATATACAATGCAAATGGCAATTTTACTTTATTCTCCTTTATCAAGCGTGTCACTTCAGCAATCATAAATCCGCCAATACGGTTATCAAAAGCTCTGCCAATAAAATATTCGTTGGCCAATTCATCAAAGCCATCGGCATAAGTTACCACTGCGCCAATATGAATGCCCAATGCTTCTACTTCTTTTTTGCTTCTTGCACCGCAGTCTAAAAACAGATTTTCAACCTTGGGCTGATTTTCTTTCTGATCGCCGTTACTCATGCGGGTATGAATAGCCGGCCATCCAAATACCGCTTTTACCGACCCTTTTTTGCCATGAATAAAAACACGCATGGAAGGTGCGATCTGATGGTCAACACCGCCATTTCTTTTCAAATAAATCAAACCCTGGTCTGTAATGTAATTAACATACCAACTGATTTCATCGGCATGCGCTTCAATCACAACTTTAAATGCCTCATTTGGATTGATAATACCTACTGCAGTTCCGTAGGCATCGGTAAATGTTGTATCTGTGTAATTTTTTATATAGTTTAGCCACAGTTTTTGTCCGCTACTTTCAAAACCAACCGGCGATGGAGTATTAATATAGCTTTTTAAAAATGCCATAGAGGCTTCCGGTAACATTGCTTTTGATTTCTTTTCTTTTGACATATTATTCAATTTTAATGTTTAGAATAAAGTACTGAAAATACCACAACAGGCTTTTACCAGCATTAATCCATCAATAATAATAAGATAATACATAATGCTTTGCCGTTTGTGCATTGAGTATGCCACAGTGAGAATGAGTATAAATGGAATGGCATTCCAAATAATTCGTGCTGCACTGAAATGGTGTGTAATGGTATACACTAAAAAAGTGCCAAACCCTATTACACAAAGTGGAATAAGAATATAAAAAATTGTTTTACGCAAACCTACTCGCACTACAAATGTTTTAAGTTGTTGGTTGTAATCGGTGGCATAATCTTTTATATCAAACATAATACACAATACAGCAATAAACATGAAGTTTTTGATGAAAAACATTATATCAAAACTATTTAATTGAAATGCAATATACCCTGTCATTGCCCTGTAAAGTATAGGATAAATGGTAATGGTACCCGCCCATACAAATCCAATTACAAAAGGTTTTAACCAGCCTGTATTTCTTAAATTAAAATGCTTAAAGTTCGTAAAGCCTATACCGTAATACAAGCCTGCTACAATGGGAACGGAAAGCCATAGTAACCACTCTGTAGCAGTCATATTGAAAATATGGTGCCAGCTGCTTTTTAACAGCAAACAAAAACAAAGCAGGCTAATGATGGATAAGCTGATTTGGGAAATCCATACCCAACGGTGATGTTTTACATACCAGTGAGCTCTTTTGTTAGCTGAATCTTCTATATTTTCGGTAAGATATGCTTTGGTATAATAAACAACGGTTGCAGCAAAAACTAAAACATAATAGGGCCATGGGTTGAAGGGCACATTCAACTGAAAGGCGGTTTCAACAGATAATGCTACAACACAAATACCATAAAAGTAATTGCCAAAAAAAATTGCGGGTATGATACCCCTGTAAGCTTTTAATTGCATCAGGGTAAAAGTACAATATTCGGCGAAACAAGCGTATCACTGGTATGCCCGGCTAAATCTTTCAAAACAAACCTGAAATAGCAGGTATCCGGCACATTCCCACATCCGGTAATGTAATAATAACCGGTACCTGTAACATTGTTAATGAAATTAATATCAAAGTTGCCTTTCAGGTTTTTGGTAGAGGGGAAGTTGGGTACCTGAAAATTAATGGTAAAATTTGCAATAGGACTGGTAGGGCATACTTTTGAAACTTTTTGAATCCACATACTATCCTGTACGTCTCCTTCTTTATCGGTAAATTCAATATTAAAGGATAGGGTTTGCCCTTTGGCAACAACAGTTCTGCTCACACTTTTTAAGCTTAATTGCGGTTGGGTGGTGTATTTATTTTTCGAACAACCTGCTATTAGTCCTGTTAAACAAAAAATCATTAATATTTTTGCCTTCATAAATTGCATATTCTATTCAAATATAATTCATTCATCTCAACATTATTTCGCTATAATGGAACTTCTTAACAAGATTTTTTCAATTACACCTCAAAATAAAACGAAAGTAATTCAGGAAGTGTTTCATTTTCAATTAAAAAATAACACCGTTTATCGCCAATGGTTTGAATTAACTGGCGGTAAGCAGCAAAATACAATTGATTCCATTCCTTTTCTTCCCATTTCCTTTTTTAAAACTCATGTTATTACAACTACAGCTTTTGAACCTCCCATTATTTTTGAAAGCAGCGGCACCACCGCAACCGTAAATAGTAAACATTATGTAAAGGATTGGCAGATTTATGAAACCAGCTTTTTAACTGCTTTTCAACTATTTTATGGTGCGCCACAAGATTGGTGTATTATTGGGCTACTGCCTGCATATTTGGAAAGGAAGCATTCTTCATTAGTGGCGATGGTGCATACATTGGTGCAACAAAGCAGGCATCCCGACAGTGGTTTCTATTTGTATGAATATGAACAATTGCATGCCACTTTACAGCGTTTAGAGGCAGCCGGCCAGCCGGTAATATTAATTGGAGTTACGTTTGCCCTGCTTGATTTTGCCGAACAATTTCCGCTGCCTTTACAAAATACCATCATTATGGAAACAGGGGGAATGAAGGGTCGAAGAAAGGAAATAACCCGTGAAGCACTGCATCAGCAATTAAAAAAAGCTTTTGGTATATCCCATGTGCATGCTGAGTATGGTATGACAGAGTTACTATCACAGGCCTATTCATCCGGGAATGGCAGGTTTTACTGCCCATCTTGGATGCAGGTTTTGGTGCGAAATGAGGATGATCCGTTGGATGTACAGTTACAAGGGGAAGGTATTTTGAATATTATTGATTTAGCAAATCTGTATAGCTGCAGTTTTATTGCTACGGATGATGTGGGAAAAGTTTATGCAGATGGTAGTTTTGAGGTGTGGGGTCGGTTAGATAATAGTGATATTCGGGGTTGCAGTTTGTTGGTTACATAAATGCAATTATATTTGCAGCCCAGAAACAGATGCCCAGGTGGCGAAATTGGTAGACGCACTGTGTTCAGGTCGCAGCGTTCGCAAGGATGTGCTGGTTCGAATCCAGTCCTGGGCACTATATTATCTTGGCGGTTAGAATAACTGCCTTTTTCATCAATAATTTAATGTTCGTATATATATACGAATTATTTAAAAATTCGTTTTTTTAAACGAATTATTGAAAAGTTTGTATATTTATGAAAACGAACTTTTTATGGCAATGCACGCTGTACTTACTTGCGATATTGTAAACTCTACCCGGCTTCCTGCCTTGAAAGCTAAAAAATTAATGCAGGCAATACAGCAAATTTTTTCCGGTTGTATAATGGAATTTTATCGTGGAGATAGTTTTCAGGTATATCTCTCGCATCCTAAAGATGCATTAAAACTGGCCTTACAGGCACGATTGGCTGCCATTCAACTATCTTTTGGCGATAAAAATAAGGTAGCATCAGATATTAAAATCAGTATCGGCTTAGGAACAGTAGAAATACCGGTGAAAAATTTAAAAACAGCACGTGGAGAAGCTTTTTTACTTTCAGGCCGGCTGTTTGATACAATGGCAGCATTGAATCAAAGACTTGTATTCGGAATACAGCATGCTTTGGCACAAGAGGCTTTGCAAATTTTATCTGCTTATGTGGATGCTATTTTTAATGAACTGACTGCAAAACAAGCTGCTGTTTTAATAGAGTTAATGAGGGGTGAAATGCAACAAACAATTGCCCTTAAAATGAAAAAAAGTAAAAGTACCATTCATCAGCATGTGGTATCGGCCCGCTGGCAGGAAATTGAAGCTTTGTTGCAGCATTACGAAAATATGATTCAATTGATTATGGTATGAATACAGCACTGATTTGGTTCATCAAATTGATTTTATCACACCTGTTAACCGATTTTATTCTTCAGCCCACAAGCTGGATAAAAGCGCGTTACAGCCGTCATTTTCTATCGTTGTATTTATACCTTCATGTTTTTATTACTGCATTGGTGGTTTGGTGTATGCTGGGTTTTCAATACCATTGGGTGGTTATAGTAATTTTTATTACGCATTTGTGCATTGATGGGTGGAAATCTTACCAAAAGCCAACAGTACAATATTTTATTATCGACCAGGTATTGCACTTTCTGGTAATTGTTGCTTGTTGGTATTTTACTTTTTTTAACCTGGGTTCTTTGTTGGCTATCCTTCAGCCATATTATGAAAATGTTGAGGTTTGGAAAATAGTAACAGGATTTGTATTCATTACAACCCCGGCAGCAATTTTTATAGGCAAGTTTACCTGCCAGTGGCGCGATAAAATTGAATTTGCAGAAAACCTTGCCAATGCCGGAAAATGGATCGGTATTGCAGAACGGATCATTGTACTGATATTTATTTTATATGCACAATATGCAGCTATTGGTTTATTGGTAGCTGCAAAAGCACTGATTCGTTTTAATGAAAAAGATCGTCAGGAAATAAAAACAGAATATCTGGTAGTGGGTACATTATTGAGCTTAGCCATTGCAGTAGTGGTAGGTGTGCTGATTAAATTATAATAAACAGCGTTAAAGCAACAATATTAAAATGAACCCTAATAAATGCGCTTTCATCATTAAGAGGAGTAATGAATGCCCGATATACTTTGATGAATTTCAAAACAATAAATATCTGCCATTTTAATATTACTCCATTGTTGTGCATCATAATGAAAAGGATTGCATTGGTCCAAATGTGTTTGGATTTCCAATAAAATTCGCTTCATTTTTTCTTCATCTGTTCCCATTTGCTGCAATAAATCCATAAATTCATCAATTTGATTCTTTACTTCATCCTGATTGCCGGCAACAAGAATTTTTTCAAGAAGTTCCTGATAATGGGGTTGAATAGCGGGTAGCATAAATGATTTATTTAGTAGGAGGAATTTAAAGGTATCACTTTTCCGTTGTTTAATTGATAAATACCTCCAATTACTTGTACACCTTTATCTTTTACTGCTTGTTGAATGTAAGTAGATTGTGTTAATAACTGATGTATGCCATGCATAACATTCGCTTTGATGAGTGGAAGGGTGTGCAGTTGATCCATCTCACCGACCTTTGCTATTTCCGGTTCTTTGGCAAGGCTGTCAATAATTACCTGCAAAAATCCCTCATTTTTAGAATGATCGGCCAAGGCCTGAATAGCCCCACAATGTTCATGGCCAACAATCATAATAAGGTGTACATTCAAATGTTCCACCGCATATTCAATACTACCTATTTCAAAATTACCTAAAACATTTCCGGCAGTTCTAATTACAAATAAATCGCCAATACCCTGATCGAAGAATAGTTCCGGCGCTACTCTGCTGTCTGAGCAGCAAACCACTACTGCAATAGGGTGTTGGTTAACTGCCGTTTCCTCGAAGCGATGCCTGTTTTGGTCGGGGTGTAATGGGTGCATGTGAACATATCGGTTATTACCGGCCATTAATTGCTGAAAAGCAGTACTGCCATTTAAAGGCTGTAATGATTTTTTGGGCGGCTGAGCAGGCAGAACGCCTGCTGAAAAAAATAGTAAAATAAGAATTAATTTTATATAACCGGAATAGGGCTGCATGAAGCTATATTTGTGATGATTGTATGCAAATGATGAAAACCATTTTTGTATCAACTTATATTTTTATCCAGCACTTTAACAAATTATCCATTCGGGCATCTACCAGCGTATAATTACGGGGTACCTCATTTTCTAAACTATGAAAAGTAACCAGCTTTGTGCCGGCAGGTTTTGTTTCTAATTGCTTATAGAGGTAGCGGTTGTAATAATTATAGAGTTCTAATGAATAGTCAATACTCTCATCTATTTTATCTGTTCCGGCAATATTTTCAAAAAATGCATTGTAAAAATAAAAGTGATGATAGTCGTTAAAATTCAATTGTGTAAAATTGCCTTCTATAAAAAACGCATTGGTGATGCCTAATTTTAATTTAGCGGCCTCCGCTACTTCAATTAAACTTTTTCTTTGTTCTACACCATAAAAAAAAGCATCAGGTTTATAGTAACCTGCAACTATACAAAATTTACCTGCACCGCTGCCAATGTCTAATATTTTTTCATTTTTCTGGCTCACTAAAAAATCGGCTGCAATTCGGGCAACTTCAATGGGTGTCCAATGTTTTTTGGCCAGTAATTGTATTTCTTTTGGATAAAGCTGATGAAATGCGGCATCATTTTCCATCCATTTTTCTCTGGCATTTTTAATATATATCTTATCCATAGCGGCTCTTTTGGTGCATTCATTTCTTCAAAATGCAGGTTAACACATTTATTAGGTCAAAGTTAGGAACAGATTCAGGTCATAAACGTGAAAGTTCTCATTCAGAAAAGTAATATTTCTCAACTTTAAACAAATAACTTTGAAGCAGTATGAGCATTCATCAAAAATTTCCGATAGATCAATGGGATTTTAAAAGTGAATCTATTCTGGCCGATTTGCCAGATGAGGATAAGGCCATTTTGCTTGCAAACCAAACAGAACAGGAATATGATAAAGGAGAAATTATTTTTCGCGAAAACAGTTATCCATCGGGTATTTTTTATATTGTGAAGGGCAAAGTAAAAAAATATAAAATTGATAAAAACCGGAAAGAGCACATTATTTATGTAGCTAATACCGGTGAATTGATTGGATACCATGCCATTATTTCCGGTGATCGGTTCCCCGATTCTGCTGCTGCATTAGAAAAAAGTATTATTGCTTTTATTCCTAAAGAAGATTTTTTGCAAACCCTTGCTGTTTCTGCTTTTTTGGGTACACGTTTATTAAAAACACTCAGCCATGAATTTGCCGTACTGGCCAACAGTTTAAACATTATTGCCCAAAAATCAGTTCGGGAACGCCTGGCTTTGCAATTAGTAGTATTGCGTGAAAAATATAAAGACCATTTTATGGAGGGCAATGCAGTTGAAATAAACATGAGCAGGGATGATTTGGCCAGTCTGGTAGGCACTGCCAGAGAAAATGTAGTAAGAATTTTATCTGAATTTAAAGACGAAGGATGGTTAATGACCAAAGGCAGAAAAATTATTATTTTAGATGTAGATGCTTTGATAAAAGTTGCCAATATGTAATGCACTGAATAGAAATTTTACAGTCCATATTCCATTTTTTATTCCAATATTATTAATTTTGCAGTAATATTTTTCTAAATATTGTTTTGAGTTTTCACCATTTCCCAACAGCTATTGTAAAACTCAAAATTTTGTTAGCATGGAAATGTTTGTAAAGCCTGCCAAACCCGTTTTTAGAAAATTAAAAGATGAAGTTTTATTTCAATCTTTAAGAACCAGGGTAAATGCCACCATTTCAACATTGCAACCCTCTGTAAAAAATCAGGCTACTTTAAAAGCATGGTTGTTTCCGTTCATTTATTTTGCGGCCTGGATATTTGCTTTAGTTTTTGGGGAGAATCATACTATTTTATGGTTAATGTATGCTGCAATGGGCTTTATGTTGGTAGTAAATTATCTTACTTTAATTCATGAAGCCGTACATGGTACTATTTTTAAATCAAAGCGATTGAACCGATTGTATGTATACCTGTTTGATTTAATGGGTGCTAACAGTTTTATTTTCCGTATCAGACATGTTCGATTGCACCATAATTATCCCAATGTTATGGGTTGGGATAGTGATTTTGAACAAAGTCCAATGGCTCGTGTGCTTCCGCATGGGCGGTACGAAAAATGGCATCAATACCAACATATTTATTTGCCGTTCTTATATCCATTGTATTTATTAAACTGGTTGCTGGTGCGTGACTTTAAAGATTATTTCAACAAAAAAAAGTTAGTATGGAAAGTAGCTAATATTCCTGCTATTGAATATATAAAACTATTCTTATTTAAATTGTTTTTTTTTGGCTATATCATCATCATTCCAAAATACATATTGGGTTTTAAATGGCTAACCATACTTGCTGCTTTTTTAATCATGATGTTTACTGCCAGTATTATTTCGCTGATTGTATTATTGCCACCACATGCCAATTTGGATAATGCATTTCCATTACCTGACGAGAAAGGTGACATGCCTGATAGTTGGTTAATGCATCAATTATCCTGCACGAATGATATTGTGGAAGATAATTGGTTTACCAGATTTTTTATGGGATGTTTTAACTATCACATCGCCCATCACTTATTTCCGTGTGTACACCATGTGTATTATCCAGCAATAACAAAGGTAATTGAGCAATTTGCAGCGAAGCATGGGTTACCCTATCGAAAAGTTAGTTTATGGCAGGCATTATACCGGCATTACCAACTTTTAAAAAGCAATGCATATCATGATAATATTTTTGAAGAAACCATGTAAAGCAATGGTGTTCAATAAAAATTGGATGGGTAACAATTTTCCCTGAAAAAATTAGCTCCTTTATGCAGTCAAATGGGGCTGTAGCTGCTGCATGATTACATTTTTAGGCACTACACCACTTTGGCGCCACAATATTTTTCCTGCTTTGAATAAAATTAAAGTGGGCACGCCCTGAATTTGGTATTTAGCAGCCAGCGCAGGGTTTTTATCAACGTCAATTTTAATGACTCTTGCTGCATTTCCTGTAGTTCTTGCCACTTCCTGAAGGGTTGGGACCATCATTTTGCAGGGGCCGCACCATTCTGCAAAAAAATCTACCAAAACGGGTTTGGTATCAGCTATAATTTGATTGAAATTTCCTGTCATAAAATTATATTTTATTTTTATTGTATTTTATTTAAGCAGCATTTTTAGCCTCATTCAGTAAACTTTTTTGTTTTGCTGAAAGTTTTGTTGGTATTAATGCATGCAGGGTTACATATAAATCTCCAAATGTGCCGGGCTGGTTATATAACGGCATTCCTTTACCTTTTAAACGCATGGTTTTACCATTGGCACAGCATTCTGGTAATGTTAAGTTTATTTTTCCACCCAATGTAATTACTTCCTGTTTACCACCTAAAAGCATGGTAAATACATCTACCTGCAAATCCATATACAAATCATTTTCCTTGCGTGTAAAAACAGTATTTGGTTGTACATGAACATTAATGTATAAATCGCCGGCTTTTCCGGAACTGTTTTTTATTCCTTTTCCCTTTGCCTTTAACTGAAGTCCTTCATAGGCGCCGGGTTTGATATTCAGTTTTATTTTTTCAGTGCCTGTGCTGATCAATCTTTCAGTACCGGTATAGGCTTCCTGAAGTGATATGGTAACCTCTCCGGTAAGATCCGATGGCCTCGATTCAAATTGGCTGCTACTACCAAACGGGGTGCGTGATTTTGTTTTAGTGTTACTTCTCATTCCGCCAAAAAAAGCCTCAAAGAAGTCAGAAAATCCACTTCCGGCGCCGCCAAAAAATTCAGAGGGATCACCCTGGAACTGGTAATATTGTCCGCCACCATTATTACCACCTTGCCCGCCAAACGGATTACCTGAAAATCCGCTTTGTTCATATTGCTTCCAGTTGGCGCCAAGTGTATCGTATTTTTTTCTTTTTTCCGGGTCGCCTAATACTTCATAGGCTTCATTTATCTGCTTAAATTTATCTTCTGCCTCTTTGTTATTGGGGTTTTTATCGGGATGATATTTTACAGCCAGCTTCCGATACGCTTTTTTAATTTCATCGGCTGTGGCAGATTTAGCAATGCCCAATAAGCTATAATAATCCTGATATTGCATAAATTGTTGTTTACAGATAAAGTTATACTTGTTTTGATATTTTACAACTGATCAACATCACATTTACCTGTTTGCAGTTGCGCATTTTAACAAGCCAAATGCATACAAATGAAATGGGTTGTGCTTATACTGTTGCAGCCGCACAACCCATTGCGTTTCTTTCTTCAACTTCGGTTTAATTAATAGCAATGGTTTTAGCTGGTTTGGGTTTTGCTTCTTCTTTTTTGGGGATGCAAATGTTTAAGATGCCATCCTTGTACTGAGCAGAAATTTTTTCATCATCAGTAGTTTCAGGCAAACTAAAACTGCGTTGAAAACTTTGATAATTGAATTCCTTCCTGCTGTAATTGGCCTTTTTCTCTTCTTTTTCCTCTTTTGCTTCAGCACTAATGGTCAGCACTTGTTTGTTTAGCTTTACATTAAAATCCTCTTTTTTCATGCCCGGAGCTGCCATTTCAACGGTATAGCCGTTGTCATCCTCTTTAATGTTTACCTTGGGTAAGGTGCTGCCTTCCCCTGAAAAATTCCGAAGGCCCCAATCAGCCCAATCATTGTTAAAGAAATCATCAAATAACCTGTTGAAAACAGGTGTCATGTTGTTACTTTTTACGAGTGTCATAGTTGTATCATTTTAGTAGTTAACAATCCATTTTTTTTGCTGAAGGTTATTTTATTTTTTTCAGCATTTTGCAAACTCAATCCTCAAATCCTGTGCAACTGTATTTGTTGCATACTTTTTGGCAGACAAGGTGTATAAATTAAGAAAAAATGACATTTTAATTGTGGGGTTGCTGTATTTCTGTCAGAATTGAATTGGGAATATGGGGAGGAATACTGCCTGAATACATCTTCGTAACTTGCGGCATAACTTTTATGTCAAAAAAAATTTCATATTGCTTAGTTAGTGTCCGGGCAAATGTTTGCAATTGCTGCACTCATTGCACTCACGCCATATTTTGAATGGAATTTTTTGGGAATTGTGCTTGTGTTGCTTTCATTGCAGTTATTGGGTTGGGCAATAGTGTTTATGCGCCAATCAAAATTGTGTATTGTACCATAGCTGCCGGCAACAAAAGCAAAATTGGTTGAAGTGAGTCATTATTGTTTTATCCGGCATCCCATGTACCAGCCGTATTGCTTTTTACAGTAGCCATGTTTTTGTTTTGTTTTACATGGAGGCGATTAGCAATTTTACTGGTATTGCTAAAAAAGCTTTTACTAAAAATGCAAATAGTAGAAAGGCAATGGATATTAAAAAATCCGGCTTATCAGCAATACATGCTATGACCCTAATAATTAATTCCTTTTTGATATTAGGTTAATGAGGGTTTCCATCCTATTAAGAGAATACCTGCAATAACCAAAGCAGTTCCGGCTAATTGTAAAAAAAAGATGGGCTCATCTAAAAAGAAATGGGCTTGTATAATGGTGGAAACAGGGCCAATACTAGTAGTGATTGCCACATTGTTACTGCCAATTTTATTCATACTAATATTCATTAAAAAAGAAGGTAGCACTGTTGCAATGATTGCCAGTGCAATGCCATAGATGAGCAAATTGGGTTGTAGTAGTTGGCCAAAATTTTGATGGTTGGTTATTAAAAAATGCGTAAAAACACCCATAGTTGCAAATAGCATTACATAGGCGGTATATCTTGTTGAGCCTGTGATAGGCACTAATTTTCCGGTACCTGCTAAATATATTGAATAAGTTACGGCACATAAAAAAATCATGAATGTGCCCAAAAAGAAATGGATATTTCCGGCATCTAATTTTACTTCTCCTAAAAAGGCAATGCCAATACCAATGTAGGTTAAGAGCAGAGCGGCAACTTGAGTACGTTTCAGTTTTGTTTTAAAATAAAAAGTATTGATCAGTACGGTAAACGTTGGATACAAGAACAGTATCAGTCTTTCTAAACCTGCAGAAACAAATTGCAAACCCATAAAATCGAACAAGCTGCTCAGGTAGTATCCTAAAATACCCATCAAGGCTAATAAAACCCATTGTTTGCGGGTTAGCTTTTTGGTACTGGTTTTACGGGCATAAGTTGCTGCAATCAGGTAAAATGGCAATGAAAACAACATACGCAATACCAGCAAATGGATGGCTGATACCTGCGTATGTTGAAATGCCAGCTTCACAAAAATGGCTTTGGTTGAAAAAAGCAAGGCGCTTAAAATGGCAATGATAAACCCTCCTGCCATTCCCGTTCTTATTTTTGTAGGCATTATTCAACAATTCAGGCAAAAAAACTTACTGCCTTAGGCAGTATTTTAAATTTCAATTATACTGATACATTAAAATCGCGCAGTGCATCATTCAAACTGGTTTTTAAATCAGTACTTGGTTTTCTTTGCCCAATAATTAAAGCACAGCTAACCTGGTATTCACCGGCAGGAAATTGTTTAGGATAGGTACCCGGAATTACTACACTTCTTGCCGGTACATAGCCTCTGTATTCTTTTGGCGTGCTGCCACTCACATCAATTATTTTTGTGGATTGTGTTAATACCACATTGGCTCCTAAAACTGCTTCTTTTTCAACACGAACGCCTTCTACAACAATACTGCGGCTGCCCAGAAAGCAACCATCTTCAATAATAACAGGACTGGCCTGTAACGGTTCCAGTACACCACCAATACCCACACCGCCACTCAGGTGAACGTGTTTGCCAATTTGTGCACAACTGCCAACTGTGGCCCAGGTATCTACCATGGTGCCTTCATCTACATAAGCACCAATATTCACATAACTTGGCATTAATACCACATTTTTGGCTAAATAGGCACCATAACGTGCTACTGCATGGGGTACTGCACGTACGCCTAATGCTGCATAATTTTTCTTTAGCAACATTTTGTCGTAAAATTCAAATGGGGGCAGTTGGTAGGTTTCCATGGGTTGTATGGCAAAATACAATAGAATGGCTTGTTTTACCCATTCATTTACCTGCCACCCTTGCGCTGTGGGGGCAGCAGTTCTTAGTTGGCCTTTATCAATGGCTTCTATCACTTCGCGAACGGCGTCACTGTATTGTTTGTCCTGTAATAAATTTCTGTCATTCCAGGCGGCGATGATGCGTGTTTGTAATTCCATTAAAAAAAATTTTTGCAAACATAATTATAAACGGTTACAGAAAGTTGGCTGATGGTTATAAAAAAAAGGATATTACATTCATTTAAATAAATTAAATGCAATTCTGTTAGTTTTGAAAAATGAAATTGTTTGAACCAGATATTATTCATGCATTAAAGGTTTTGGAGGCAGGTGGTACCTTGCTGTATCCTACCGATACCATTTGGGGTATTGGCTGCGATGCTACGAATGCGGCAGCGGTTGATAAAGTTTTTCAAATCAAAAATCGTCCGCCTCAAAAAAGTTTAGTTGTATTGGTAGCAGATGAAAAGCAAGTATTACAGCATGTGGCTGCCATAGACTTGTGTGTATTTGATTTTTTAGCAAAGCAACAAAAGCCCACTACCGTTATTTATCCTGCAGCCATTGGATTTGCAAATAATGTAATTGCCGAAAATGGCTCCATTGCTATTCGTATTTGCCAAGACCCATTTTGTAAACAACTCATTAAAAGATTTAAAAAGCCCATCGTTAGCACTTCGGCTAATCTGAGTGGAGAACCATCTCCGGCTAATTTTGCATCTATTTCAGAAACAATTCGCTCTTCGGTAGATTATGTGGTTCAATACCGGCAAGATGATAAACAGCCCTCAGTGCCTTCTACCATTATAGAATGGCGACAGGATGGCTCCATCCATGTTTTACGCCCGTAATTTCTGTTTTGGATCATGTGTCAAAAATATTTTGACAGTGTTTCAAAGTAAATCGTACTGAAATAGCTTGGTTTTACTTAAAAAATAATTGGTAAAAAATTTAATATTTTTTTGCGCAGGTTCTGATTGTCAGCTTCTTATCGTCATAAAATTTTTATTTTCATAAATTCTCTGTTAAAAGCTTCATTTTATAACAAAAATTATTTAGTTTAGAAGAAGCAATTAAAATGGTATGGCAAGAGTTATTGTAGATGTTCCTTCCGAAAAAGTGCAGCCTTTCATTGAATTAATTCTTCAAATGGGGCTGGATAAGCATACCATTGCTTCTGATTTAACCGAAATACAAAACGATACCGAAGCTACACTGGTTCCTAAACCCCTTTGTCTTTTTAAAGAAAAATATCTGTTGTTCGATTGGGAATTTTTCAGCAATGAACTGGAATTTGAATAATGCTGCCTATTATGCATTTATTTTGCAGATATGGAAAAAGTGCTGCTCATACAAACCGCATTTATTGGTGATGTTGTTCTGGCAACCGGATTGTTGGAAAAAATACATGCTCAATACCCTGAAACTTTACTACATGTTTTGGTTCGTAAAGGGAATGAGTTGCTGTTTGAAGCACATCCTTATATAAAAAATGTACTAATCTGGGATAAGAAAAAGCAGAAATATCGGCATCTTATTCAATTATTATTTCAAATTCGAAAAGAAAAGTATACCAGGGTAATCAATGTGCAGCGTTATGCTGCAACCGGTTTATTAACTGCTTTTTCAGGTGCTGCTGAAACAATTGGTTTTCGAACCAATCCATTCAGTTGTTTTTTCACAAAATCTATTACGCATCATTTCGGCGAAAATGGTACACCGTTGCATGAAATTGAACGCAATCAACAACTGATTGCACATTTTACAAATGGAAAGGCAGCTTTGCCTAAATTGTATTATAATGCATCCATCGCAGCTTCAGTACAATATTTGCAGAATAAAAAATATATCTGTATTGCTCCGGCTTCTGTATGGTTTACCAAGCAATACCCGGTTGAAAAATGGATAGAATTGATTCATCAAATACTAGATTCATTAACAATTTATTTGTTGGGTGCAGCTTCAGATTATGCTTTGTGTGCAAATATAGCCGCTGCCTGTTCCGGTAAACAAGTGGAAAATTTAGCAGGTAAATTAAGTTTTTTACAGTCGGCCGCTTTAATGGAGGCTGCATTCATGAACTATGTGAACGATTCGGCCCCTATGCATTTTGCCTCAGCAGTCAATGCACCGGTTACTGTTGTGTACTGTTCCACCATTCCTGCTTTTGGATATGGGCCGCTTAGCCATGAACAATATATTGTAGAGGTACAGGAGCTATTAAATTGCAGGCCCTGTGGTATACATGGCAGGGCTGCTTGTCCCCAAGGGCATTTTCATTGTGCCTTGCATATACAAGCCCATCAATTGCTGCAACCCTTGCAAATTAAAATGCAGCAACCGGGTTACGTTATTTGACAGCATATCGTTAAATACAGGATATATGCAATAAAAAATTCGGTTGTTAAATGCCTTTTTCAATTTGTACCTTTGCCGCAATGCAGATTACTTTATCAAATACAGAAGAAAAAATTATTGCAACCATTGCCAAAGCAGCGCAGCAAATGCAAATGCCTGCATTTTTAATTGGTGGATTTGTTCGGGATAAAATTCTGGGCAGGCCAACTAAAGATGCAGATATTGTATGTTTAGGGGATGGTATAAAACTGGCACATGCCGTTGCAGAATTGTTTCAGCCCAAACCCAACGTTGCTTACTTTAAAAATTTTGGAACTGCTCAAATTAAATTACCATTGCCCGATGGCAGTTTTTTTGAAGTAGAATTTGTGGGTGCAAGAAAAGAAAGTTATACCGAGCAAAGCAGAAAACCAAAAGTAATGGCAGGAACACTGGCAGAAGATCAGTTACGGCGCGATTTTACCATTAATGCCATGGGTATCAGTTTAAATGCGGATGATTATGGTATGCTGTTAGATCCGTTTACTGGCATACACGATCTGAAAGCAAAAATCATTCAAACCCCATTAGATCCCCTACAAACCTTTAGTGATGATCCTTTACGTATGATGCGGGCCATTCGTTTTGCTACCCAATTAAATTTCTCTATTGCACCAAAAACTTTTGATGCCATACAACAAGATGCACATCGTATTAAAATTGTTTCACAGGAAAGAATTACAGATGAGTTTAATAAAATTTTACTGGCAACTAAACCCGGCATTGGGTTAGAAATGTTAAGTAAATCAGGACTTCTTTCTATTATTTTTCCACAAATGATGGCCTTGCATGGTGTTGAAAATATTGATGGGATGGGACATAAAGATAATTTTTACCATACCCTTCAGGTAATAGATAATATTGCTGAAGTTACGGATGATTTATGGTTACGATGGGCGGCTTTATTGCATGATATTGGAAAACCTGCAACAAAACGTTTTGAGCCGGGCCATGGCTTTACATTTCATGGTCATGAAGTGGTGGGCGCCCGTATGGTACCAAAAATATTTGCGCAGTTTAAACTACCCCTTAATGAAAAAATGCGCCAGATAAAAAAATTAGTTGAGCTGCATTTAAGACCTATTTCGCTTACCAAAGAAAATATAACCGATAGCGCCATTCGCAGATTGTTGTTTGATGCAGGAAATGATATTGACGCACTTATGTTATTATGCAATGCAGATATTACCAGCAAAAACAAACAAAAAGTGCAGCGGTATCTGCAAAATTTTGAAATGGTAAAAGAACGGATGAAAGAAGTTGAGGAAAAAGATCATTTACGCAACTGGCAACCGCCACTTTCAGGCGAAGACATTATGCGCATTTTCGGCTTGCCACCCGGCAGAAAAGTAGGGATGATTAAAGATGCCATTCGGGAAGCGATTCTTGACGGGGTTATTCCCAATACCTACCAGGCTGCCTATGCATTTATGCTGCAAAAAGCAGCTTCATTAAACCTGCAGCCCATTTAAAATGTTTTTCGTTTCTTTGAAGCATTAACAAAAGCTAAATATTGAAAGGCAGCAAAATATAAACAAAAGCAGTTATTTTTATTGAATAGCTGTTTGTCTGGATATATACATAAAATTATACACCATGGCCATTTTAAAATTCAGGGTTTATTTAGAAGAAGATGATGCAGTTTACAGAGATATCGCCATCAAACATACCCAGCATTTTCTCGATTTGCATTTAACTATATTGAAAGCTTATGAATTCGATAATAAGCATCAGGCTACTTTTTACAGAAGTAATGATGCCTGGCAACGGGGTCGTGAAATTTCGCTGGCGGTATATGAAAAACCTTATGTGGTTGCCCCTTTATTAATGGCCGAAACCACCATTGGTAGTGAAATTAAAGATCCCAATCAGAAATTCATTTATGTGTATGATTTTGATAAAAATTGGGTTTTTCTGGTAGCATTGATTCAGGTAAGTAAGGATGAAAATACCAAATTAAATTATCCTGTAATTACCCGTATTGAAGGAATAGGGACTCAACAATATGGCACCAAATCATTATTGGGTGAAAAATTTGCTGATATAGAAGAGAAATACGATTTAACTGAAGCCGGTGATGGTTTTGGTGAAGAAAGCGACGCAGCGGAAAACACAGACGAGGAAGAGGAAAATGCAGAAGATGCTGAAGGTCAGGGGCTGGATGATTTTTAAAAAATAGCCTGAGTTATTCTTAATCGGCATTCATAAAAAATATTACTTGTGTATTCATTGAATCCTTTGATGATTTTAGTGATAGGGCCTACTGCTGTAGGTAAAACGGCACTGGCTTTGCGTATTGCACAATTGTTGAATACCGAAATTATTTCTGCCGATTCACGACAATGTTATCGGGAACTCAATATTGGCGTTGCCAAGCCTACGCTTGCAGAACTGGAGTTGGTACCACATTATTTTATTAATTCTCATTCTGTATATGATGATGTAAATGCAGCTGTTTTTGAACAATATGCCTTGCAGGCAGCAGCAAACATTTTTTCCAAACATTCTGTTGCAGTAATGGTTGGTGGCAGTGGTTTATATGTAGATGCATTTTGCAATGGGTTAGATAACATTCCGCCGGTACCACCTGATTTAAGAAACAGCATTATTCAAAATTATCATCAAAAAGGATTGGTATGGCTGCAGGAACAGATTAAAAAATCAGACCCCGTTTTTTGGGAACAGGCCGAACAACAAAATCCGCAACGCTTAATGCGGGCTTTAGAGGTGATGGAAGCAACCGGGAAATCGGTTATACATTTTCGTTCCAAAAAAAATGTGCCACGCCCCTTCAGAATACTAAAAATAGGTTTAGAATTACCACGCCAGGAATTATACCAAAGAATTAATGAACGGGTATGTACAATGATAGAAGCAGGATTAGTAGAAGAAGTAAAATCGCTGCAACCATTACAACAACTCAATGCATTGCAAACAGTAGGTTATAAAGAAGTGTTTGATTATTTAAATGGCTTTGTTTCATTAAACAGGGCTATTGAGTTAATTCAGTTAAACACAAGGCATTATGCCAAGCGGCAAATTACCTGGTTTAAAAAAGATTCCAGCATTCAATGGACGCATCCTGATACAATATCCAATCAGTTTTTATTGGAATGGATAAAACAATAAAATATTTTTTTTGGATATATTTTTTTCTATAAATTGCTAAAAATTTCTATTAATGCAATTACACGTATTGTTGTAATTCATTCAATGTAACCCGTGCTGCTCCAGATATTTTTTTCAATTATTCATCTGCAGTATGCTAAAATGTTTACATTTTAAAAAATAAATTCCTTGCAAATGAAAAAAGTTTTTTTTGTTGCGGCAACCTTTTGCTTGCTAAGTCAACTAGTGCAGGCACAAGCCCGAAAAATTGAATTTGATGAGTACACACTACCTAACGGATTAACCGTTATTTTACACCGCGATAAAACAGCGCCGGTGGTAGCAGTAGGTGTGTTGTATCACGTAGGTTCTAAAAACGAACTACCCGGCCGTACCGGTTTTGCACATTTTTTTGAGCACCTGATGTTTGAGGGTAGCAACAATATTAAGCGGGGCGAATTTATGAAATATGTTAGTAATGCCGGTGGCACCAACAACGCCAATACCACTCAGGATAGAACTTACTACTATGAAGTATTACCAGCTAATCAATTACAATTGGGCTTATGGTTAGAAAGCGAACGAATGATGCATGCTAAAATAGAGCAGGTGGGTGTAAATACCCAACGTGAAGTAGTTAAGGAAGAAAAGCGCACCAGAATAGATAACCAGCCTTATGGCAGCATTATTGGCGAAATATTTAAACGTGCTTTTAAAGTACATCCCTATAAATACCAACCCATTGGTAGTATGGAAGATTTAAATTCTGCCAAATTAGATGAGTTTATACAGTTTTATAAAACATTTTATGTACCCAATAATGCCGTACTTTCTATTGCCGGAGATATTGATATTCCGGAAACAAAAAAACTAATTGCAACTTATTTTGGCCCCATACCCAAAGGAACTTTGCCCATACCACGCCCCAACGTAACGGAACCCCCTTTGGGTGGCGAAGTGAGGGATGTGATTGAAGATAATATTCAATTGCCCGCTGTAATAGAAGCTTACCGGGCACCCAAACAGGGAACGAATGAATACTATGCATTTAATGTTTTAAGTACCATTTTATCGGGCGGTAATTCTGCACAACTCAATAAAGTAATGGTTGACCAAAAACAATTAGCGGTTGCCACTGGAGCTTTTAACTATGCATTGGAAGATGCAAGCCTCTTTATTATATACAGTATTGCCAACTCAGGCGTGCAACCACAGGTGTTGGAAAAAAATATGGACTCGGTAGTTAATACACTAAAAAACGGATTGGTAAGTGAACATGAATTTCAAAAAGTGAAAAATCAAATAAATACACAATTTGTTACCCGAAATTCCACAATGCAAGGTATAGCTGAATCTCTTGCTAATTACCAGGTTTACTTTGGTGATGCTGATTTAATTAATACAGAAATAAAAAAATTAGATGCAGTTACACGGGAAGATGTTTGGGATGTTGCAAAAAAATATTTCAAAAAAGATAACCGTGTAATTCTTTATTATGTTCCCAAAGGAACAAAGGATCAATACAAAAAATAAACAGCGCTTTTAAAAATGGATTGCTATTCTTAAAAAGTTAAACGATCATCATAATTCTGAAAAGCTATGCACCAGCTTCTATTCAAGCGCTTGGGCAATTTTCAGTACAATACAATTATAAAAAATAAACTTATGAAACGTTTCATTCTAACATTATTATTACTGGCTCCCATAGCAATTTGGGCACAGGAAAACATAAACAGGGCAGTACCACCACCGCCGGGTCCGGCCAAAGCCGTAGAATTAGGCAAAACTGAAAAATTTACTTTGCCCAACGGATTAGAAGTAATTGTAGTTCGTAATACCAAATTACCCAGAGTTTCGGTTTCTTTAACCGTAAATAGAGATCCGGTACTGGAAGGAAATAAAGCGGGATTAACCAGTATGGCTGGGCAATTGTTGCGCAGTGGTACTGCCACTATGAATAAAGTAGCATTGGATGATGCCATCGATTTTTTAGGAGGTAATATTTATGCCAGTGCTACCAGTATTAGCGGTTCAGCCCTTTCCACAAACTTCAAAAAGTTGTTTGCAATTATGGCCGATATTACTTTCCATCCTTCATTCCCTGCTGATCAGTTAGAAAAAATTCGTAGGCAGGAGCTTTCAGGACTGGCACAAAGTAAAGATGATCCCAATTCTATTGCAGGAAATGTAGTGAGTAAATTGTTGTATGGCTCTAATCATCCTTATGGTGAAATTGAAACCGACAGTACCGTTAAAAGTGTAACTGTTGCCGATATCAAAAACTATTTTGCAACCTATTGGAAACCCAATATCAGTTATCTGGTTTTTGTGGGCGATATTACCAAAGAAGAAGCGAAAGAATTAGCTGAAACCTATTATGGAAAATGGGAGCGTGGTGATGTTCCAAAGCCACAATATCCTGTGCCTGCTAATCCTTTAAAACCAATCATCGCTATTGTTGACAGACCGGTATCTGTGCAAAGTGTTATTAATTTTGTGCAAACTGAACCTTTAAAACCCGGCGATGCAGATGTAATCCCTGTCAGGGTAATGAATAATATTTTGGGTGGTGGGGCATCTTCCCGTTTATTCATGAATCTTCGCGAAAAACATGGGTTTACTTATGGAGCTTACAGTGCTGTTAATCCCGATAAATTAATTGGCAGCTTCAATGCTGAAGCATCCGTACGGAATGAAAAAACCGATAGTGCTGTAGGCGAGTTCTTGAAAGAGTTTGAATTAATCAGAACTACACCGGTAAGTGATACAGAGGTAGAACTTTCTAAAAATACACTCAGTGGTGCGTTTGCCAGAAGTTTAGAAAACCCTGCCACTGTTGCAAATTTTGCTTTAAATGAAGCCATTTACCACTTGCCATCCGATTATTATCAAAACTATTTAAAAAATATTGCTGCTGTTAGTGCCGATACCGTTATGGAGATGGCAAAAAAATACATTCAGCCCGAACATATGTATACCGTTATTGTAGGCAATGCCAAACAAGTAGTATCCGGGCTTGATAAGTATGGAACCATTCAATACTACAATGTAGAAGGAAATCCTGTTGTTGCTCCTGTTGCTAAAAAAGCAGATGCCGGTGTTTCCGGTAAAAGCATTATTGAAAAAGCCGCAGCCGCAATGGGTAATGCGGCTTTAAAAGATATTAAAGATTTAGAAATAAGCGGAACCGCCGGTGCAATGGGGCAAACTTTAGTATTCGATCAAAAATATTTGTTGCCCGGTTATTTTGAACAAACTTTAACCATTCAAGGCATGCTGTTGCAAAAGCAACTGACTAAAGAAGGTACTTATTCTTTTTCTGTGCAAGGGCAGGAACAGCCATTGAAAGATGATGACAAAGAAGCATTGGCAGAAAGTGCTTCCATGCTGCCTGAAGCGTATTATTTATCAAAAGATGGTTATACTTATACAGTAAAAGATATTGAATCCATTGAAGGCAATGATGCTTATGCTGTTGAAATTAAATCGCCCAAGGGCAGAACTTTTACCAATTACTATGATGTAAAAACCGGATTAAAATTAAAATCTGTAACTGAAAAAGATGGTAGCCCTGCAGGAAAAATGGTTATTCAAACTTTTTATCATGATTATAAATCATACAACGGTTTGCAGGTGCCTATGAAAACAATTGTTGATCAGGGCAGACTGAAAATTGAATTAGATGTGAAAGATGTAAAAGTAAATAAAGGACTAAAATCGACAGATTTCAAATAATACCAATTCGGACTTTCTTATCTCCACTATACAGATGGGTAGTATGGAAAAAACAGTACTACCCATTTCCTGTTTTCCGTACTTTTTTAAAACGTCCTCTCAAAGTATTTGTATACTTCAATTGAATGATAGAGCTATTGCGGCATTTCAATTCCAATATGGTACGATTAAAAGAGTTTATTTGCCTGCGAAAGCATTATTAATTAAAAAATTTCAATTCCAATATGGTACGATTAAAAGCGCCTTTGCGTGAAATGATTTGTTTGAGGCGGCGATATTTCAATTCCAATATGGTACGATTAAAAGTTTTAAAATCAAAGAATTACAGAGTTGAAGAGCGGATTTCAATTCCAATATGGTACGATTAAAAGTCAGATATGTGATGCACTGAAATGCGCAGAGGTCAAATTTCAATTCCAATATGGTACGATTAAAAGAAGATTAAGAATGATAAATTTAGGGCGACAGTGTTATTTCAATTCCAATATGGTACGATTAAAAGGCTGGTTCGATGAAAAATCGTGCAGTAATTACGCAATTTCAATTCCAATATGGTACGATTAAAAGTAGCCGTCCGCAACTTTGTAACCTTAATCAATATTAATTTCAATTCCAATATGGTACGATTAAAAGAATTCATCATCTATTAATATCTCTAATCCTGATTGATTTCAATTCCAATATGGTACGATTAAAAGTTGAAACGTGGCAGGATGTATTAGATGTTGTAAATGAATTTCAATTCCAATATGGTACGATTAAAAGGAAAATCTACTTTCGGTAAACTGCTTAAACTCATTTTATTTCAATTCCAATATGGTACGATTAAAAGTAATACGATGTACACCGTTATCGAAATCTAATAACACATTTCAATTCCAATATGGTACGATTAAAAGTTTTAGATGCCGAAACAGCAAATGAGGTTATTGAAATTTCAATTCCAATATGGTACGATTAAAAGTCAGCGCTAATTGATTGATTAATGTTTCCTTGATAATTTCAATTCCAATATGGTACGATTAAAAGAGGTGTGTGTACATTTTCTATTTTTTGAAGTACCAAATTTCAATTCCAATATGGTACGATTAAAAGGTATTTAATTTTTACTAACCCATAAATTTTAAACAAATTTCAATTCCAATATGGTACGATTAAAAGAAAACAACGCTGACAACGTAAACTGTCGCTTTTAATTTCAATTCCAATATGGTACGATTAAAAGACACCGGCAATTAATGGTGCAGCTGCTTTAATCGTATTTCAATTCCAATATGGTACGATTAAAAGTATTCTTTGCCGTTAATTTCTGAAACTATAAAAACAATTTCAATTCCAATATGGTACGATTAAAAGTGGTTCATGAATAATTTTTGCATCTAATGTTTTACCATTTCAATTCCAATATGGTACGATTAAAAGAATAAAGGTGCAGCAAATGGATACACACCTTTAGAATTTCAATTCCAATATGGTACGATTAAAAGAATACCCCAAATTTTTACGCGCTCTCATTAAGCAAATTTCAATTCCAATATGGTACGATTAAAAGCTATCATTCAATAATTTCTGCAAAAGTGTAACCTGATTTCAATTCCAATATGGTACGATTAAAAGTCGGCTTTGTAGCTGTTTTTGCCCATGCATATATTGTATTTCAATTCCAATATGGTACGATTAAAAGGGCATCACGCATTTCTTTTAGAGTGCTTTTGTTATATTTCAATTCCAATATGGTACGATTAAAAGTAACGACAATACAAAATGGTCAATAGGTTCAAATGTATTTCAATTCCAATATGGTACGATTAAAAGTAACCAGTGCAGCCGATTCTTTTAACATTAGCTAATTTCAATTCCAATATGGTACGATTAAAAGCTGTATCATCATCATTAGTGCCGGCTTGATGTTCATTTCAATTCCAATATGGTACGATTAAAAGGCACTAACCCATTGCTTAATGAGAGTGACGAAAAACTATTTCAATTCCAATATGGTACGATTAAAAGCCGCTTATCAGCAAATGATAAACAGTTGATTTACAATGTAATTTAATAAGGTAAAACTAAGGTTTTTGCACTAAAAAGTAGTCGATCTGTGATAATATTATTGCAGCCTTTGTTCGACGATGCGATGAAAGTATGATTGGTGCTATTTTATGATAAAAACTTACATGTTTTTGTAGTTGCCTTAAAGCTACATACAGGGTGGTAGACGATGTTAAATAAAATTATCTACCTCATTTTTTTCTTTACCAATTACCTGTTTCTCTAACCATTTTTCCTGTCGGCTTTTAAAAATGATTAAACTGTCGGTTTTAATATCCATCATTATTTTGGCTTTGACTATCAGTTCTTTTAGTTTTACCTCTGTAATCTCCCCTTCAAAAACACTATTCTGTATCCAGTTTAAATATATTCTGCATAGTTTTAACATTTTACCTACCCGTTTTTGCTCTATATCGTATACTAAAATAATATACATTTTTTATATTAATTTATATTTAATTTTAAATATCTCCATTTTTACCACCACGCTTTAAATGGCTTGTATGTTTCCATGCCCAAAATATGTTTTACTAATTTGTAACATTCTAATTTTACCAGATGTTTGTAGCTAACCTGTCGGTTTAATGAACGGTGTTGTATGGTTTCATTTAATTTTTCATCCCAGGCTTTGGTAATAATTTTACGACCACTTTCTTTTAACAGACAACTATTGAGCTGTTTATCAAAATCATGTGCCTGAATTTGCTTTCTATTTAGTAAAGTAAAAATTAATCTGTCGGCCAATATCGGTTTAAAAATTTCTGCTATATCTAATGCTAAAGAATATCTTCGTTCGCCGGGCTGATGCAGGAAACTGATGGTAGGATTGAGTTGTGTATGATAAATCATATCTAAACACAAACTGTAACACATGCTGTTTAAAAAGGAAATCATGGTATTTACTTCATTCGATGGGGGTTGTTTGGTTCTGTTCCCCATTTCGAAATGGGTAATAATACTATCAAAGGCCTCATAATAGGCTATGCGTATATTTCCTTCTATACCCATCAGCATTTCAATATGGGTAGTTTCAGGAATGGCACGCATCAGCGCATCAATTTTTTCAATAGAACTTTCAATGGTTTTACCCCTGTTGTAATAATAACGCAAATTTTTTTGCATATTGGCAGCACCGCCACTTACAAATTGTTGTGCAATGTGTAATCTTGCAGTTGTATTGCTGTATGCATTGGTTTGGGCAATGAGCATTTTGCCGGCCAGTAAATAGTCTTTAGGCATGAAAGAACCGGTATAATGTTCATAATAATCAAAAAAATGAATACTGATTTGTTCTTTACCCAAAAAATTATATAAAGCACTATTGGCATCTAAACTTCCAAATGCATATAAATTGTTAATCCCTTCAACTGGTATGTATTTAACCGGGCCTTCATTTCCATCTTCATCAACAGGTGTAAATTTTAGGGTATTATCTTTCCTGCTTAGCCGCCCCGGATTAAATAAATAGTACGATTTGCGCATGTCTTTTTTTTGTTTTGCATAATGTAGTTACAAATACCGGTGAGGCTATCATTATTTATTAGGTAATATTGTTTTGTGCAGCTATTGCAAAACATGCTTTACTAAAGGGTTACCTGTAATATTGATTCATGTAGTTTTTATAATATTACCATCAAACTAAAATGTGTTTGTATATCTTTTAAATTTTGTGAAAGTAAATGGCTTCATGCAGGATTATATTACAAATACGGTATTTTTTATTCATTTATTTTTCTTTTTCTTCTCTTTTTTCCATGGGTTGCATACGGAATGATGCTGCACTTTCTAATGCCTTCAATGCAATATTTTGAACCTGGTTACCTGCAGTATTTGCTTTTTCATTTAATGTTTCTATAAGCATAGTCTGTTCATTAATTTTATTTTCAAGTGACGAAATTTTTTGTTGCAACAATTTTATTTCGCCTTCCATTACTTTCGTATATATTTCTTTTTCATGTTTATATTGGGTAACTAATTCCTGCTCTTTTTGTTGTACGGCAAAGGTTACTTCATTGCGTATTTTTTCCGGCATATCAGCAACCTGTATGCGTAAGTGTTTTAACTCGTCTTCCTTTTCACTGATTAGCTTTTCTCTTTCTTCCAGATTTTTTTCTACTACCAGTCTTTTTTCTTCCAGTTCATTTTCCTGCTTTATTTTTTTTGACTGGTATTCATCTTCCTCTTTTTTGCGGGATACAGTTAATTGATATTTATATTCTTCGGCCTCCCGCTGCAATGCTTTTTTTCTAAGTTCATCTTCTTCTTTCCATTGTTGTATTCTTTCTTTTTGTTCTTTTTCCCAAGCCAGTTTTTTTTCCTCCATTTCTTTTTCGAATGCCTGTTTTTTTTCTTTATTGACTGCAATGATTACGGCAAGTGATTCAGCATTGGCCTTTATGCCATATAAATCTTCTAAGTAAGCAGATTCATACTGTATGGCTTTCTGTAATTTTTCTAATTTATTGTATTGATACAATAAAGCATTTTCAAGCGCATCTAATGATCCGGAAAGTTTTAATTTAACATCCGTTAATTCTCTTACAATACTCTGTGGGGTAAATTCCGCAGCCGATTTAATGATTTCGTCTTTTTGTTCCTGCAGTTTTTCATCTTTGGGAATTTTATCGTTTTCTGCAGATTTTTTTTTCAGTAAATCATTATAAGCGGCTAATATTTCGGCTTTTGTGCTGGAAAGACCTGGTTTTTTTTCCATATTTTTACTTTTTAAAGGTTTGATGAATATTGCAATGATTACTATTTAAATTTTTAAAAAATTACAATGACAGGGCAGATTTTAGTAGCAATAAATTTTAAATGTTCATACCGGTATTGAAAATTTTAATTAGAAAAAATGAAAGCAAATATTTTATTCAGTTACATAACAAAGTTCGTAATAAGCACATTTTTTACAAATTTTTTGTTGAATAACAGGCGGGCAGGTATTGGATGCTGCTATTTCTGAAATTTCTATACAAACTTTGTTTAATGTTTCAATATCGGTTAAGGTAAGCGCTGCTATATTTTTCGTTGTTTTTAATAATGGATATTCCAATATACCTGTTGTATTTTTAAATCCGTTTAGCTGCGTTAACCACATATAAAATTTTATCTGCCATACATGCCCATCTTCCATTGTATTGTTCTTTTTGATTTCGTGAATAACATTTTGTTGTACATCATAAAAGTCAATTTTACCCAATAGGGTAGTTGTGTTAAATGGGAATGATACTTCAATTTCCCTGTACCGTTCCGCTCTTTGCGGATAGCTGGTTTCATGTAATAATTTGCCCTCTTTTACATTTTCAGAAGTATGCTCCATACTAATGCCATTCGAAAACAGCCAAAGCTTTCTTTTGCAAACAAAATAGTAATTAATATGTGTAGCGGTAATTTGCATGTTGATGGGATAATATAAAAATTAAATCAGTTTCAAAAATGATGTTACTAACAATCAGCAGCGGTGTTAAATTAGTGCCCAGCAATTTTTTGAAGTACCTTATCATAATTAGCTGCTTACATATTTTATACAGGAGGAATATGCTTTAAAAATACAATCGTGTACATTTCCGCTACAAAAATCAAAACACATGAAACCACTGTTTTACAATATTGGTTTTCATAGTTAGTACATGAACAATGAAATTATAGGCAATGCCAACCCGTCGGTTTTTAGTTAAAACAAGGGGCGTATGGGGTTTAGAATTATTTGGTTTTGGTTTGGATTTCATTTTGAGATATTGAAATGAGGGTTTTGGGGATTTTGGTATGATGAAAGATAGGATCAAATTTGTATTAATATACTTCTGAAACCCAAACTTCCTGTTCATCATATAATAAACCAATTTCCGGATCATATTTTTTAGTCAATACCCAATATGGAATGGAGATTAATTTACCTTTTTCTGTTTCAAAATAATAAGAGGTCTTGTATAAGTTCTGATCTTTTTCCGCTATAAGTTGAGCAAATTTATTTTTCCTGATTTGTACTTTTAAACGTTCTGCTCCAATGAAATCATATTTAGATAAATAATCCTCAAACCGTTCCTTTAATCTAACTGGTAGCACTTTAATTCCATCAAATTGTTTGTAAAAATCTTCTTCTTTATTCTTTGAATGTATTAAAGGGATAAGTTGATTTTCCGTTGAATATTTCAAGAGGTGATAAATCTCGTGAAAAGATTTTTTTTCTTTTTCATTCCAATTTGGATAAACGAAATCAATATATCCTTGCAGTTTACGTTCTTCAATAATATTGTTTCCTCTTGACAAGATATTTTCAAAAACTTCAATAGTCCTTTCAATTAATGCCGGTCTATAAATGTATTTATCATTTTTATTGGCTTCTTTATAAACGACAACAGGACAAATTCCTTTTTTTCTTTTCCTATTCACTCGACCGAATCGCTGTATTAAAGCATCTATTGGCGCCGGTTCCGTATAAATAACGTCATAATCGATATCCAGACTTACCTCAATTGCCTGAGTTCCTACTAAAAGTTGAATCGGATTCTCAATGTCTTTTTCCCCTTTTTTTAGATCCTTCTCATGTGATGTCCTGTCTTCTCCTGTAAAAGCACCATGAAGCAAAAGAGCATTCATTGCATGCTCTTTTAATTTTCTGAAAACTTCCTGGGATTGAAGAACAGTATTGCAAACGACTAATACTTTCTTTCCTGCCTTTAAATCGTTTTCAATCAAATGAAGACTATCGGATAATAATCCATCCTTCAAAATTATCTGATGTCTATCGAATGCCCTATATAATTTTTCATCGGCTGATATAGAAGTAAATCCTCCAATTGAATTTTCTAATTCTGTTCTTAAAAAGGAAGGCATTGTTGCAGTCATAATAAAAACCTTTCCTTTAAGAATTGAAACAACGTATTCGACGAAAACTTTAATCTGGGCAAAAACTTCCGGACTGTAAGCATGAATTTCATCAAAAATAAAATACCCCCCGGTCCATTCGAACATGCCTTGTTCAAAACCTTTTAATCCAAACAGATTTTTTATCAACTGAAAAGGAGTAATAACTTTTAATGGTGTTGAAAGTGATTTAAATTTATCCCTAATTTTATTTATTGCTTCTTTTTTAGAAGTATTTACATATTGAACATTATCCAGATAATCATACAAGTAATCCTGTAATTTCGCATGCAACATTCCGACCTTTGAAGTGCCCAATCCTCCTTTATCAGACGACAATCGCTCATACATAGCATTAATAGAAGCCGTAAACGGCAGGACATAAAAAGTACGGCCTTGTCCAAATTCTTCCATTTGCTTTCGTAGCCATAGTATTGCGCTTTCTGTTTTACCAGATCCGGTAGGTGCAGTTAAAATAGCATTGCCAATCGTACCAGCACATTTTAGTTGATGTGCGTAAAAATTCTTTTCTTCACATAATAATTGAGATCTTTGTTTGTCCAAAAAGCTAAATGAATTATCATCTAATAATTCAATCTTTCCCATTCGAGCTGAGCCTAAATGATCGCAATGCTTCAAAGCTCCAAATAATAACAACAGCTTAAAATAGTCCGCATTTTTAATATTAACCTCACCCGAACTTGCTTTTCGTAGATAAGAGAGTATGAGTTTTTCCGGTGATTTTATACTGTAACTATTTAGTTTAATATGGAATTCATTATCTAATAAATTGTGTACACCTTCGACATTAACCTTAGCAAATTCTTCTTCATAAACTAACATTTCATCTTCGCGAAATTCATCATCTCTATTATTAGAAGTGTATGTGTTAGTGATATAATCTCTATTCAACCTTTCAAAATCTCTGTGATGACCTGCAACGGCTAACCTTAGCAATTGCTTTGTGGAATTATCAATTTCCAAACCATCTATAAATGGAATAGAAAAAAGTTCATGCCTTTGTCCAGTCCATTCATTTGCAAGTCCCATTAAAAGCTTTGTGAATTCAATATGAGCTTTCCCCAAATCATGAAAGATCACACCTAACCTGACAACATCCCAGAAATCAATATCATGCATTATTGATTCAGCCTTAGGAAAACAAATCTTTAAATATTCCAAAATTTTAAGGCAATCATCTATATGCTCTTTGAGACTTATTCGGGGTTGTGATTTTGCTAAAAGTTCCATGCTTAATTAATTCAAAAATTGATTTCACATATTCGCGAAATTTAAGTGATGCATATAAATATCTACTTCATTTTTTCCAATAACATCACGATAAGCTTTTAAATTACTCTTTACCTTGGAATGATGATTTAATATAGAATAAGATTCTGTCCCAATATTTTGTCTCGGTATTGTATCTGAAAAATATTTTGGTAATGCCTGAATAACACCCGGAAGATGATTGTTTGTAAAAGGGATAATCTGACCTCTTATTTTATCTGCGTTTTCTATTTCCTGCAATTCTTTTTTATGTATCCCTTTAACATCGACAGAAGCTAAATCGTTCATCCTGCCTAATACCAAAGGATATACCGGGTATTTTAGATAATTCACAATAGCCTCATCAGTAGTATAAATCCGTAAAAGGTTTTCAAACAAAAATTCTCTCTTTATAACATTTGATTTTGCTTCATTCTTTGGCTTGCCTTTATTATTATCTATCATATAAATGGTTTCTAAATCCATTTCCTTTCCCTGGTACTCAAAATAATAACCAATCGAAAGTTCTTTATAATTTATATAAAACCCTGCTGCAGCATTTATCAATCCAAGAATAGTACTAAGTGGCGGAACTTCCAAAGTTGGTTGAATTCCGCTAATCAAATTTGGATATCGGAAGCTGGCGGTCCAGCTTCTGATATCAATGGTGTATAGTTCCATTATACTAATTGTTGTTTCAATTGTTCGCAATAATTATCTATCGTTTCATTTATAGAAGCAACTTGAACTTTAGGGTATTCATCTCCCAAAGATTTCAATTCCTCCAATTCTCCACTGAACTCATCCAGAAAGCCACTTCTTTTTCCAATGAAAACATCTCCTATGAATTGGTCTTTGTAGTCTTTAAGGATTTCCTTTATCCCATTAATATTAATTTGAACATTATTCTCATTAATACTGTCAGGTTTAGCGATATGTGAAAAAGGATGATTTCCCGTTTTAAAAGTTGCTAAAACAATAAATTTAGGTGTAACATCATCCATATTATTGGTTTGCATTGCTCCTCCATTAATAAATTTTAATGCTGAAAGCGTTTCAATAACTCTTTTTCTTCGGATTTCTATAGGTAATCTAATTAATTGTTCAAACTCTCCTTTTTTATCCTTAACATATTTGTCCTGAAGAATGGACGCACCTTTTAATTCTTTTGCTTCATTAAATAGCTTTTCATTGATATTTTTAAAACCTGTTTTGTTATAAGAAGCAAATGTCCCCGCTTGTTCCAAATCCAAAGAAAACATCCCTTTCATTATTGCACTGTATTCATCTTTCCCATAGGGAACAGGCACATCATTTTGCCTTGATGCACTTGAAAAATGAGAAACCGGTCTTGTTGATGCCACCGATATAATTACAGAATTTTTCAAAGGTGATACTCTTGTTACTGTAACATCTTTCTCTTTATCCTTTCCGTTTTTGTTCTTTTTAGTTTCTCCTTTTTCATCTTTTTCAGTTTCTTTTTCAGCTCTCATATAACCAAATATATCATCATCATCATATTGAATTGGATTTGCAGCAGTATAAACCTGACTTTTACCATCCACTTTGATTATTGGCGACATATTCCAGTTAAATTCTTTTTGCAAAGCCTCCCTCCACCAATATCTCCAAGCTTGCCCAGACACATAAGTGTATATCAGTCCGTTTTTCGAAATTTTTTTTGTTACTGTTTTATTCTCAATGCCAGCTTGTTGGGTAGTTCCTGCATTGTTTAATGCAACTCCATTTACATCAATTAAAATTAATCCTTGGACATTCATATTGTTTAGTTTTAGTTGTTAATTAATTTATTGTTTCTGTTTCAAATTCATTAATATCCTCTTCCAATTCATCATCTTCCTCAATATCAAAAAATATTTTCCTTTCATGCATTTTCTGAAAAAGGCATATGAGTAGCAAATCACGAATTTCTCTCCAATTACCTCCTTCATAAAATAAATCTTGCACATATTCCTCCAAAGTTATAATTGGGTTTTCTGCGCCTGCTTTGTGATTTTGTCGTATGAGTTTAATTATAAATGAACGCAATGTTTCGTATCGTGAAGTAGAAATATTTTGATTGAGATTTTTCTTCAAATTACTTTCGTCTTTGAGTACTTCATCTGCTACTTTTTCGATAAGTGTTAATGTTGAACTTTTCATTTTTAAAATATTTAAAGTGTACAATTTTACAATTTTGAAATTAAAAGAGTTTGTTTTATGCCATTTTCTTAGATAGTTTGCAATATTTGGTAAAATGGATTCTTGCTTTAAAAGTTTTTCGTAAATTATGTTTACCCATTTTTTTGAACAATCTTCAATTTGATAATTAAGAATAAAATCACCTTTCTTTGTCTTAATAGGCGTTTCGTTTAAAAGAGATTTTACACTTGATTCTTTCTGCCAATTTGAATAATTTTTACTTTTCTGTTTCCAATTATCATAATCCCCTTTATTAAAGTGAGCAAATCCTTTATCTTCTCCTACCTTGGCAATATTGAAGTTTAAATCATTGTTTTGGGACAATAATTCATAGACATTGTTTTTCATTTCAATTATTTCATTCGCTTTCTCAATATAACTTTCTTTGTCTTGATTATAGTTTGGCTTATAACCTTGATATTTTATGTAATTATGCTTGATGAACAATCTCCAATCAGGTTGGTAATTTGGATTATTTGTGCACTTAGTGTAAAATTTAAACAATGATGCAGGCATTGTAAATAGTTGAATATTGGGGTCTGTACCATAATTTGAGAAGTAATACAAATTAAGGATAACACCTTCGCTTTCCGCTTCTTCTGTTTCCTGATCAAATGTTGCAATTTTCATATTGGAAATGCATTCATCTGCAAACGAGAATATCGCAATCGCAGGATTTGAATATGAACACCTTAGTACTCCTTTCGATGGTAATGAATTTGTGATTTTAGAAAGAATCCCATCAACACCCAATAATGCCTTTTTTACAAAATATTCTTGTACATCAATTCGATTACTTTGTATCAAACCAATATTTTTACCAATCAATATTACCCCCAATGGAACAAAAAACATCCTTATCATCATCTCTTTTGAAAGAAATAATCCTGATTCAAAGTTGTGATGAAAATTGACAAAAGTACCCGAACCTGACAAAATATGGTTATCTCTTCCAGCAGAAAACAATTTTGTTTTTCTTCCTGAAATCCTACAATAGCCTTTCTGGTGATATATTGATTCATCGATTAAACTCCTGTAATATTTTAATGTTTCATCAATCTTTCTTTGCCCTTTAAAAGCCGGTTGGGTAATAGTGGAATTCAAAAAGAAAGCATGCAATTTTCCACCCCATTTATTGACATAGATATTTGCAACATAATCTATCAACCCAATAATATCCTTGTCTTCTAAATAAGGTAATGACCATAAATATTTTATCACAAAGCCTCCGGTATCGGCAAAAGGATCACCGGTTGTTTTTGTTAACCAATCATTTTCTATGTTTTTACTTTCTCTCACAAGCTTTACTTTTATTATTATAAAATCATTATCATTTCGCTGTATCAATTTTTGCTATTTACGAAAATATTTCTTTCACTCTTCCCTCTTCATACCCCTTCCAACTCCTCCATCATTATCTTCCTTCATATTCACAAACAATGGTTTACTTTAAAACTTATTTTGTTTTAAAATGCTCCACCTCCGGCCATCTCACTCACAAATTTCATTTACTTAACTGCCAACTTCCGTCAGTTAAAATTTTTTTCTTTCCTTACTTAAAAATTCTATGAATTCCGGGCTACCCAATACTTCTATTTCGCCGGGCAGGCCCAGTACAAATCGCCCAATACCCTGAAATCCGGCTACAGCAATGGTTAAAAGATACGTATTTTTTTCTTTATCAATGTATTTTGCTGTGAGCGGAAATTCTTCTACCAATAAATTATACGCTTTTAAGCTGAGCCTTATAACTACTTTGCCCACCGGTTTTTTAGCCGAAATACGGAATGCATCGGTAAAATGAATGTGGTGTTTTTCTTCCTTTTCCCATGTATTAGGTAATATTGCTATACTTTGTATACGGGCTAATTTAAATTGTTTGCATTGCCGGCTTTGGTGTTCATAACACCAAACAGAACGGTAATCGGCTGTAAAATCGAATGGTTCTACTTTTCTGTCTGATATGATGTTACTATTGGATGAACGGTAATTTTTAAATAGTACCTGCTTTTTCTGCCGAATAGACTGGGCAATGCTTTGTATTTTCAACAAATCATCTGTTTGTTGTAATGATTGCAATACTTTATAATCGTACAGCATGTTTAATTTTCTGATTAGCTGTTCTTTAATGGCAGATGTTCCTTCAATTAAAGAAAGGGTATCAAATAATATGAGTAATTCTTCTTCGGTAAAATGCATTAAATTTTGAAGGGTTCTGGTGGCACTGTGTGCCTGTTGTAACCGATAATTGCCATTGTTGCGTTCTATCACAAAACCGGCTGTTTCAAAACTTTCTAAATACCGGTAAATGGTTCGTTCAGAAATTTCCATTCTGGATATAAGTTCCTGTAAATTATATCGCTTTTGTCCGGATAATAGCATTAACAGGCGAAGCAATCGTTGTATTTTTTGCTGATCCATATGCTTTGTTTATTCCAATGGTTTAATGCAACCCATGCCCATGGCATTATAAATACCCAGACCTGCGTTCATGGCGAATTCAATGATAGGAGCCGGGGATTTTATTTGTATTTTAAATTTTTCGTATCCTCTAATTTTGGTTTCCTCAGGTGTGTTTTCTTTTATAGTAATTAATCTGTGCCTTGGAGGCGTGGCATAATACGCTGTTTTTATTTGAATGGTTTCAAAAAGTTGTTGCTTTTCTTCTGTACTTAAAGGGTGAATGCTATTCCATTTTTCTACTAAATTATAACGGATACTATTTTCATAACCCTGATCAAGCGGCGACATATAATCATAATGCCCCCTGTTGTTTTTTAGTCCGGTTACTAACGGACTGGCAGGTACAAACCACAAAGTAGCTATGGCATCTAATTTCGGAGTTGGCAATAATTGTACTTCTTTAATCATGAAATGTGCCTTTGAACGGCTGTCGGCTATAGTAATTTGTTGATGTAGAAAAATACCTTTAATAAAATGGGTGGCCGCATCCGGCATGTGAAAACAAGTTAACAAGGTGGCACGATTGGTTGTACATATCATTCTATCTCCCTTTATTTCAAAAGGAATATTGAGGTTGGAAAAGGTAAACAATTTAAAGGATTTGAAGCCGGATGTATAGCCGGCATTGTGCAGAAAGCGGGCATAAACTTCGTCAGACTGTTGTATAATTTTATAAATAGCGGCCGATAAAGGATACTGGTAATTTAAACCAATGATAGCAGGCGTATTTGATTCTAATATAAGTTGAAATTGCATATTGAATGGATAATAGTTTGCTGTATTTAAAATGAATATTCTTACAAACAGGTTGATTCAAAATTTTTTTAAATGAATTTTCTATTTCATTCAAACTTTTTTGTTGAATGAAAAAAATTATTGCTGCCTGTAATCATTACACAAAATAGAATATCTTATTAAAATATGAAAATAATCTAACCTTTTGTTATGCACAATCGTTAAAAAAATGCGTTATGAAAACAAAATTATTATTCTTTGCCTTTGCAGCAATTCTTTTGCCGGGTTCGTTTTCGGTACAAGCGCAGAAAACAGTTTTAGCCATTGCTGCCGTTAAAACAGCAGGATTGGCGCAGGCTTTAGAAGGGAAGGGGCACTTTACGGTTTTTGCTCTTACCAATGCAGCATTTAATTAATTGCCGGATGGTACCATTGCCAATTTATTGAAGCCTGAAAACAAGGCTTTGATCATTAAAATTTTAACTTACAATATTGTACCGGGTAAATTAACCGCCAAATATGTAAAGGCTGCCATTCAAAAAGTACACGGTACTGCCCAAATATAAACTTGCAAGAGGAATGTTGAAGGCAAGGTTACATGATGTAAAGGTTTTGCTGACTGATGCTAAAGGTGGCACAGCAATGGTTACTGCTACTGCTATAATGGCAAGTAACGGAGTAATACATGTAATTAATGCCTGAATAAATTTTTATATATCCCTTCAAATGTAAAAAGCAGCCCTGGCATAAGAATGGGCTGCTTTTTGTGTTTTATTTATTGTATTCTTGTTATGACTCCTGCATAAAGGTATAACCGTAATCAACGGGAGGGTTAAATGTTTCTTTAATAGTTCTGGCACTTAACCAGCGGTACAGGTTTAAAATACTTCCTGCTTTGTCGTTGGTACCACTGGCTCTGGCCCCACCAAAGGGTTGTTGCCCAACTACCGCTCCGGTAGGTTTATCATTAATATAAAAATTACCGGCAGCATTGCGTAGTTTGTGTGTAGCCAAAACAATGGCTTCACGGTCTTTTGCTATGATAGAACCTGTTAATGCATAAGGTGATGTACCGTCAACCAAATCTAATACAGCTTCAAATTCGTTGGCAGGATATACATACAGGGTAAGTACAGGCCCAAATATTTCTTCACAAAGTGTTACATATTTCGGATCTTCTGCTATAATAATGGTAGGCTGTATAAAGTAGCCTTCTTTTTTGCTGCATTCACCACCCACTAAAATGGAAGCTTTTTTAGAGCGCTTGGCTCCGTCAATATAACTTTTAATTTTGTCAAAACTTTTTTCATCAATTACGGCATTCATAAAATTACTGAAATCTTCTACGGTTCCCATTTTAAAACTATTCACACCTGCCACTAATTTTTTCTTGATCTTTTCAGAAAGATTAGAAGGAATATATGCCCGGGATGCCGCAGAACATTTTTGTCCCTGATATTCAAAAGCACCACGTAACAATGCAGTAACGGTTACATCAACGTCGGCTGATTTGTGTACTACTACAAAATCTTTTCCTCCGGTTTCGCCAACAATACGGGGGTATGACTTGTATATGGCCATATTTTTTCCAATGGTTTCCCACATGGTATTGAATACGCCGGTTGAACCGGTAAAATGCACACCGGCAAAATCCCGGTGATTAAAACAAACTTTTCCCAAAGTCGGCCCATCCACATAAATTAAATTAATTACCCCTTGTGGCAAACCTGCTTCCAGCAATATTTTCATAAACAACTGTGCCGCAAATACCTGCGTATTGGCTGGTTTCCAAACTACTACATTACCGCACATGGCAGCCGAAGTAGGTAAATTACCACTAATGGCAGTAAAGTTAAATGGGGTTATTGCAACTACAAAACCTTCTAAAGGTCGGTATTCCATACGGTTGTGCATACCTGGGGCACTATTGGGTTGTTGCCGGTATATTTCACTTAAATAATGAACATTAAATCGTAAAAAATCTATTAATTCACAGGCGCTGTCAATTTCTGCCTGAAAAGCATTTTTACTTTGCCCCAACATGGTGGCTGCATTCAAATAGGGTCGGTATTTCGTAGCCAGCAAATCGGCAGCTTTTAAGAAAATCCCTGCTCTGTCTTCCCAAGGCATATCAGCCCATGCTTCTCTGGCCGTTAATGCTGCATCAATGGCTTGCTGTACATGCTTTTCATCTCCTGCATGAAAATAACCTAAAGTGTGTTTTATTTCATGTGGCGGATGCAGTGCTATTTTTTTATTGGTTTTCACTTCTTTAGAGCCAATATACATGGGTATATCTGCTGTAGCTGCTTTTAATTCGGCTAATGCTTTTTTGAGCAATTCCCGTTCTTTACTTCCGGGTGCATACTGTAAAACCGGCTCATTGGCCGGCATGGGATAAGAAAATGTGCCTAAACTCATGGTGCAATGATTTGTTGAATAAAACTGCAAGTTACTAAACTTGTTTTGTTTGGCATGTAACAAAAAGCATGGTTCTGATTCTATGAAAATGATATGCTAAATAATAGTTTCTTTGTAATCTGTGGAAACTTTAAAGAAATACATACTGGCCATTCCGGTCGTTTTCAAACTTTTGTTGCATTTTATTATAAGCAGGCGGCAATCGAAGCGTTTTGCACAGGAACTGATTGCAGCTATTGAAACAAAACATGGAGTTTTAATAGCTGATGCGGTAAAACAAAAATCCATTATTAGTTATGCCATTTATACCCCCATTGTTTGCGATGCTTTTACGCAATTGCATGGACGTTATACTACTATTGCTGAAAAAACCCGATTGGTAAATTATTTTGTAATGGCATCGATGTACGATGATTTTTTTGATACCCATGCATTAACTGTTGCTGAAATTGAAGCCCTTACTTTTTCGGGTGATGATTATACGCCTAAGTCGGATGATGAATATCTCATCAGAGCCATTCACCGGTATTTATTGCAGGAAGTAAAACAGAAGGAAGCATATCTTGCTTTGTTTCATGATATGTTTACGGCCCAGAAAGATTCTTTACAACAATTCAATCTATCTATTTCAGCAGAAACATTATTGTCTGTAACCCATCGTAAAGGCGGCTTTGCAGTGCTGATGTGTTATTTTTATATGGATGTGGAAGGTACCGGGGCAGAAAAAAAATGCTGGTATTTGTTAGGTACTATTATTCAAATGATCAATGATTTGTTTGATACTTACAAAGACAGCAGGGCGGGAATTTATACGTTTGCCAACCATTCTTCTTCTGTTGCTGCTATACAGCATGCTTATAAGCAACAAGTTCTATTGTTAAAAAACGAAATCAATACCCTGAATGCACCTGACAAACAAAAACGTTTGTTTAATTATACCATGGCTGCGGTATATTGTTTGGGATTTCTGGCCATTGAACAATTACAACAAATTGAAAGCCGATTGGGTACTTTGCCGGATTTTGCTACACTGTCCAGAAAAGATTTAATTATTGATATGGAAAAATACAGCAACAGAAAACGCTGGATACAACTATTTGTTGAGCATGGAAATGATTGGTTATGAAATATAAATTTTCATTTTAAAAAGTTGCTATATGCTACCTATTGTATTGTACGATAATGCCGATTGGCGGAATGATTTTTATCCCTTTTCAGTGAACCGGTCGGTAGCTGATTTGCGTTTTGGCATTTTTACGCAAAAAGAACGTTGGGAAAAATTTTCCGGCACTACGGTGTATATTGCTACAATAGATTATTTATGCAATTTATACCCATCGGTACCTGAAAATGAAGCAATTTATGTTGCCGCCAATATTTTACCCAATATTGAGTTGTTGAATACATTGGTTGCTTTACGGCCCGGACAATCTGTTATTTATCAAAACCGGATGATTGCTTTTTGTGGCAATTATGTAATGGCTCTAAATTTTTTTCGAAATGAAACAAATAATATTGTTGTTCCCAATTCATTTCAACATTCCCTTCAAATGCTGCAATCTGTTACCGATTTGTTTCGGTTCAATGCAGCCATCATTCAGGAAGATATTACATTAGTTCGTTCTTTACAACAACCGGGTACAATGGATGCATCCAATCGTATTGAAAATCCTAATGCAGTATGGATAGCACCTGATGCCATAGTAAAACACGTTACCATCAATGCAAACGATGGCCCTGTATACATTGGCGAAAATGCTTTGGTGATGGAAGGTGCTTTGTTACGTGGCCCCATTGCCGTTGGTGCAAATGCTGTAGTAAAAATGGGAGCTGCTATTTATGGAGGCACTTCAATTGGCAGGTATAGCGTGGCGGGTGGTGAAATTAAAAACAGTATTATCATGGATTATAGCAACAAAGCGCATCATGGTTATTTAGGTGATAGTGTGGTTGGGAACTGGTGTAATATAGGTGCAGGAACCAGCAATAGCAACATAAAAAATAGCGGAGCCCCGGTTTCGGTGTGGAATGATGCTACAAAAACCTATGGTAATCTTCTGCAAAAATGTGGCGTTTTAATGGGCGATTATACCCGTGTAGCCATCAATTCCTCCATCAACACGGCTACTGTAATGGGTATTTGTTGTAATGTTTTTGGAGCGGGTTTGTTGCCCAGACACCTGCCGCATTTTTCATGGGGGTTAGAAAAAAAATACAACTTGAAGCAGGCAATAGCGGATATTTCACATTGGATGGAATTTAAAAAATGCAGGCTATCAAATCATGAAATTAAAATACTGCAGCATATCTTTGAGCAATTGAGTGAGTAAACACTTTATTTTTAAATTGAATTAAATTATCAACAACATGCGCAAACAAATTGCAGCCGCCAACTGGAAAATGAATTTAAACCTGGAAGAAGGTACCACTTTATTAACCAATATATTGCAGGCGCCGTTGGCGCTATTGCCCGGTCGGGAAGTAATTTTTGCTGTTCCATTTCCTTATATACCCATGGCTGTAGAAAAATGTGGTGGAAAAGAAAATATTTTTATTGCCGCACAAAATTGTTCCCATAAAAAATCAGGTGCATATACAGGTGAAACGGCTGCTTTCATGTTGCAATCGGTAGGTGTACAATATGTTATAATAGGCCATAGTGAAAGGAGAGAATATTTTAATGAAACCAATGCCATGCTGGCAGAAAAAATTGACCTATGCTTAGCGCACCAATTGCAACCTTTGTTTTGTTGTGGTGAACCATTGGTTGTAAGAGAAGCAGGTAAAGAAACCGAGTATGTTGCCAATCAATTGGTTGAATCCATTTTTCATTTAACCACTGAACAAATACAGCAGATAGTTATTGCTTATGAACCTATATGGGCTATTGGAACCGGCAAAACAGCCACAACAGCTCAGGCACAGCAAATGCATGCTTTTATTCGTCAGCAATTAGAACAAAAATATGGCCATCATATTGCACAATCTGTTTCCATTTTATATGGCGGTAGTGTAAAAGCTGCCAATGCAAAAGAGTTGTTTTCGCAACCCGATGTTGATGGCGGATTGGTAGGTGGGGCATCTTTACAGGCGGCAGAATTTATTACCATCATACAATCATTAGATTAAATGCCCATTAAACGAACAGAAGCCATGCAGCCACTGTCAAGGCAGCATCACAATGGCTTATTATTTTGCCTGTTGTTGAAAAAGGGGATTGCCAAAAATGCAGCTATAAAAATTATCTGCGATTTTTCCATTCATTTTTGGGAAACCGATTTGCAACACCATTTTCAGTTAGAAGAAATTTGCCTGCGTAATTTAGGGAATACTTATCCTGTATTAAACAGCGGCATTCAACAAATGTTAACTGAGCATCGTTTATTGCAGCAATATTTTAAACAAATGGCCATTCATGTTACCTGCAATGATATTACACAATTGAGTGAATTGCTGGAAAAACATATACGTTTTGAAGAGCGAATTTTGTTCCCGCATATTGAAACTACCATTAATAGTGAGGCGCTGCAACGCATTGGGAAAGTATTGCAGGGAGAAGAAGATCATAATTGTATGCAATATCCCATTCGTTTTTGGGAATAATGTTACATGGAAACAGGAAGGGGGGCGGGTTCATACGCATTTAGTTTATCTAAATACAAAATGGTAGTGGAACCATCTTCCGAAGGATGATACATGGGAACGAACTTGGCGCCATAAATAAATTCACGATAGGTATACGAAGTTCTTGAAACAACGGTTGATGAAAAACTTTCATCAAATCCTTCTAAAAACACCAGCAATTCAGTTTCTGCTGTAGCTATATCTGCTTTTGTGAGGCCATAAAGCGGACTATCTTGTTGAATGGGATGCACCAGCGTCCAGTTCGACATTAAGGTAGAAGCTTTTGAAATATCCAATGCGGCACTGAAAAATCTATTTTTCATCACACCATCTTCCATAATTTTTAAAGAAATAGTAAAACGGGCTTCTACATTTACCAAATAATTTTTTGTATAAGGCACCAATCTAACCATCAAAGCCACGCCATCTTTGAAAGGAACAAACAAAGCATTTTTACTGTATTGAATGTAAGCTTTGGGCCTGGCAAATCGACCATACATTAACCCGGTTGCTATGGCAAAACTCAAAAGCCCGAATAAGGCTTCTAATGAAGCAACAAAACTGGCCATAAAGCCAATGGGGCTTATTCTTCCATACCCAACTGTTGTAAATGTTTGGGCACTGAAAAAGAAGGCCTCTCCAAACTTTTCTGCTGCCGTAGTGGTTTCAATACCTCCTAAATGATCTAAACCTATCCCTAAATAAATACCCGCAAATAAAATATTTATAGTAATAAAAAACAATACAATAATCAGTAAAAACTTCCATATAGACATCGATAGGAGTGCATGATATACATTTAACCTTTCAAAAAAACGCATTCCTTTTACCTGAATGTTTGGGGTGCCATCGCGATTCAATAACCGACCGCCCACCAAACTACTTACAGTGCTTAAACCGGTTTCTGTTTCGTTTTTTGCTTTTTTATTAATGTGCTTGATAAAAGGCATATATCATTGGTTGCTGCATCGAAAATAAAGTATTTTAATTGTATTGTTGATGGTTGATAGACCCATATTATATTTGATTGCAGGTTTGCAGCTGCTATTTTTAATTAGCCTAAAAATGTTTGCTTTGATAAGTTTAAAAAAGAATGTACAACAACAAATTTTGGCAAGAAGCATCTATGTGCTAAGTGCTTTATTGGTAAATGTTGCCATTGCCAGTTTTACCAATGCCGCTGCCACTGGAATGCTTTTGTACGCTTCGGCTATTTTTGCACTGATTGTTTTAATAGGAGGGATGAGTTTAGAAAGTGCTTTGGGTTATTATTATGCAGGAGAAAAATTAGGAGCTAAACACGCTATAACAATGGCTTTGTTCCAAATTATTGTGCTTTTAATGGTATTGTTGATGGTTCAGTTATTGTTTCCAACTTTCTTTGCAAGGCTCACCAATGGTTTTAATACAGGTTTGTATCTGTTTGTTTCCGGCACATTGCTTACCAACTTTTTTTTAGCCACATTGTATGCCGGAAAGCAATATCTGAAACCCAATTTAGTACAGGCTATACTGAACGTTTTGTTAGTGTTTATTTTGTGGGTTGAATATCGAAAAAACTTTGCTATAGCAATTCTATTTAAAACATATTTTTATTTTATTTTTTTGAATGGAGTGGTTGTTTTGCTGGTGTTTATGCAACAAGTAAAATGGAAAACGGAAAACGGTTCCATGCATTCATCTTTTAAGCAGGTGTACCAATATGCGATGAAAGCATTGTGGGCCAATGTGTTGTTTTTTATAGTGTATCGGTTAGACTATTGGTTTGTGCATCAATACACCACCGCTAATGATGCAGGCAATTACATTCAGGCAGCCAGATTAGCACAAATGTTTATCCTGCTTCCACAATTCATTGCTCCGGTAATTTTTAATACAACAGCCAATGGCGGCGCTACCCAACAAATGAATGAATGGTTAGCCGCATTCATGAAGTTTTTTTTCTTAATGTTTTCGATACTGTTTATTGTAGTGGCAGCGGGCGGACAATTTATTTTTACGCATCTTTTTGGTTCCAGCTTCAATAATATGCACAAAGTATTGTTGCTGTTCATTCCGGGTTTATTTTTTCTATCTTGTTTAAACTTGCTTTCTGCTTATTTTGGTGGAATGAATCGCGTTCGCATCAATATAGTAGGAGCAGCTTTGGCTGCTGTAACTACTATTGCAGGAAATATTTTGATTATACCTTTTTATACTATTTTTTGGGCAGCGTTGGTAAGTACCTTGTCTTACATAGTGGCTGCTTTATGGGCATTGTATCAGTACAAAAAAATGCCGCCATCGCTTTCTATTGATTTGTTTTCCTTGAAAAAATCAGATTGTCGTTTTATTCAGGCATTATTCCATTCAAAATAAGAATAATATGAAGGTATTGTGGTTGGCCAGTTGGTATCCTGATGAATTAGAACCTAAAAATGGCGATTTTATTCAACGCAATGCCAAAGCCGTTGCTGCTTTTATGCCTTTGGTAGTGATTCATGTGGTGCAGGCAGGCAGCAGGTTTAAAACACATGCTAAATGGGAACGTACAAAAATTGATGACCTGGAAGAATGGATTGTTTATTTTAACTATACACCAACCCGATTCAAAAAACTCAATACCCTTTTATATCATTTTGCCTACTTACATTGTTACAAGGCCATACTTAAAAAATATGTTGCAGCGTTTGGATTGCCCGATTTACTTCATGTACATGCACCCATCAGGGCAGGAATGGTAGCACGTAGCTGGTGCAAAAAAAATGACATACTTTATATTGTTTCTGAACATGCTTCCATGTATGCCGCCACTGCAATGGATGCTTTTCAAAACAGGCCTTTCTGGTTCAGAAAAGCTGTACAATCTGTTTTAAAAGAAGCAGCCTTGGTTACCAATGTTTCACAAACTATTGCTTTTCGTTTAAAAAAATTTTTCCATTTACAGCGGGTAAGCGTTATTCCTAATTTAGCCGATACTGAAAAGTTTTATTATCAACCCGATATTGCTAATCATGTGTTTACTTTTTTACATGTATCTTCTTTTCTGTCACAAAAAAACATTCACGGATTGCTAAACGCATTTCAGCAATTGATACAATACCATGCGCAATGGAAATTAGTGTTGGTAGGGCCGGTAACGCCTGAAATTGAAAGACTGATTGTAGAAAAAAAATTATCTGAATACATAGAATTTACAGGAGAATTGCAACATGAGGATGTGGCTGCTGTTATGCAACAAGCATCTGCAATGGTATTGTTCAGTTGGCAGGAAAATGCACCCTGTGTAATTGCCGAAGCACTGTGTTGCGGTTTACCGGTTATTACTTCCAATGCCGGTGGCGCTGCAGAACCCATTCATGCAGGCAATGGAATCGTTGTTGCACCCGGTGATGAGCAGGCACTGGTTGCAGCCTGTATCAGGATGATGCAGCAATACCATCAATACAACCGGGCCGAAATTGCACAGGCTGCTGCTAAAGTATTTGCTGCTCCCGTCATTGCCCGGCTTATTCTGAATCTATACCCCCCTTTACTGCTACACAAAAATGGATAAATTATTCTCAAAAATTCCCCACCACAGTCTACTTGACAGCTATCCTTATATCTTTGCATTTGTATGAAAAATATTAGAAACTTTTGCATTATAGCACATATTGACCACGGAAAAAGTACGCTGGCGGATCGATTATTGGAAGAAACCAAGACCATCGGCTCCAGAGATATGATGGATCAGGTATTGGATGATATGGATTTGGAACGCGAAAAAGGCATTACCATTAAAAGTCATGCCATTCAAATTAATTATCCGTACAAAGGAGAGGAATACATTTTAAACCTGATTGATACACCCGGCCACGTTGATTTTAGTTATGAAGTAAGCCGTGCATTGGCAGCCTGTGAAGGTGCTTTATTGTTGGTAGATGCATCACAAGGCATACAGGCTCAAACCATCAGTAACCTGTATCTGGCCATTGATAATGATTTGGAAATTATTCCTGTTATCAATAAAATTGATATGGATGGGGCCATGATTCCGGAAGTAACTGATCAGATTGTAGATTTAATTGGCTGTAAGCCCGAAGAAATTTTATTGGCCAGCGGCAAATCGGGCATTGGCATTACTGAAATTCTTCAGGCCATTATTGAGCGTATTCCTGCTCCGAAAGGAGATGTGGATGCACCATTGCAGGCGCTGATTTTTGATAGTGTTTTCAATAGTTTCAGAGGCATTATTGTGTACTTCAGAATTATGAATGGTACACTGCGAAAAGGTGATAAAATTCAGTTCGTATCAACCGGTCAGGATTATTTTGCAGATGAGGTGGGTGTACTGAAATTAACCATGACACCTAAAGAGGAGCTCCGTGCCGGAGATGTGGGTTATATTATTACCGGAATTAAAAATGCTAAAGAAGTGAAAGTGGGTGATACCATTACCTTAGCCGCTAATCCCGGAACCATGATTCAGGGTTTTGAAGAAGTGAAGCCAATGGTATTTGCCGGCATTTATCCTGTAAATACAGATGATTTTGAAGAATTGCGGGAATGTATGGATAAGTTACAACTGAATGATGCATCCCTTACATTTGAATTAGAAACTTCTAAAGCCTTAGGTTTTGGGTTTAGATGCGGATTTTTAGGTTTGCTGCACATGGAAATTATTCAGGAGCGCTTAGAAAGAGAATTTAATCAAACCGTTATTACCACAGTTCCCAACGTTAGTTTTCATGCCTATACTTCAAAAGGCGATAAAATTATAGTGAATAATCCTTATGAAATGCCCGATCCTACGCGTTTAGACAGGATTGAAGAACCATTTATCAAAGCACAAATTATTACACTGCCGGATTATATTGGCAATATTATGACACTTTGTTTGGGCAAACGGGGTATTCTCATTAATCAGTCGTATTTAACCCCAACAAGGGTAGAATTAATTTTTGAAATGCCACTTACAGAAATTGTATTTGATTTTTACGACAAATTAAAAAGCAGTACCCGTGGGTATGCCTCTTTCGATTATTCGCCTATCGGGTATAGAGAAGCTGATATTGTGAAGATGGATATTTTGTTGAATAATGACAAAGTGGATGCTTTAAGTGCTTTGATTCATAGAAGCAGAGCGCAGGATTTTGGCCGTAAATTGTGTGAAAAGTTAAAAGAATTACTGCCCCGTCAACAATTTCAAATTGCCATACAGGCTGCTATTGGCGCTAAAGTAATTGCACGTGAAACCATTTCGGCCATGCGAAAAGATGTTACTGCAAAATGCTATGGTGGCGATATTAGCCGTAAACGTAAATTATTGGAAAAACAAAAGGAAGGGAAAAAACGTATGCGACAAATAGGTAATGTGGAAGTGCCTCAGGAAGCCTTTTTAGCCGTTTTGAAATTAGATTAAATTATTTTTTAAACATATATCATCAAAAAGCCTGCTCAATTCAATTTTGAGCAGGCTTTTTAAAATTAATTACTTCCATCTTTTTTAATACGGAGCTGATACACCGGTATAATTATGCGGTGTAATAGCTTTCAGTTCTTTTTTTAGGGTTGCACTAATTTTTAAACCATCAATAAAATGATGCAACGTATTTTTTGTAATACCTTCTTTGCCTCTGGTAAGTTCTTTAAGTGATTCATACGGATTGGGATAATTCTCTCGGCGCAAAATAGTTTGAATGGCTTCAGCAACTACCGCCCAGTTATTGTCTAAATCTGATTGTATTTTGGCTTCATTTAATACCAATTTGCTGATGCCTTTCAGAATGGATTGGAAAGCAATGCAGGTATGGGCTGCAGGAATGCCTAAATTGCGTAATACAGTAGAGTCGGTTAAATCGCGTTGCAGCCTTGAAACCGGCAGTTTGGCTGCTATATGTGCCGCTAATGCGTTGGCTATTCCTAAATTACCTTCTGCATTTTCAAAATCAATCGGGTTTACTTTATGTGGCATGGCCGATGAGCCTACTTCTCCCTGCTTTGTTTTTTGCTTAAAATAATCCTGACTAATGTAAGTCCATATATCCCTACATAAATCAATCAATATGGTATTAATGCGTTGCATAGCATCTAAATGTGCTGCCAAATCATCATAATGTTCAATTTGTGTGGTAAACTGTTGCCTTTGTAAACCCAATTTTTTTTCCACAAATTCATTCCCCAATTGTATCCAGTTCTTCTTCGGAAAGGCTACTACGTGGGCATTAAAATTCCCGGTAGCACCGCCAAATTTTGCAGTAAACGGAATGGTAGCAAGCGAGGCAACTTGATGTTCTAAACGCTCGGCAAAAACCATGAATTCTTTTCCTAAAATTGTAGGCGAAGCAGGCTGGCCGTGTGTACGTGCTAGCATGGGTACTTTTTTCCATTGTTTAGCCAGCACAACTATTTGTTGTTTCAGGTGAATTAATTCGGGCAAATATTCCTGTTCAATATATTCTTTCCAACTCAATGGAATGGCAGTATTATTAATATCCTGTGAGGTTAAACCAAAATGTACCCATTCTTTAATGGCTGCTCCACCTGCTTTTTCAATATATTCTTTTAAAAAATATTCTATCGCTTTTACATCGTGGTTGGTAATGGCCTCCATTTCTTTAATATGATGGGCATCGGCCAGACTAAGATTATCCGCTATTTCCAATAATTTTTTTTGTAATGCAGCCGGTAGTTTAAAAAATCGTTTTTCTGCCAAAAAAATAAAATAAGCAACTTCAACCCTTACCCTGTACTTCATTAAAGCGTATTCCGAAAAATAGATATCTAAATGAGCCGTTTGTTTTCTATAACGGCCATCAATGGGCGAGAGAGCTGTCAAAGTGTTTAATTCCATTACAATTTGGTTTCATTACATGAATAAAATTTGGTTTCAATTGCTGCCATACTGTGTTGAAAGAAATCACTAAAAAATCAATCCATCACTTACATAAACAAATGAAACCGCCGAATTTTCTTTTCTTTGCATGCAAAAGTAAAAGAATTGGACAAGAGAATACGCGTTGGCGCTGTAAGTTATTTAAATACAAAGCCTTTATTATTTGGAGTGAAGCAAAATGCTACATTATTACAACAAATTGATTTAATAGAAGATTATCCCGCCCATATTGCAGAAATGTTATTGAATGATACGATTGATGTGGGTTTAATTCCCGTAGCAGTATTGCCCAAAATGAAAAAATCGTACATTATTACTGATTATTGCATTGGTGCTGAGCATGAGGTAGCTTCTGTTTGTATTTTCAGCGAGCAGCCTATTGAATCAGTTACGCATATACTGTTAGACTATCAAAGCCGCACTTCGGTGAACTTAGCCAAAGTATTGCTGAAGCATTATTGGAAGAAGGAAGTCGTTTTTATAGATGGCAGTATTGATTTCAGAGAACAGATTAAAGGCAATACCGCCGGCGTAGTAATTGGCGACCGGGCATTGGAACAACGCAATATTTCTCCATATGTATACGATTTAGCAGCAGCATGGAAATCAATGACAGGTTTGCCCTTTGTTTTTGCAGCCTGGATTGCCAATAAACCTTTGAATGCAGCATTTATAGAAGCATTCAATAAAGCCAATGGTTATGGGGTTTTGCATATTCATGAAGTGTTAGAAGGAATGGATTATCCGGTGTATGATTTACACAAGTATTATACCGCAAACATTAGTTATTTGCTTACTAATGAGAAGAGAAAAGGATTAGCGCAATTTTTATCTTTACTTCACACAATATAAGCATTGCATCAATGGCAGCCATCACCATTATAACCATTTGTTACAATAACTTAACGGCTTTGCAAAAAACCTGTGCGGCTGTTGATGTGCAGACCTGTAAACCGGTTGCACATTGGATTATTAATGGTTCCACTACACCGGATATACAAGACTGGTTATTACAAACAACGCAGCCCGCTTACCGAAAATGGATCAATGAACCCGATAAAGGCATTGCCGATGCATTCAATAAAGGCATTAGCCGGGTGCACAATGGTTTTATTCATTTGCTGAATTCAGGTGATGTGTATGCCCATGAAAATGTATTAATGGAGGTAAACCGTTTTTTGGATGCGCATCCCGAAATACAATGGATGAGTGGCAAAATAACTTTAAAACGTGCACAACAATGGGTAACCGTTGGTAATCCTTTTGATGCGAGCCAGTTATACAAAGGCATGCGTAGTATATCGCATCCCACCTGGTTGGTAAAAAAAGAAGTGTATGAACGATACGGTCTGTATGATATCAACTACAAAATTGGTATGGATTATGATATGCTTTGCCGTATAAAAAGCGAACCCTATGCATTTTATGATGGGGTTATTACTTTGTTTGATGATACGGGTATTAGTTCCACCCAATATTTAGCATCACTCAATGAAAACACAGTTATTTATGAAAAATACTTTGGCTATTCAGTGTGCTGCCGATTGTGGCAGTTTCGTTTGAAAGTATTGTATTTGTTACTGCAAACTCCATTTGGGCGATGGCTATTTCAATTAAAGAAGCATTTGGGAATGGAAAATAAGTAAAGTTACTATGCATTTTTAATTGCAATTCTACCGGTATCATCCATACGGTTGAGTAAAATTTGAATTTTATTTTCTTGTATATATTCATCTACTGCCTGTCTTGAACCTTTCCAGAAACCGTAGTCATCTATAATTAATACGCCAAGATGAATGAGTTTAGGATACAAATGAATCATTTCATGTTTTGTGGAAACATACCAATCAGTATCTAAACGTAAAAGCGCAATTTGTTGCGGTATGATTGCAGGAACTGTTTGCAAAATATCACCTTCAATAAAATGTATATTTTCAGATGGATATTGAATGCTGGCAATATTATTTTTTACTTCTTCTAAAGTAGAATATGCCCAAACAACACTTTCGGTTTTGTTAGCAGCTTCTTGCTTTAATTGGGTGGCAGCATCTCGGTTCAATGAGTCCAGATCTTCTTTAGTGGGTGCAGTCATACCTGTAAAAGTATCATACAAATATAATTGCCGGTTAGTAATTCCCAATTGTACTAATGTTTCAGCTATCGCCATCATGCTGCCTCCTTTCCATACGCCACATTCTACAAAATCGCCGGGTATATTATTATGTATTATATATTTTACAGCTTCAATTAATCCATATAAGCGTTCATTGCTGGTCATTGTATAGGGTCTTACTTTAGCAACGATGTTTTGATGAAATGATTCAAAATCTAAGGGATAAGCCTGCTTTTGTTCTTCAATACCAAAAAATACTTTTAAAGCTTTGATGGGTTTTATTTTCATTTTTTTAAATTAAAAATATATTATTTATATTTGGTTGGTTTCGAAAATAAATTAAGTTGCTATAAATATTTTTTTATAGTTGTAATCATTTTTAATACCGTAACACTGGCATACGGAATGTTTACCACATATTCGTATTTCAATAAATCATTTTCATTTCCTTTCGCCACTGCGTCATCAATTATATCCGGATAAACGGCAATAATATTATTGGCAATTTCTTTTGGATAAGGTGCAAACCGGCCATATTGTGAACCGTTAAAAATTCCAAATACCGTGCAATTTACTAAAGCCGCTAAATGAATGGAGCCGGTATCTACTGACAATAAACATTTGGCTTGTTTCAATACCAGCAATAAATCGGGCAGAGTGGTTTTATTGGTTAAATTTTTTACCGGATGTTGGTATTCTTCTATAAATGCTTTGCAATAAGGTTGGTCTGCCCCTGAGCCGCAAACAACGGCCACCCATTTGTATTTTTCGTATAGATAATTACTTACTTCAACAAAATTTTCAGTAGGCCATATACGCTGTGCGCTTCTGGAACCGGGAAAAACTACAAAATAGTCATGAAATAGTTTTGACGGAATATCAGAGTGAATGTTTTCAATAGAAAATTCAGGTTTGTTGATGAGGCTTTTTGTTGCTGTTACAAATTCCGTAAATGCTTTGTTTCTGTAAAATTCAAAAACAGGCTTGTCCATTTCCGGCATTAATTGTTTATACAATTTAAAATCGTAAATATTTTCATACCCTGCATAATTTTCTTTATTGCGGAACATGCCAATGGTTACACGGGCTTTTGAAGCTTTTACAATACTGTCATCAATTCTTTTTGAACGGGAATAAATAGGATTAATAACGATATCATATCGTTCCAAATAAATATTGCGTAAAAATTGAAAACGATAATACATATTGGTTTTAAATGCATGCTTATGCAGCCATACCGATTTCGAAAAAAATTTTTTTCCCTGTAAATTAAAAAGCGTTCTAAACGAAGTATTGCCCACAAATTCAACGGTATAGCCTTTTAGTAAGTGACACTGTGTTAATTCAGGTATAAACGATTGCCATAATATAAAATCGCCAATTTCATCAGTACGTATAATCAATGCTTTGGGGGTATCTGACTTTTTTCTCCTGCCTGCCAATGCAAGTAGTAAAATCAAATCATATATCAATCCTTTTAAAAAATTAAGCATCTTAAAAAATATATTTTATATCATGATGATTTTTTTTGAAACCATTTTTCATATAACTGCATGGCATCCGGTGTTAAATTCATAATAAAGATACCAACTAAGAAAATAATAGAAAACAATGCGGAACGAAGTATAATTCCTGTCCAGCCATTAATGGGATGAAACAGTAAATAACTTACCATAAATGCAGCAACACCCAATACTATGGCCAAAATGGTTTTGCTGTTAAAAGGTTGCATGTTGAATTTTCTTCGTAAAAATTCAAACCGTATAAAATTGTAAATAGTGTAAGAAGCTAACTCGCCCACAGCCGAGCCAATAATGCCGTAATGTTTAATTAAAAACCAGGTTAAAGGTAAACGTAAGGTTAATAAAATCACCCCACTGTTAAAATCAAACTTCCAGTAAGTTGATGTATTAATAACTACATTATTTACACCTGTGCCGGCATCTACAATTCTGGCCATACCCAAAATAAACAAAACACCCAGGCCTGATTTGTATTTATCCTGCACATGCAACACCTCCATGCCCTGTGCCACATTCAGCCAAATGTTACCAAATATAAAAAGGGCTAACAGCAATAAATTGATACAGGAACGAACGTAAATTCGGTTAATTTCCTTAAAATTTTTATCCTTCCAGGCTTTGGCTAAATAACCGGTGGCTATGGCCTGAATGCTGCGTTGCGGTACCTGCACCAAATTGGCTGCATATTGCGATAACCCAAAAATACCCACCGATACCAGATCTTGAAAATGCGCAATAAAAACACTATCAATGGTTGCGGCAATGGAGCTAATGAGGGTACCTCCAAAAATAAATGCCTGCATGCCCATCATTTTTTTCCAAAATTTTTTGGTTACCCGGCTCATTTGCAAGGGCAAATACAATTGTTTTATTTTTCGCAAATACAACACCAACACCACAAAAATAAACGCATATAAAAAAGTAAATAACCAAATAAAAGTTTCGAAACGGATAATTTTAAAATAAAACAGCAAAATGAACACAGTGGTAACCATGCGCATGACCGTTTCTTTCAAAAAATTAGCAATAATGGTTTGATGAATGGCCCAGCAATAGGCTTCTAATACAGAAAACAATAACATGCCCAAAGCAAATGGAAACATTAAATAATAAAAATCTACAATTAAAGGCGATTTTTGCTGATAGGCATGTACAATAACCGGCTGAAAATAAAAACCCACAATTAATAAAATAAAAAATCCGGCTAATGCAGTTCCCATTGCCCAGGTAACAATATCAATTTTTTGTGCTGGAAGATTGTCTTTGTAATAAGGATAAAATTTATAGATAACCGGAATGATACCTAAGCTGGAAAAAATGTACATGTTTTGCCCAAAATCAAAAAAAATACGGGTTAATCCAAACTGCTCGGGGGTAAATGAACCATTAGTTACATAAAAATAGGTATTCAGTGCACCTACTAAAAAACCTATGTACACTAAAAGGCTCGAAATAATGGTTTGATGCCGGATACTACCCATAATTGTGGTTGCCGATTGATGAATGCAACATAATGCGTCAAATTTATGTATTCAAAATACAAAGAAGGCGAAATAGACAGAATATATTTATGCAAAACAGTTTATCTTGCCGCAGTTACTTTATTGGTATGAACTATGGTTTCAAATGATTTTAACCCCACATTTCGGCATCCTTTGTATTGCATTAGAAAGGGATTGTACAACAAAATAAAGGTGTACAGTAAGGAACTGACCGGAAAATTATTAGATTTTGGATGTGGGGCAAAACCCTACGAGTCGTTATTTAACCATGTTGAAACCTATACCGGGGTAGATTATAATAGTGACGGGCATACCCATCAAAACGAATCAATTGATTTTTTTTATGATGGGAAAACACTACCATTTGAAACACACCAGTTTAACAGTTTATTCAGTTCAGAAGTGTTTGAGCATGTTTTTAATTTAGAAACTATTTTGCCGGAACTTAATCGGGTATTAAAGCCCGGTGGTAAAATGCTAATAACCTGTCCGTTTGCATGGGAAGAACATGAAATTCCGGTAGATTATGCCCGATATACCCAATTTGCGCTTCGGGCATTATTAGAAAAAAACGGATTCAAAATAATCATCATCGATAAAAACGGCCACGCTTTATCTACCATTCACCAAATGCTGATGGTGTATTTACACGACGATTGGTTAAATAGAGTTTATGTAGTTTCCCGATTTAAATTGTTTAAAAAAATAGTACGACAAATACTGGTACCTTTTTTAAATCTATTATTTATTTGCACGGAGCCCATTTGGCCAAAAAACCAACGGTTATATTTAAACACCATTGTTTTGGCTGAAAAAATAGGCGATAGCCTGTAAATATTATATGTAAATGATGCTGACTAAAACAAAAATAGCTTATACGGTTTGTTCGGCCAACCATTTGGCATATGCTAAAACTATGGCCGATAGTTTGTTATCGGTTGCTCCCGAATACACTGTAATTATTGGTTTGGTGGATAGAATAAATGGTCGTTTTTCTGTTGCTGAATTTTTACCTCATGAAGTAATGGAAGTGGAACAAATTGCTGTTCCAGAATTTGATAACATGAGCCGGCAGTACACTTTAATTGAATTGAATTGTGCCATGAAACCATTTCTGGCGCAGTATATATTTGCTTCAAAAAAACCGGATATTTTATTATACATAGATGCGGATATTTTTTTCTATCATTCTATATCAATCATTGAAGAAGTTTTAGAACAGTTGCCCATTATTATTACGCCCCATTTTTTTACGCCTATTAACGATGAGGCATTGCCGATGGAACGGGATGTATTAAGATCAGGAATTTATAATGCCGGTTTTATTGCCTTAAAAAATAATGCTATTACCCATTCATTTTTACAATGGTGGGCCGAACGGCTGAAAAATCAATGTTATTATAATTTTGCAGAAGGCATGGCGGTGGATCAAAACTGGTTAAACTTAGTACCGTTGTTTTTTGATAAAGTGGCTGTTTTGCAGCATAAAGGTTACAATGTGGCCTATTGGAATTTACATGAAAGAAAGCTTTCTATTCGAAACAATACAGTATGGGTTAATGATACAGAACCACTTATTTTTTTGCATATCAGTGGTTATAAGTTTGAAACACCCGAAATTTTATCGAAACATCAAACCCGTTTTCAATTGGGCAACTTACCCGTTCTTAAAAATTTGTTAGCTGATTATCGCCAATTGGTTTATCAAAATGGCTATTCACAATTCATTCAAATGCCTTGTTATTTTGCTAAACCCGTTAAAAAATCAACGGGCATAATGGCATTCGTTAATAAAATATTACTACCATTGCGCATTAAAATTACGAACGCTTAAAGTTTGTGTATTTGCAGCACCATTACCACATTGTAATCAATTTCGCAATTGCTGCTGAATAATAATTTGGTTTGAATATTGGGAATGCGTTTTAATTGTTGCAGCATATTTTTTTACTTTATCGCCACCAAAACCAATATCACAACCTTTCCCAACACAATAAGGCAATACCCAATTACGCACTTTAGCTGTTTCAGAAGGGTATTGAAATTGTATGCCGAACCATCTGGATAAGGTACCTTTAATTTTACGGTTAACGAAGGTTTGAAAATTCATTAGTATTTATTTAATTAATAATCCTTTTAATGCATCTATTCTGAATTGGATAACGGGCCATGCCTTTGCGGGATTACCCTGCAGCGTATATTGAATGGCTAAAATAAAGGCTGCGCCTAACTTAAAACAATATTCTATCAGTTTTTTAACATAAGCCCAACGGCTAATAGCCAAAACCCTTCTTCTTTCACCACGGCCAATTCCACTGGCCACTCTATACATGTATTTTTTTGTTAATTTATTTACTTCTACCACATGATGCACAATAATGCCGGGATGATAATAAATTTTTTTTCCAAGCGCCTGCAGCCGATAAAAAAAATCTTTACCTTCTCCACCAATACGCATAGTACCCACAACACCGGGCAGGTTTTTATTGAACCCACCAATGGCTTTAAAATCGGCGGTTCTAATAATCATATTTGATTCTAATGGATATTTTCCCTGCTGAAAAACGCAAATGTTATTGCTATAATCAAAATTTCCTACCAATGAAGCCACATAATAACTCATCCATTTGGGTTCAGCAGGAATATACTTGGGAATGATTCTTCCCCCTAGGCCACCAGCATCAGAATGTATTTCAAAAAAATCAACAATTTTTTCCAGATAATCCGGATCAGCAATGGCGTCATCATCCATAAAACAAAGTAAACTACCCTTTGCTAAATTGGCACCTGTATTGCGTGCAAATGAAGCCCCCTGTTGCGTTTCATTTAAAAAATAAAAAGCATATTGCGAATGGTCAGCAATAAATTTTTTACAAATCTGCTCAGTATTATCGGTTGAATTGTTATTCACCACAATTACTTCAAACCAATTTTTATTGAAAGTTTGTTGCACCAGACTTTCTAATGCTGCAGCAATGTATGCAGCACGGTTATAGGTACAAATTACTACAGATATTTTAATGATAGGTTCCATGTAAGTTTTCTAAAACAGTATGTGCCTGTTGTGCAATATTACCCCAATAAAATTCATTATAAAAAGAATTGGGGGTATTATCTGTTGAATGGTTGTATTGTAAAACCCTGTTCGCAAACGCAACCGGATCATGATCGAGTACCAAAATCAATTTTGTTTGCGCAAAGTTTTGCGGAATACCTTTGGCACCGCTATGTGTAGTAATAACAGTGGTATTTTGAGCCAGGGCTTCTACCAATTTGGTTTTAATACCCGTTGCCATTGATCCGGGTAGAATCAATGCATCTACACCGGCATTGATGGCTGTTATATTTTCCACAAATCCTAAGTAGCGGATTTCGGGGTATAGCATAAATTTTTGCAACCATGCATCGGGCAGCATTTTACCGCAAATGAAAATACAAAAATTAAATTTATTTTTTCTTAATATCGGTATAATGGTATCCGTAATTTCTATTAAAACTTCAACATTTGGTGCATAGTTTAATGTTCCGTTGAAAAGCAATAAACAGGTAGATGCAGGAAGATTCAATTGTTGTAGTAATTGGTTTCTTGCTGCCTTTTTTTCTGTGTCAGTTGGCGGTGTCTGCACATCAGTGCCATAACGAATGAGCGTTATTTTGTATGGATGTAAATTCCAGTTTTGTACGGCATAAGCTGCATCTTCTTCGCATTTAAAAAAATTATGGTTACACAATTGATGCACCCATTTTTCGTATCGGGCATATATTTTCCAATATTTACGATGTTGTATTTTAAACCTTTCTGCTTCAATATTGTGTGAATGAATAATGAAAGGCTTATGTGTTAATAAATGCAACAAATAGCCATACCAGCCCCAATAAGAATGTTCTATAATAATTACATCAATATTCTCCCTGCGAATCAACTTTACAACAAAAAACAGTTTTAAAATATTCAGCAAACCTTTGCCTTGCGGAAACAGGTTATTGTATTTTTTAGGAAAAGGAATATCGGATAATTGATTGTTTTTTGATGCTGCAATAACAACATTATCTAATTGAGAAAGGTATTCATAAAACTGCGCAATACCTTTCTGGCCACCCATTTGGGCGGGAAATACTTTATAAGAAATAAGCGCTAAAACGTTCATGCTTAGGCAGCATCATTTTGTTTGCCCTGTTTGAAGGAACCTACAATGGCACCTATTAATAACAGCCACACCAATGCAGATGCCCCAATGGCAATTTTAATATTGTTGTAATAAGAAGCAGGTTTAAACTCAAACACAATATCATGTTTCCCGGCAGGAATGGAGAGACCTCTTAATACATAATTGGTTTGTATAATTGGTGTTTCTTTCCCATCAATATAAGCTTTCCATCCACGGTTATAATATATTTCACTAAACACTGCAAATCCATTAGTGTTACTGTTAGAAGTATAATGAAGGATATCATTATCATTTTTTACTAAGTGAATAGTTGCAGTAGAATCGGCTGTGCCGGTATAGGTTACCAGTGATTGATCTGCAAGCTCTACAATGGCTGTATCTTTTGGCGTAAAATGATCTAAAGCTTTCATTACAGCTGCAGGCCCGTTTACAAATTGTACCGTTTTTATAAACCAGCAGGGCCCCAGTGCATTGGGATTAAGTTGCACTTCCGGTTTATTGGTTGCAGGATTGTTAACGATAATATACTTTGTATTGAGCATATTCAATACCTGCATATTCATGGGTTGTTTCCTTAATTGAAAGTTGAGTAGGTCTTCAACAATACTAAGTTTAGCAGGATGATAACCTCCAACAGAATGAAAATGATAGGAGGTAAGTGCATCATTAAAAACATCCTGCGTTAAATTTAAAACCCTGTAATAAGAAGTATCCTTCATAATTTGCAGATCGGCAGCAGTGGACTTAAAATAGGTGTCATCAATGGTGTCTTCATCCTGAAAATTTTTATCACTGAAATAACGCCTGTCAATACTAATATTATCTGCTGCAATTAACACCACAAAGGCAGCAATAGCATAGGTTGCTTTCAATTTATTTTTTAAGTAGAAGAATATACTTGCTGCCGCCAGTATTACAAAAATGATGGAACGTATTAAATCGGTTGCAAATAAACTTCTTCTGTCGGCTATTAGTGCATTGTAAATACTATTTGATTCAATAGCATTGCCTTGGGTTAATTGGTTGAAATAGGTTTTTAAATTGGCGTCTGCCGGTGCAGCATAATCAAAACTAAAATACAATAGAATGGCTAATACAAAAAAAGCACCGGTAATAATCAGTGTTTTCTTTAAAGCCAAAATGGCCAATAATTTATCTTTTGTATCAAAAAACAATTGTTGCAATACCATTACAGCTACCAGTGGAAAAGTGAACTGAGGAATCACCAGCGTCATGGTTGGCACTCTGAATTTATTGTAGAGTGGAAGATGGTTGAATAAAAATTCATTGAAGAACATTAAGTTTTTTCCCCAGCTCATCAGCAAGGCAACTATCGTTAATGCCAGAATCCACCACTTATGTGGTGTTTTTAAATATACCATTCCAAAAATAAATAGTAAACAAAGTACTGCACCCAAATACACGGGGCCACTGGTAAAAGGCTGACTGCCCCAATAAGAGGGCATACTTTCGGCAAATTGTGCAGCCTGGTCATCTGGCACGCCTTTTTGTTGTAAAATTTTTGCAATGTGTGAATCGCCGTTTAACTCACCATTAGATGCACCGCCATATACATCGGGTATTAAAAGGGTAAAACTTTCGGCACGACCATAGCTCCAGTTAAATGCATAATCAATGGGTAATCCGGAATTTTTTCTGGTAGTATTGGCATGGTTGGTGGTATCTAAATTCAGGGTGCCATTGCGCATGGTAGCTTTAGAATAATCGTTGGTGGTGGCCAAACTTACCAAATTGCAGGTTGCACCAATAGCTCCGGCTATCAATGTTAAAACCAGCGCTTTTACAAGATGTTGATAATCTTTTGCTTTGAGCCATTGAATGATAAATCCAATGGTCATAAATCCGGCAATAATGATAAAATAATAGGCTATTTGTAAATGATTTTGTGCAATCAGTAAAGCACTGAACAAAGCTGTAAGCGCAGTACCCCACCAATATTTTTTTTGATAAATTAGCCATATTGCACCCATTAATGCGGGTACATAACCTAATGCCAGCATTTGTGTATCATGCCCTGCGGCAACAATAATGGCTGAAAAAGAGGCATAAGCATAACCAATACTTCCGCCAATGCCTATCCACGGATTGATGCGTAGCACCTGACTCAGGAAATAAAACGAAATGCACAATAAAAAGAAAAAACCAATGGGTTTGGGTAAAAACAACATAAAAAGCGGATGTGCATATACTACAGAAACCGGATTGGCTGCTGTGAGAATAATTTGATAAGCCGGCATTCCTCCAAAAAGGTTGTTATTCCACAAAGGGTATTTGCCGTGGGTATCTTTATATTGAATTAAATCCTGTGCCATGCCTCTCCAGTGAATTACATCGCTTTGCTGCAATACTTTTCCTTCTAAAGTGGGTTTGGCAAACAGAACCGCAATAATTACAAAAATTACAATTGCTATTACATGAGGCAATAGCTGTTTCCAATGAACATTTTTCATGTGTTTCTATTTTTTTTGGTACCTGCAACTGCCTGAATTATTTTTCAGTAAATAAGCCTTTCCGCTCATTGCTATTGCATTTATGCTATTTACTTGCTGCCATTTTAAACTTTCCATCATTCTTATTTCAACTAAAAATAGATGGATGGAAAGTTAGTGCGGCATCAACTATTTTTATGAAAAGCAAATTAATGCTATTTTGAACGAAATTTTAATATGCAGAATATTTTATTCTTAAACAGGGTTGCCCTAATGGGTAATCTTGCATTTATCATAGCAATTGTAATGCGTTTTTGGGGTGATATTTTTCAAAATGAAACAATCAGTAGTTATGTCATTACTGCAGGATTTGCTGTAATTGTTCTTAACTCAGTTCTTTTCATTCTATTTCTATATAAAAAGAGTAGGTTTTATTTTCAACCGGTTCCGGCATGGTTGATGATTACCAATTTGGTTTTCTACTTAACAGAACTGTGGTTCTATTTTACTTTTGTACTTTAAGCACACTTACTTTTGAGTATTTGCTATCAATTGCTGATTCAATAACATTTCTACCACCACTTTATCAATGGGTAAGTGTACCGATTCTATAGTTAATTCGGAGAGCGGCAACCAACGTAACATTTCATACTGCCCATTTACATCTGCAATTTGTTGGGGTGTGAACTGAAATGGAGTTGCTGCAGTTTTTAAGTTGCATATTTCAGAGATGGGTGCAGTTACTTTATAATAAATAGACATAATTTGATCAACCGTATTGAATGCAGAAATTTGAAAAAAATCGGTGGTATAAAAATGATCCTGAACTACAATGTGCAAACCGGTTTCTTCCAAAAATTCACGTTGTAAACAATCTCTTGTTCCTTCACCTAATTCTAATCCACCGCCCGGAAATTTGGTAAAATAATTGCCCCTTATATATTCATCACTTACCAATATGCGTTGGTGCCGGTCAATCAACAAACCGTACACCCGAATGGTAAATTTTTGTGGTTTGGGTAGTGTTTGATAAGCAATGGGCTGATGCATCATATTCATTTAAAATTGCAAAGGTATTTCCCCTTTAAATACAAAAGTTGCCGGTCCGCAAAGCCATATATTGGTAAATGTTTCGCCCAATTTATCAAATTCAACAGCTAATTTTCCGCCCAAAGTATTTACTTCAATTCTGTTAAACCCGGCTTCATTGTGAGCAAATACCAATGCGGCAGCAGTAACACCGGTTCCACAACTCAGGGTTTCATTTTCAACCCCTCTTTCATAAGTTCTAACGGTAATGGTATCTGCATCGGTTACTTCTACAAAATTTACATTGATACCTTCTTTTTCAAAATCTTTACTGAATCGAATGGCTCTGCCTTCTTTAAATACTTCATAATTGGCAATATCCGTTACTGTTTTAATATAATGCGGTGAGCCGGTATTTACCAAAAAATCGCCATAATAGCGTTCTATGGTATCTACATTTTTCATCAACAAATCTACCCATCCGTTTTTTTCGAAATGAGCTTCATGTGGGCCATCAATGGCTTTAAAATGATATTTTTCTTTTTTTAGGCCAATATCATACGCAAATTGTACTAAGCAACGGCCGCCATTTCCACACATGGTACTTTGTTTGCCATCAGAATTATAGTACACCATTTCAAAGTCAAAATCTTTGCTATGGCTTAACAGCATTAAGCCATCAGCTCCAATTCCAAATTTTCGGTTACATAAAAAATTAATTTGCTCTGTCGTTAATTGAATGGCACCATTTCTATTGTCAAGAATAATAAAATCGTTTCCGGTTCCCTGATACTTATAAAATGTTAACTGCATAATTTAAAGAGTGCTGATAATTGCTAATGCTTTTTTGATTAAATTTTCTACGGCCATTGCGCTATTTTTACTAAATTCTTTACGGATTCGGTTGGCTACAATAACATTTACGGATAAACAATGGTGACCTAATAATTTACCCAATCCATAAATTGCGCTGGTTTCCATTTCAAAATTACTGATTCGGTGCTGTCCGCAGCTAAAACTGCTAAAATTATCTACCAAACCGGGATTGGATAAACCCAAACGCAGTACACGACCCTGTGGGCCGTAAAAACCGGGGCATGTAACCGTAATGCCATGATGAAAGCCCTTTACAAAATGTTTCATGATGCTGATACTGCCTGTAGCCAGATAGGGCTGAATATTTCCGGATAACTGGGTATGTTCTATAAAATGTTTTAAAATTTGTTGTTCCTCTTCATTGTTTACCTGACGATAATAATGCAACAAATTGTCTAAACCCAGCCCATGTGTGCCCACTACAAAACTATCTACCGGAATATCGGCCTGTAAAGCTCCGGAAGTACCTAAACGAATTATTTTCAACGTACTTAATTCGGGTTTAATGGTTCTGGTTTCAAAATCAATGTTTTTTAATGCATCTAATTCATTCAGTACAATATCAATATTATCGGGTCCAATGCCGGTAGAAAGTACCGTTAATCTTTTTTTCCCGATAAAGCCGGTATGGGCAATAAATTCTCTGTGTTGCCTTTTTATTTCAATTGAATCGAAATGCCTGCTTACTTTTTCAACACGGTCCGGATCGCCTACAGTAATAACGGTATCTGCCAGTTCTTCCGGTCTTAGGTCAATGTGATAAACAGCGCCTCTGCTGTTGATAATTAATTCAGATGGTGCAATACTATTCATGTATTTTTTTTGAAGTTGCAAAATTAGAATTTTGTATTTAGTTACGATGCTTTATTTTCGCAGCCCGAATGGTCCTGTGGCCGAGTGGCTAGGCAGAGCTCTGCAAAAGCTCGTACAGCGGTTCGAATCCGCTCGGGACCTCTCATCAAACAAAGGATTACAACAGTAATCCTTTCTTGTCTTTATGAAGTATGCACAAACTATTGGAATTATTGCGGCCATATTGATGGTAGCTGTGTGTTTTATGCCCTGGATTTACATTCCATCCTTACAACTAACCATTAGTGGTGTACATGGAACAGTGAATGAACAATTTACTTTTGGAAAGCAAATTCTGGCACAGAGTTTTTTTTCTGTATTGCTGATTGCATTTTTTGCATTGCCAAAAGTTTGGGCAAAACGAACCAATTTATTTGTAGGCTTTATTAATATGGCATGGGCCATTAAAAACTTTACCTTGTTTTCATTATGCCGAGAAGGCGAATGCCCGGAAGTAAAACCCGGCCTGTATATTACAGTGGGCTTAGCTGTAATTGTATTGCTGATGACTTTATTACCCAGATTAAAACTGCCTGCCGGATCAAAATAAATAACTCATCAACTATCAATTAATTTAGCAATGCCGAAGGCTGCGGCTGCAGCGGCGGCTCCAATCAGCATCACACGAAGACCTCCTTTCCACGGGTTAATGCCGGTTATTTTACTTTTGAAATAACCGAAAATGTAAAGACAAATTAAAGTAACAACAACAGAAATTTTTAAACCATTGAGCGCATCGGTAACGAAGAAATAGGGGCTAAGGGGCACCAGGCCGCCCACTACATATGATAATCCGATATTAAAAGCACTTTTCCCTGCTCTTTTGGGGTCTGGTTCTTCTAAACCAAGTTCATGCTTCATCATAAAATTAACCCATTTGTTTTTATCTTTTACAATTTCTTGCATAGCTTGCTCTTGCAACTGCTCACTTAAACCCCAATTTCTAAAAACCTCCCGCACTTCTTCTTTTTCTACTTCTGCTTTGTTTTCAATTTCCCAAAATTCTTTTTTCTGTTCACTGTTATAATGATCCTGCTCAGTTTTGCCTGCTAAATAGCCCCCCAGTCCCATAGCAATGGAGCCGGCTGCAATTTCTGCAATACCGGCAATCCATATTAAAGTTACCTGATTGCCAACCGCACCACTTAAACCGGCAGCCAAAGCAAATGGAACGGTTAGTCCATCGCTCATGCCAATTACAATATCCGTTAATAAATCTGAGCTTTGTAAATGCTCTTCTTTGTGGTGAAGGTGGTTTTGTATCATTACTGTAAAATTACTTATAAACAAATATTTTAATGAAATGATTGTAATGTTTTACTGATAATTTCAACCGCTTCCACAATTTGGGGTGCTGTAATGATGAGCGGTGGTGCAAAGCGAATTTTATCGCCATGTGTTGGTTTGGCCAATAAACCATTTTCTTTTAAAGCTAAGCAAATATCCCAGGCTGCATCCGGATTAGGGTGTTGTATTACGATGGCATTTAATAAGCCTTTGCCCCGAATGGTTTGTACAAACGGATTTTTGAGTTTAGCCAGTTCTTCCCGAAAAATAACCCCCATTTTTTCTGCATTTTCTACCATGCCTTCGTCTTTTATTACCTGTAGTGAGGTAATAGCTACGGCACAGGCCAAAGGATTACCACCATAAGTGCTGCCATGTTCGCCGGGCTGTATGTTTAGCATGATTGCATCATCACATAATACAGCACTAACGGGCATGGTGCCGCCACTTAAAGCTTTTCCTAAAATCAAAATATCCGGTCTTGCATTTTCATGATCACAGGCCAGCATTTTCCCGGTTCTGGCTAAACCGGTCTGAATTTCATCGGCTATGAATAATACATTATATTCTGTACACAATGCGCGAACCCCCTTTAAATAACCCTCATCCGGTACAACCACACCTGCTTCGCCCTGAATGGGTTCTACCATAAAAGCAGCTACATTTTTATCCTGAAAAGCTTTTTCTAAAGCAGCTAAATTATTGTAAGGTACCAATTCAAATCCGGGCATATAAGGCCCAAATCCTTTATAACTGGATGGATCGGTAGAAGAGGAGATGGCTGCCAATGTTCTGCCCCAGAAATTACCTTCGGCAAAAATTATTTTCGCATTGTTTTCAGGTATTCCTTTTTTGGCATAACCCCACCTGCGAGCCAATTTTACCGCTGTTTCGCCACCTTCAACACCGGTATTCATGGGTAAAACCTTATCGTACCCAAAATATTCAGTGATGTATTTTTCATATTCACCCAAAACATTGTTGTAAAAAGCTCTGGAAGTAAGGGTAAGTTTTTGTGCCTGTTGCAATAAACTGTTAATAATTTTAGGATGACAGTGCCCTTGATTGACTGCCGAATAGCCACTTAAAAAGTCGAAATAACGTTTTTGGTCAACATCGTATACAAATACACCTTCGCCTTTTTCTAAAACTACCGGTAAGGGATGATAGTTGTGTGCACCGTATTTTTCTTCTAAAGAAAGATAGTAAGCACTTTTATGGGATAATTGTTGCGTTAACATAAAATTCTTTTTAAAATTTGAGGAAATCACATAAACCTGTTACATGGTAAAAAATACCAGAACAATAGCTTATAATAAATAACAATAAGATTTGAGAATAATTAGATAGAAGATTACCCCAAGGGATGATCTAAAAAATCGAGGTTATATTGCAGAAAGTGTTTCATGATTTATTGCTTGCAAGTTACGAATAATTGGTACAGCTCAAAAAAATTTAGTAAATTTCTCTGCAATATTTGTTTTGGTTCTTTGCAAAATTTTTACTGAAAGCGGATAGATTGAATGAAATGAGTAGTAATGTGTATAATTTAGCTTGATTATTACGGCAAAATCTATATTTCCACGGCATGTGTATATTTTCTCTAAAAAAGATGTGATTAATATGGATATTTCATTTGTGTTCCTTACCTTTGCCGTCCCGAAAAAAAATAGCATCATGGCAAGAGTATGTCAGGTTACAGGAAAAAAACCATTAACAGGTAACAGCGTTTCACATTCTAACATTAAAACAAAACGCCGTTTTCTGCCGAATTTACAAACAAAACGTTTCTTTTTTGCAGAAGAAGACCGTTGGGTTACTTTAAAAGTATCTTCAGATGCCATTCGTACCATTAATAAAAATGGTTTGGCCTCTGTTATTAAACAATTGAGAGCTGACGGAGTAAAAATTTAATTAAACCAGTAAATTACCCATTACAATGGCAAAGAAAGGTAATAGAGTACAAGTAATATTAGAGTGTACCGAGCATAAAACATCAGGAATGCCCGGCACCAGTCGTTACATCTCTGTAAAAAACAAAAAAAATACTCCTGAAAGACTGGAGCTGAAAAAGTACAACCCTATTTTGAAAAAAGTAACTGTTCATAAAGAAATCAAATAACCATGGCAAAAGCAGCAAAAACAGCGATTAAGACTAAAGACCAAAAAGCCGCCGCTGAAGCAAAGAACTGGACAAAAGTGATTAAACCCATCCGCAGCCCTAAAACCGGCGCTTATACATTTAAAGAAGCCATTGTGCACAAGGATAAGGTGAAAGATTTTTTGGCCAAATAGTTTGATTGCTATAATATAATTTCTTGTAAAGCTTTCCTTTTAGGAAGGCTTTTTTGTTGTGCTGCCAGAAAACAATCAATACTTTTTTATAAAATACCATTGTACAATATGTTATTGATTTCTTTTAATGCAATTGCACAAAAAATGATTTTTAATCTTACTTTGTGCCTTTAAACATTTTTTGATATTTATTCTATTAACCATGGGATTTTTTGATAAATTATTTGGCAAGAAGGAAAAAGAAAGCTTAGATCAGGGATTGCAAAAAACCAAAGAAGGGTTTTTGTCAAAAATTTCTAAAGCAATAGCAGGAAAAAGTACCATTGATGCATCTGTTTTAGACAATTTAGAAGAGGCATTAATTAATGCCGATGTTGGTATTGATACTACACTTCAAATTATTGAACGAATTGAAGAAAGGGTTAAAAAAGAGAAATATGTGGGTACATCTGAATTGAATCATTTGTTAAAGGATGAAATTCAAAATGTATTACAGGATGCTGATGAAACGTATAAAAATTTTGAAATTCCTGCCGATAAAAAGCCTTATGTAATTTTGGTAGTTGGGGTGAATGGGGTTGGTAAAACAACCACTATCGGAAAATTAGCATACAATTATACCAAAGCAGGTTATTCTGTTTTATTAGGGGCAGCAGATACATTCAGGGCAGCTGCTGTTGATCAGCTTACCATTTGGAGCGAAAGAGTAGGTGTTCCCATTGTAAAACAAGCCATGGGCAGCGATCCCGGTGCGGTAGCATTTGATGCGGTACAAAGTGCAGTGGCAAAAGGGGTTGATATTGTGATGATTGATACAGCGGGAAGGTTGCATAATAAAACTCATTTAATGGATGAACTTTCAAAAATTAAGCGGGTTATTCAAAAAGTAATACCAAATGCTCCACATGAGGTAATGTTGGTTTTAGATGGCTCAACAGGACAAAATGCAGTAGAGCAAGCCAAACAATTCATCGTTGCAACTGAAGTGAGTGCAATCACCATTACTAAGTTAGATGGCACTGCAAAAGGTGGAGTAGTATTGGCCATTGCCAATCAATTTAAAATACCGGTAAAATTTATTGGTGTGGGTGAGCAGATAAATGATTTATTGGTATTTGATAAAAAAGAATTTGTAGATAGCCTTTTTACTTTGCAGGATGCATAGCCAATAGCATTCAGTAAACTTAAACTATAAAAAAAGTTTGAGGTTAAAACTAACCCCAAACTTTTTGATTAAATGAATAAATTTAAGTTAAAAGGCATAACGAATACCGAGTCCGCCCCAGCCTCCTTCAAAATAAGAATACCCAACCAAATTAAATGAAGGCTGCCAGTCGAAACTAACATTGATGGGAGCACCTTTAATTTTATAATCCAAACCCAAAACGCCATCAATACCAATGGCTACTGAATTATCACGGTATGGATAGTCTCTTTTCCAGTTATCATTATATGAACCAATATGTGCGCCGGGACCAACATACCATTTTAAACCCGGTGCGCCATTAATATCACCATGTATTTCATACAAACCGGTTAATCTAAAACCATACTGCCAAAAATAACCCAATCCCTCAATAGCATTATTGCCATTTACGAAATGTTTTACAGAAACAGCACCCGGATAAATTTTTAAACCTACTGCTGTTTGATAAGAACTGCTTAAATTTTGGGCTTCTGTTTTAGCAATACCCAGTGTTAAAATAATCAGGCTCAGGATGAATATTTTTTTCATAAATAATATTTTAGCAAAATTATAAAAAAATCGTGCCAAAATTTTGTGCATAAAACTTTGATTCTTACAAGTTTATTTGAATTTTTTCCTGTTAGTTTGCGGTATGCATACATTTGAACAACTTACTGAACAATTTGGTAAATATTTTTCAGTGCATCATTTTCCAAAAACGCCTGAAACATTATATGAGCCCTGCCACTATTTTTTACAAATTGGCGGCAAAAGAATCAGGCCGGTTTTTTGCTTAATGGGTAACGAACTTTTTGGCGAAATTCATGAAGATGCATACCGTGTTGCTACGGCTATTGAACTGTTTCACAATTTTACTTTAGTGCATGATGATATTATGGATGAAGCAGATTTACGCAGAGGAATGGCCACTGTACATGCTAAATATGGTAATAACACGGCTTTGCTGGCAGGTGATGTAATGGTAATTAAAGCCTATCAATATTTAGAGCATATTCAAAATGATTTTCTGAAACACATTTTGTATATTTTTAATAAAACAGCAGTTGAAGTTTGCGAGGGGCAACAATTAGATATGGATTATGCGCATGCAGCACACATTGAATTAACCGATTATTTAAAAATGATTGAATTAAAAACCTCTGTTTTGCTGGCGGCAAGTTTAGAAATGGGGGCCATTATTGGTGGTGCAAGCGAAGGCAGTTGTAAACATTTATATGCTTTTGGAAAAAATTTAGGTATCGCCTTTCAAATTCAGGATGACTATCTGGATGCTTTCGGGAATCCTGAAAAATTTGGCAAAGCGGTAGGTGGTGATATTAAACAAAATAAAAAAACTTTTTTATTGTTACATGCATTAGAAGTAGCATCACCTGCACAAAAAACAGCATTGATGCAACACATGCTGGGTAATGAACCTGATAAAGTTGAAAAAGTTTTAGCCATATTTAAAGATTGCAATGTGCACGAATGGGCCAATGCTTTAAAAGAACAATACTTCAATATAGCACTGCATCATTTAGAAGAAGTTGCTGTGCAAAGTGTGCGCAAAAAACATTTAAAAGAGGTTGCGGCTTTCCTCATACAAAGAGATTACTAATTTAATACTTATCTTACCTTTTTTATAAAACAGACAATTGCATGTCTACATTGTTTAGAAAAAAATCAATTGAAAAAATTGTTGCTGATTCAGAAGCAGGAATTAAGGATGGTCATCAACATTCACTGAATAAGGTACTAACGGTTAAGGATTTAACATTTATGGGCATTGCTGCCATTATTGGTGCAGGTATCTTTTCAACAATAGGAACAGCAGCTTATAACGGTGGGCCCGGTATAGCATTTCTTTTTATTATTACTGCGGTTACTTGTGGCTTTAGTGCTTTATGTTATGCTGAATTTGCCAGTAGAGTACCCATTGCAGGAAGTGCATACACGTATGCCTATGTTAGTTTTGGTGAATTAGTTGCATGGATTATTGGTTGGGCACTTATTTTAGAATATGCTATTGGAAATATAGTTGTTGCCATTAGCTGGAGTGGCTATTTTAATAATTTATTGGTGGGTTTGGGCATTCATTTGCCCGGTTGGCTGTTAACAGATCCTTTCACAGCAGCTAAAGATTTTCAGGAAGCAACTATTTTAACAGCATCGCATCAACCTTTACCACAACATTTATTGTCTGCAACAGATACCTGGATGCAGGCTCCTGTTCTGTTTGGTAAACACCTGCTCATAAATCTTCCTGCATTTATCATTGTAGTGTTAATTACAACGTTGGCATATATAGGTATAAAAGAGAGTAAAAAATCAACCAATTTTATGGTGATTTTTAAAATCATCGTCATCCTATTTGTAATTGCACTCGGATTTTTTTATGTGAAAACAGATAACTGGGTGCCCTTTCTGCCAAATGGATTTGGTGGTGTGTTAGCAGGGGTATCTGCTGTTTTTTATGCCTATATTGGCTTTGATGCTATTTCTACCACTGCTGAAGAATGTAAAAATCCTCAACGCGATTTACCACGGGGGATGATTTATTCTTTAATTATTTGTACTGTACTCTATATTTTAATAGCATTGGTATTAACCGGTATGGTACATTATTCTGAACTGAAGGTAAATGACCCATTGGCATTTGTGTTTAGTAAAATCAGCTTAAAATGGGTGAGTTATATTATTTCAATTAGTGCAGTAGTGGCAACTACAAGTGTAATGCTGGTTTTTCAGTTAGGTCAGCCGCGTATTTGGATGAGTATGAGCCGTGATGGATTGTTGCCCAAAAAGTTTTCGCAAATTCATCCAAAATTTCAAACACCGGCCTTTGCAACCATTATTACAGGATTATTGGTTTCTATCCCTTCATTATTTTTACCGAGTAGTTTAATGACCGATTTAACCAGTATTGGAACTTTGTTTGCTTTTGTGTTGGTTTGTTTTGGTGTATTGGTATTGCCACGAATGCAAAATACTACACAGGGCCGATTTAAATTACCTTACATCAATGGAAAGTATATTATCCCAATACTGTCCATGATATTTATTATCGGATTTCATGAACGCTTTACTGATGCATTTCAACATCTTAACTCAGAAAGTTATCAGGAAATATTATTTATCGTTTTTGTTTCTATCACAGTAATTGTTTCCGTGTTAAGCTTTATCAGAAATTATTCAGTTATTCCTGTTTTAGGTGCATTATTTTGTTTGTATTTAATGATTGAAATTCCTGCCATTAGCTGGTTGTGGTTTTTTGTATGGATGGGTATTGGTTTATGCCTGTATTTCTTTTATGGAAGAAAACACAGTAAGTTAAGAACCGAAATTTAACTAATGCAGCAATTTCGTTTTTACATAATACAACCGCTCAACTAATGCTGAACGAAATAAGTCGGTCTGATTTTTTTGAATGGAGATTGTTTTCCAATTCGTTGTTGGATATATTTTAATATGTTCACCTGGTGGATTCCATAAACTCAATGGCAAATTGAATGTAGGCAAACAATTACTCCATCTGCAACGAATGGAATGATTTACTGAATCCATCTGATATTCCAAAACAGGTATTTGCGTGGTTCGTAAATATTGATCGAAAACATATTGATAATTAAACCCTGCATGCTGATTGATGTAATTTTCAATTTGAGCCGAGGTAACCGTTTGATGGTAAAAAACTTTATTTAACCCGTGCAGTATTTTCCGAAATAGAACATCATTATGCACAGAGTGGCGAATAGAATGTATTAATGCACTGCCTTTATAATACATATCGCTACTGCCTTCTTTGTTTACCCCATAGGGGCCAATAATGGGTTTATCATTCAAAATATTTTTTCTGCTGCCTACATTATAATCGGTACCTGCTTCTTTTCCGTAATAATATTCGGTAAACAATGTTTCGCTGTAATTGGTAAATCCTTCGTGTACCCACATATCGGCCACATCTTTGGTAGTAATATTATTTCCAAACCATTCGTGCCCGCTTTCGTGTACAATAATAAAATCCCAACGCAAACCCCATCCCGTTCCACTTAAATCGCGCCCTAAATAACCGTTTTTAAAATGATTGCCGTAAGCAACAGCGCTTTGGTGTTCCATACCTAAATGCGGCGCCTGTACCAACTGATACCCATCTTCATAAAATGGATAAGGCCCAAACCAATACTCAAATGCCCGTAACATTGGTTTTACCTGTTTAAATTGCTGCCAGGCAATACTGCTATCATAATCCAAAACCCAATATTGAAGCGTTAATAATCCTTTTGCCCCCAACAGCGTATCTCGTTTGTTTACGTATTTGCCTATATAGGGAATAATGTCATAGTTATTAATAGGATTCACCACTTGCCAGGTATATATTTTTTTGTTGAACGAAGTGTTTCCTGTAAAGATTAATCTTCCATTCCCCACTGCCATTAATGTATCCGGAGCAATGATAGTCAATGTGGCTCCATTATCGGGTTCATCTTCCTGATAATCTTTACACGGATACCAAACACTGGCGCCTAAACCCTGACAGGCAACACTCATCCACGGCCTGTTCAATGAATCTTTCTTCCAAATCCATCCACCATCCCAGGGTGGACGAACGGCTTCCCGAGGCCGGCCATGATAATACACGGTAATTGAATCATGGAATCCCATACGATGCGGAATAGTGTTTTTAATGAAAATTACATTATTGGTTCTTGTAAAATAAAGAATGCGTTTGTGCTGTACAATACTGTCTACTTCCAAAGGCTGTTGTAAATCAATCTGCATGGTGGTAACCGGCTTTACTACAGCATATTGAATGGTAACTTTACCCTGAATGGTTTTCGTTTCAAAATCAGGATTCACTGAAATGGAATAATGTAAAACATTCCACCAGTTTCGTTGTGCATTATCACTGCCTCTTAATGTATCGGCATGGGTAAAATTATTTTTAGCTTGTAATAATTGTCCAAAACCCAATACTGGAAATACGATAATTAGCGTGGCTAATAAAAATTTATTGTGCATCTTTATTATTTAAAAATTTGAAACGCCTATGCGGGCATTAAAGTTCATACAAAAATACGGTTTCACAGAGTGCAGATTTGTATGTTGGATTGCTCTATGTATTTTCCTATTGTCATGCAATGCAGCACATTTAACCAATCAACAGGTTTTTGAATACAATGAAAGTACCGGAATAGCCACTTTAGATCCTGCATTTTCCAAAAACCAATCCATTATCTGGGCAGTACATCAGTTATACAATACATTGGTTGAATTAGATAGCAATCTGCATGTAAAACCATCTGTTGCCAAAAGCTGGGAAATAAGTACCAACGGTTTGGTATACACCTTTCATTTACGAACTGACGTTTATTTTCAAGACAATCCGGTTTTCTCTGGCGGAAAAGGACGTTTATGTACAGCCGATGATGTGGCATTTAGTTTCAATAGAATTATTGATAAAAATACTGCCAGCAGTGGTGCCTGGATATTTAATGGACATGTGGCAGATGAACATCCATTTATGGCATTGAACGATAGTACCTTTCAGCTTACTTTAACACATCCTTTTCATCCAATTTTGGAAATTTTAACCATGCAGTATTGCAGTATTGTGCCCAAAGATGTGGTATTACATGAGGGTAAAAACTTTGGAAGAAATCCCTGTGGTACCGGACCGTTTCAATTGTTTTTATGGCAGGAAGGAGTGGCTTTGGTACTTCATAAGCATCCACATTATTGGGAGAAAGATGCAAACGGAAAGGCATTACCGTACTTAGATGCTGTTAAAATTAGTTTTTATCAGAACAAGGCTACCGAATTTTTACAATTCAGACAGGGAACCCTTTCATTTATCAACGATATAGATCCTGCATTTAAAGATGAAGTATTAACCAAATCAGGTACATTAAGAAAAGAATGGGAGGGTAAAATGCAACTGCAAAAACATCCTTATCTCAATACAGAATATTTAGGAATTTTAATGGATACCGCCAATCCACTGGTAAAACAATCGCCCCTGCGATTTAAGAAAATAAGACAAGCCATTAATTATGCTATTAACAAAGAACAAATGATGCTCTATTTGCGCAACTCCATTGGTTATGCTGCCAATGCAGGGTTTTGCCCCAAAGGGCTGCCTTCCAATAATACCAAATTTGTACATGGCTACACTTACCAACCTGAAAAAGCAAGACAATTGATAAGTGAAGCGGGCTTTGCAGGCAAAGATTTTCCCGCAATCAAATTACTCACCATTCCAACCTATGCAGACCTTGCCAGTTTTGTTGCAAAGCAATGTGAAGAAGCGGGCATTAACATCCAGGTTGAAGTGGTTCAGAAAAGTGTTTTGCTGGAACAAACAGCATTATCAAAGGTATTATTTTTTAGAGGTAGCTGGATGGCCGATTACCCGGATGCAGAAAATTACATGGCAGTATTTTATGGAAACAATCCTGCACCGCCCAATTACACCCGTTATAAAAATAAATTATTCGATACATTATACACAAAAGCAATAGCCACTGTGAATGATTCAGTACGTTATCAGTTATACCGGCGAATGGATCAAATGGTAATAGATGATGCGCTGGTAGTACCACTATTTTATGACATGGTGATACATCTTGTACAAAATAACATAGCCGGTTTTATGCCCAATGCATTGAATTTGTTGGAATTAAGAAGTACCAGAATACTACCATAAAGCAATTCTAAAAACTTTGCGTTCACAGCAATGCAACTATTCAACCCCTTTTTTTAATTTGTTTTTAAACACTTTTTCAAATTTTTCCAACTTGGGTCTGATTACAAAACGACAATAAGCTGCATCACCATTATTGTTATAATAGTTCTGATGATACTGTTCTGCTCTGTAAAAATTTTTAAAGGGATCAATTGCAGTAACAATCGGTTTATTAAATGCACCACTTTTATCTAAAGCAGCTTTGTATTGTTCTGCTTTTTCACGTTGCATTTCATTGGTATAAAAAATCACGCTTCTGTATTGTGGGCCAACATCTGCACCCTGTTGATTTAAAGTTGTGGGATCGTGGGTTTTCCAAAAAACTTCTAATAATTCATCAAAAGAAACCTCATTAGGATCATAAATAATTTGAGCCAATTCCACATGGCCTGTATTTTTATCACATACCTGTTCATAGGTTGGGTTGGCTACATGACCGCCGCCGTAACCACTATTAACTTCATATACCCCTTTTAATCGTTGAAAAAAAGCTTCGGTACACCAAAAACAACCTTCCCCAAAATAAGCGGTATCGGTTATTATACCGGTTGGTATTTGTTTATTATCCATATTATGTTGTGGATTTACGGTTTTATTCTTTTCTACCGGCTGTGCGCAAGATAGCAGATAGCAGGAAAAGAAAAAACAACTGAATATATATTTCTCGTAATGCATAATCAAATTAATTCATTTTTAGAACAGTATTCACGAAGAATTGTTTGCAAGAGATGTTTATAACCCTGTAAGACAGAAAATTTTTGCTCAAAGTATTCAAAAAATAGCGCTTCGCATTGTATGCACTACCTAATTAACTTTGCTTTATACTATTTGTTTTCCAATATTATGCGATTATACCCCGATTCAGCAGCATTTCAATTAGAGTTTGAAGCAATCCAGCAATTACTGGTTCATTTCTGTAAAACAGCATATGCCGGCCAAAAAGCAGCAGCATTACGTATTCATACAAAAAAAGATTTTATTGTGTTAGAACTGCAACAGGCTTATGAATTTAAATTACTGTTGCAACAAAACCAATATTTCCCTATTGATTGTACGGCCAATTTGCAAAGGGAAATAAAATTATTGGGCATTAGCGGGGCTACTTTATCGGGAGAAGAATTGATACAAATTAAACTGCTGGCTCAAAATATACAATCTGTTTTTCGCTGGTTCGATACAGAACGAAGAGTAGCTTATCCGGGTTTGGCGAAAGTAATTGAACAAAGCTATTTTGAAAAAAACATCATTGAATATATTGATGAAATTTTAGATGATGCAGGTAACGTAAAAGACAATGCCAGCGATGATTTACAAAGTATTCGACTACGATTATATAAAAAAAGAAACGAATTGCGAAGAGTGTTTGATAAAGTGCTGCAAAAACTATCAAAAGCAGGATATACGGCTGATATTGAAGAAAGTTTTAGCAGTGGCAGAAGGGTAGTGGCTATATTTTCAGAACATAAGCGCCAAATAAAAGGTATTTTACATGGCGAAAGTGACAGCAGAAAAACCACTTTTATTGAGCCCGAAGAAACCATTGAATTAAACAATGAAGTATACAGTTTAGAAAATGATGAGCGGGCAGAGGTACAACGTATCTTAAAAGCTTTAACTGCTAAACTAAGTACATATGCACCCTTGCTTTCCAATTACCTGCATCTGATAGGAATGTTTGATTTTATTAGAGCCAAAGCATTATTAGCAATGGATATAAAAGGTGAAATGCCTGATATTGTTGATAAATCAATGCTGGATTTGAAAGCAGCCTATCATCCTATTTTGTTTTTAAACAATCAAAAAAATAAAAAAAACACCATACCGGTTTCTATACAATTAAATGATGAAAACAGAATTTTAATTATCAGCGGGCCAAATGCCGGCGGTAAAACCGTTACTATGAAAACGGTTGGACTGATACAGCTAATGGTACAAAGTGGTTTATTGGTTCCGGTACACCCACATTCACAAATTGGTATTTTTAAACAATTGTTTATTCACATTGGCGATACGCAAAGTATTGAATTTGAGCTGAGTACCTATTCATCCCACCTAATACACATGAAGCATTTCATTGAAATGGGGAATGGGCGTACTTTATTTTTTATTGATGAATTGGGCAGCGGCAGTGATCCCAATTTAGGTGGTGCATTTGCTGAGGTAATTATGGAAGAGCTTTGCCGCAAACATGCTATTGGAATTGTAACTACCCATTATCTGAATTTAAAAATAATGGGGAATAAAACGCCGGGCATCATCAATGGTGCAATGGCATTTGATGAAAAAAAATTGCAACCACTATATCAGTTAATGATAGGAAAACCCGGAAGTTCATACACCTTTTCAATTGCAGAAAGAATTGGTTTGCCTACTGCTTTAATAAACAGGGCAAGAAAATTGGTAGATCAACAACATTTTAAATTAGATAAACTGCTCAACAATACCGAGCAGCATTTACAGCAATTACATTCAGAAAAAAATGAATTGAAACAATTGATGAAAGAAAATGTTGTACTCAAAAAAGAATTGGAAACCACCATTAACAGAGAAAAACACCGGCAACAAATTGAGTTACTTAAACACCAAAACAAACTTTCGGAAGAGAAATTAGAATATCTCAAAAACATGGAACGCAAGTTAAAGCAGATTGTGCTTGACTATAAAAAAGCAGAAGATAAAAACGAGGTAATCCGCAATTTGAAACATTTGTTATTTCATAAAAACGAAGTAGCACAAACCAAACAAGTAAAAAAAATAACCCACCAGTATAAAGAAATTGAAACCAACATTTCTGAAGGCATGTTGGTAAAACTGAAAAAAAATTATCAGGTAGGAACGGTTAAAGAAATCAGGGGAAAAAGAGCCATTGTTCAGGTTGGACTTTTACCCATGAATATAGAACTGTCTGATTTGGTGCCCGTTGAAAAGCAGGCAGAACAGGAAAAAGATAAACCGGCAATAACACAAAAACAGCCAAAATTATAAATCTTTCAGCATCCAGATAGTACAATCCGTATGGCCGGATGCCCCCATTGCAGCATCTAAATACTTAAAGCCAAATTTTTCGTACACTGAAACTGCTTTGCTTAACTCAGGCATGGTTTCTAAATATACCTGATGGTAGCCCATTTCCTTTGCCTTCTGCAAACAGGTTCCAATCAAAAAACGTCCTGTGCCTTTACCTCTGGCATTTTTGTGTAAATACATTTTCACTAATTCACAAACACCTTCAGGTAATCCATTCGTTGGATAAATACCTGCACCTCCTAATATTTCGCCATTACTTTCTGCCACATAATAAATTGCATCTTTATTGGCAGTAAACATTTCGTATAAGTGATCGGTACTCTCATCAAAATAAACCGTTCCGGGTTTATTGGCATTAAACTCTTCTAAAGCATTTCTAATAATTTTTGCAAGTGCAACATTATCTTTTGGCTGAATAAAACGAATTATAATGTCCTGCATTTGTTATTTTCTCATTTGTTTAAAGAGGTTAATTAATGCATTGGTAGAGGAATCATGTGAAGCAACCGGTTTGTCATCTTTTAACTCCGGTAAAATTTTTCCTGCCAACTGTTTGCCCAATTCAACGCCCCATTGGTCAAAACTGAAAATATTCCAGATTACCCCCTGCACAAAAATTTTATGTTCATATAAAGCAATTAAACTTCCTAATGAGTAAGGTGTAATTTCTTTCAATAAGAACGAATTGGTGGGCTTATTTCCGGCAAAAACTTTAAAAGGCACTAACTTTTTAACTTCTTCTTCATTGGGTATTACTTTCATCAGTTCTTCTTTCACTTCAGCTTCGGTTTTACCATTCATTAAAGCTTCGGTTTGGGCAAAAAAGTTAGAAAGCAGTTTTGTATGATGATCGCCCAAAGGGTTATGGCTAATGGCCGGTGCAATAAAATCGCAGGGAATAAGCGGTGTACCCTGGTGAATGAGCTGGTAAAAAGCATGCTGACCATTGGTGCCCGGTTCACCCCAAATTACAGGGCCGGTAGCATAATTTACAGGATTGCCCATTCTGTCTACACTCTTACCATTGCTTTCCATATTGCCTTGCTGAAAATATGCCGGAAACCGATGCATGTATTGATCATATGGTAATATTGCTTCGCTTTGCGAACCAAAAAAATTGGTATACCAAATACCTAGCAAAGCCATAATAACAGGAATATTTTTTTCGAATTTTTCTGTTTTAAAATGCTCATCTACTGCAAAAGCACCTTTTAATAATTGTTCAAAATTTTCATAACCAACAGTAAGGGCAATCGATAATCCAATTGCGCTCCATAAAGAATATCGGCCGCCTACCCAATCCCAAAATTCAAACATATTGGCTTTATCAATACCGAATTGCATTACTTCTTTTTCATTGGTACTTAAAGCCACAAAATGTTTGGCTATATGCGCTTCATCTTTTGCATGTTGTAAAAACCAATCTCTTGCCGAATGAGCATTGGTCATGGTTTCCTGTGTAGTGAACGTTTTAGATGCAATTAAAAACAGGGTTTCATCGGGTGTTACATTTTTCAAAATTTCTACCAGCTGGGTAGCATCTACATTACTTACAAAATAGGCTTGAATACCCTCTATCCAATAAGGCTTTAATGCTTCTGTTACCATCACCGGACCTAAATCGCTGCCTCCAATGCCTATATTGACAATATATTTAATTTTTTTGCCGGAATAACCTTTCCAGTCACCACTATGTATTTGTTGACAGAAAGTTTTCATGTGATTCAATACCTTTCTTACTAAAGGCATTACATCTTTCCCATCCACCAAAATGGGTGTATCAGAAAAGTTACGAAGGGCAGTATGTAAAACAGACCGATGTTCTGTTTCATTAATTTTTAACCCGGCAAACATGGCATGAATGGCTTCTTTCAAATGGCATTCTTCTGCCAGTTGCAGCAATAGCTGCTGTGTTTTTTGGTTGATGATGTTTTTAGAATAGTCAAATAAAATATCTTGAAAACGGATTGAAAATTTTTCAAACCTTTCCTTATCGGCCATAAATAAATCACGCATATGCCTACGATTCATTTCTTCATCGTGATGTTTTTTAAGCAAGAACCAGGCTTGGGTATTGGTAGGGTTTATTTTAGGTAACATAACGGTTAAATTTTATTCAGCAATATTGATTCTCTTCGATTACAATGAATTGATAACATCCATAGTTAATTGTACCATGGATGGATGGATATCTAAATGCAATACCATTCTTACCTGTGTTGGTGAAATGGCCATTACTTTAATATGATGTTTTTCCATTATTTCAGCAAATGCCTTTGGTGTAAACCGGCCTTTTACTTCAAAAATGATAATATTGGTTTCAACCGGCATTATTTGCCCAACGAAATCTTTCCTCTGCAGGCAAGTGGCAATAGCCTGGGCATGTTCATGATCCTGAGCCATTCTTTTCACATGATGGTCAAGTGCATAAATTCCCGCAGCAGCCAGATAGCCGGCCTGGCGCATTCCGCCACCAAAAACTTTTCTTACCCGTCTTGCTTTTTGAATGAAAGCATTGGTTCCTAATAAAACACTACCCACCGGTGTTCCTAAACCTTTGCTCAGGCAAATAGAGATGGAATCGAATAGCATACCATAGGTAGTGGGTACTTCATTGGTAGCCACCAAAGCATTAAACAAACGTGCTCCATCTAAATGAAGTGTAAGATGGTTGGATTCACAAATCCGTTTTATAGCGATAATTTCCTCTACTGAGTAACAGGCTCCACCGCCTCTGTTGCTGGTATTTTCAAGACTTACCAGCGTACTGACCGGTTTATGCACATCATTGGAATTAATGGCATCGGCAACCTGTTGCGCTGTTATTCTTCCTCTGTTTCCCTGTAATAACCGAACAGAAGCACCGCTATTGAATGCAATTCCGCCCCCTTCATACAGGTAAATGTGCGATAATGCATCGCATATTACCTCATCACCGGGTTGGGTGTGTACTTTAATGGCAATTTGGTTGGTCATGGTGCCACTGGGGCAAAATAATCCGGCTTCCATACCAAAAAGGGCTGCTGCTTTTTGTTCAAGCTCGTTAATGGAAGGGTCTTCTCCAAAAACATCATCTCCAACTTTGGCCGAAAACATGGCTTCTAACATAGCGGGAGTAGGCCGGGTAACCGTATCTGAGCGAAAATCAATAATAGATGGCATAGAATTGCGAAGATAAATGGGTTCAGATAAATTTTGATATTGGGCAGGGAGATTTAATTTTTTTTAAAAAAGCATTTTTTTCAGAAAACATTCGTTCAATAAGATGTTTTAACGTAAATTTGCACACTTTTGAAATTTATGAGGATAACTTTAACGCTACTATTGCAACCAAAATGCAACTTTTAGCGTCTATATGTCGTTAGTAAATAAATTGTAACTATATACTATGAGGCAGCTCAAAATTGCAACCCAGATTACCAACAGAGATTCTCAGGCCGTAGAAAAGTATCTGCAGGAAATTTCTAAAATTCCAATGATTACTCCCGAAGAGGAAACAACACTGGCCCAGAAAATTAAAATGGGTAATCAGAGAGCGCTCGACAAATTGGTGCAGGCCAATTTACGTTTTGTGGTATCTGTAGCTAAGCAGTACCAGCACCAAGGCCTATCACTTAGCGATTTGATTAACGAGGGTAACCTCGGCTTAATAAAAGCGGCGCAACGCTTTGATGAAACAAAAGGTTTCAAATTTATTTCTTATGCTGTGTGGTGGATTCGCCAATCGATACTACAGGCATTGGCAGAGCAGGGCAGATTAGTCCGCTTGCCTCAAAACAAAATTGGCACATACAATAAAGCCAATAAGGCTTATATGGCTTTTGAACAAGAGCATGAACGCGAACCTTCCACCGAAGAGCTGAGTGAAATTTTGGAAATGAGTGAAACTGAAATCAACAACATTTTCCAAAGCAACACCCGTCATACTTCGTTAGATGCACCGGTTCATGAAGCTGAAGATGTAGCAATGGGCGATTTACTGGAGGGTAGTGATGATACCGATGATGATGTGATGAAAGATTCTTTAAGAGAAGAAATCAGAAGGGTATTAAAATCACTCAGTCCACGTGAGGCTGAAATTGTGAACGCTTACTTTGGTTTAGATGGTGAAAATGGTGTAACTATTGAACAAATAGGCCAGAAATACGATCTTACCAAAGAACGCATCCGGCAAATTAAAGAAAGAGCGATTAAACGTTTACAAAAAGCCAGGTATAGCAATGCATTAAAAGCATACCTCGGTTAATCTCTCATAGCGTATTAAAAAAAACTCCCCCTGTTACTATGCAGGGGTTTTTTATTGGTTAACATTTCTCTGCTCTCACATTTCAACACTATCATTCCTTAACTTTGCAAAAATTTTTTAAGTATGGATAACGCACAATCAGAAAAAGTTCATGTATTAATAATAGGATCAGGTCCAGCCGGTTATACTGCTGCCATTTATGCAGCAAGGGCAAATATGAAACCCGTTTTATATCAGGGCATACAACCAGGAGGTCAGTTAACCATTACTACAGAAGTTGAAAACTATCCGGGGTATCCGAATGGTGTACAGGGGCCGGATATGATGATTGATTTTGAAAAACAAGCCACTAGAATGGGTGCCGATATTCGTTATGGTATTGCCACCAAAGTTGATTTTGGTGTACAACCTTATAAAGTATGGATTGATGATGAAAAACTAATAGAAGCTGATGCAGTAATCATTTCAACCGGTGCCTCTGCAAAATGGTTGGGTTTGGAAAGCGAACAACGCTTAAATGGATACGGCGTAAGTGCCTGCGCAGTTTGTGATGGATTTTTCTTCAAAGGTAAAGAAGTAGCTATTGTAGGTGCGGGCGATACAGCAGCCGAAGAAGCATTGTATTTATCTAAACTTTGCACAACCGTACATATGATTGTACGCAGAGATCAGATGCGTGCCAGCAAAATAATGCAGGAAAGAGTTTTGAATACCACTAATATCAAAATTTACTGGAATAGTGAAACAGACGAGATATTAGGCGATAAAAAAGTAGAAGCCGTTCGTATTAAAAACCGTATTAACAATACAGCAGAAACTGTTCCCATCAATGGTTTCTTCGTTGCAATTGGTCACCAGCCAAATAGTGACATTTTTAAACCCTGGATTCATATGGATGAAACAGGCTATATTCAAACCATTCCCGGTACTACCAAAACCAATTTGGAAGGCGTATTTGCTGCAGGTGATGTGCAGGATAAAAATTATCGCCAGGCAGTTACGGCTGCAGGTTCAGGTTGCATGGCTGCATTGGATGCAGAGCGTTATTTAAGTGCAAAAGGCCTTGTTTAAACATAAAATATGCTGTCAATTTACCTGAATAATGTGGTTTTCTGGGCATACCACGGTTTATACAAAGAAGAAAAGATAACTGGAAATGAGTTTGAAGTAAACCTTAGGGTTGATTATAATGCATCCAGACCGGCTTCATTTCAAAGTATTCATGATACCATTAACTATGTTGCATTATTTAAAATAGTGCAACATAGAATGGAAAAAGCCACACCCTTATTAGAAGCTATTGCATTGGACATTGCAACGGATATTTTATCTGAATTTGCAATGGCAGAGCGAGTTATAATTTCTATTAAAAAGTTAAATCCACCCATACCTGATTTTAAAGGTTCTGTAAGTGTTAGTTTTGAAATGGATCGCAACCACTTTAATCAGGCATCATAGCATGGCTTGAAAAAACTTACATATCGGAACCAATACATTCATTAGCAGATATGAAAAAAATTAGAATATTTTCAACAGCTATCTTTCTTTTGGCTGCACTGTTTGTTCAATATGCCGCTGCTCAGAATCTCCCATTATTATTTAAACAAGCCACCAATGCAGAAATTAATTTAAATGAACAGCAGGCTTTAGATATTTATAAGAAAATTCTGGTGATTGCTCCTGACAATCTCAATGCTTTGGTAAAAGCCACCGAGCTAAGTTGTTCTACCGGCGAACGATTACCTATTGCGAATGATAAACGCATTACCTTTCAATCGGCACTAGCATATGCTCAACGCGCTGTTGCAACACATCCGGAAGCTGCAGAAAGCTATTATGCACTTGCTTTGGCTTCCGCTAAAATGACGGAAGTAGAAAAAGATCGAAAACTTTTAGTTCAATATGTAAAAGACATAAAAACCAATGCCGATAAAGCATTAAACATCAATCCCAATTTAGGTATGGCCAATTTTGTAGAAGGCCGTTGGCATTATGAAATGAATAATTTGAACTGGGCTAAAAAATTAGCATTAAAAACCATGTATCCGGGTGGTATTCCACCCACCAGCTACGATTCAGCCATTGTATATTTGGAAAAATGCAGACAAACACAGCCCTACTATGTTATGAATTATCTCATACTGGCGAAGAGTTATCAGGCCAATAATAATCCCTCCAAAGCCATTGAAGTGTTAAAGCAATTGGTAAAATTGCCTGTTAGAACGCCGGATGATGCTGCTCTGAAAACAGAAGGCCAAAAAATATTGGATTCGCTGGAATAATAAGAAGGTTGCTCAACTAAAATTGCTTTTGCTGCCAGCTGCCTTTTTTAATGTACCAATAAGAGGGGATAAACAGTAATATCCAGTACACCCATTCACTTCCCCAACCAACGGTAATGGGTAAATGCCATTTTTCCAATATAAAATAACTGTACAGACAATACATGATGATGGCAAAAAACTCAATCAGCAGATTTACCTGGGTACTACCGGTTCCGGTAACGGCATTTAACCAAATAGTAGATACCGACATCAGTACCAATGCAGTAGAAACCACCCGTAAAACAGGAATGGCATGCGTAATAAAATCATTACCCTGGCCATAAAATGATAAAAATAATGTGGGAAAAATATTGATGATAATGCAAATACTACCTGCAAACAAAACAGACAGTTTCATAATTTTAATGATTAAGCCTTCTACTTTTATGTGCAAACCCTGGCCAATAATGTTACTAACCATTGTATTGGCAGCTGCTGCAAAAGCCCAGGTAAAGCATCCAAAAAAGCCAAAAATGTTGCGCATAATATTTGAAATAGCCAAATCCATTGAGCCATGGTGTTCAATTAAAATATAAAAAAACTCCCAGCTTACAATACTTAAACAGAATTGGGCTATAAGTGGTGCAGATAATCGTAAAATTAATGTAATATTATTTTTGTCAAATTCCCACGATTTAAAAAGTTGCAACTGCCTGTCAATTCCTTTTTTCCGAATAACAAAATAAATAGCCATTAATCCGGTAAACTCAGCAATAATGGAAGAGTAGGCGGCTCCATCAAACCCTAAATTGGGGAATCCCCATTTTCCATAAATCAAAACATAATCAAAAAATACATTGGCAATCGATTCTGCAGCAGTGCCAATAATTAAATATTTACTTTGATTGGTGCCCACCAATACAGCATTTCGTAATTGGTATAGGTATAAAAAAATAAGCCCGAAAATCCGGATACGCAAAAATTTTACAGCCATGCTAACATGCAGTGGATTGCTAAGTGTATGCTCTAAAATTACCGGTACCAAAAACCAGGTAATTAATATTCCTAAAAAGGCTAAAACAAATGAAATTCTAACACCTTGAGCAAATAAATTACCAATGGCTTCAATTTTATTTTCGCCGGCACGTCTGGCAATAATGGCCTGCATTCCATTATTTAAACCAATGCCTATTACTGCAAAAATTAAGTAATATACACCTGTAATACCAGCTACAGCAAGCGGCTGTTCGCCCAAATGCCCTAAAAATACATTGTTGATAATAAAATTTAACTGCGGTACCAAAGTGGCGGCAGCAATGGGTAATGCAATTTTTAATATTTGTTGATTAGAAGTTGTTACCCGATAATCGGCAGTAACAATAGCAGGCTCACTCATATTCATTGCAAATCTACAGTTTTGTTGATATTCGATTTAGACATTCTGAATGTATTCTTTTTTAAACAGTAATTGTATATTTGAACAATGGTTGAAAAAGAAATCAGTCAATACAGCCTTAACAGAGGGGAGCAGCCGGCTATAGAAAAGCAGCTCACTATTGAAGTAGGTTTGCATTATATCGCTTTAACTGAAACATCAATTGAATCTGCCTCTATTAGTGCGTTGGAATTATTTACTTTTCAAAAAATAGAAAGCGACTGGTATTTTATTTTTCAGGAAGTTCGCTTACAATCCATTTTATTTGATTTGCCCTACCACACCAAACAAATATTTTTAAATGGATTTGAGCAAACCATTATTCCTGAAAATTTGTATTCTGAATCTGCTGCTCAATCTTCATTAGAGTTGTTGTTTGGATGGAGTAATATGGAGATGAATACCGATGCCATAACATTACCTGAAACCAACTTGTATATTGCCTGTCAAATTCCGCAAAGTCTGCAACAAATGCTGGCAGGTACCTTTTCAGATACACCTGTTTACAATAGTTTGGGTAAACAAATTCAGCTTGCATTTCAAAGGGCAACCAGCTTTTCAAATTATTGGCTCATTTATTTTTATCCGGGTAGTTTTTCGATTGTAAGTATACAACAGCAACAATTGCAAACGGCAGCGCATTTCAGTTATACCTGTGCTGATGATGTGGTTTATCAAATTGTTGCTTTAGTGAATACCTATTCCAAACCCGAATTTGAACTGAAAGTAGAAATAAGTGGCATTATTAATGAAACAGATGAGGTTTATACTTCGTTACAAAAAATAATTCCTGACATGCAATGGCAGTGTGGTTTACCTGAACAGAAAATTTTAATTGAAAAAAACTATTATCCGTTACATTATTTACTACCTTTTTTTAATATTATTTTATGAGGATCATTTCAGGCCAATGGGGAGGAAGAAAAATTAAACCGCCTGCAAAAATGCCTTTTACCCGACCCACTACCGATATTGCCAAAGAAGGGCTTTTCAATATTTTACAAAACCGCATTAGTTTTGAGGGCATTCATACCTTAGATTTGTTTGGCGGTACCGGAGCCATTAGTTACGAACTGGCCAGCAGAGGTGCTGCATTGCTAACCATTATTGAAAAAGATCCTACAATGGCTGCTTTTATTGAAACAAACATGCAACAATTGGGAGCCCTACCCAATCAGTTTCAAATATTTAAACAAGATGTTTTTAGTTTTTTAAGTACCTGCACCGAACAATATCATTTTATTTTTGCAGGGCCGCCTTATGCTTTAGGCAATATCGATGATTTGCCGGCCATTATTGTAGCAAAAAAAATGATTCTGCCGGAAGGATATTTTGTGTTAGAACATACACCGCGTAATAACTATCAACATTTTAAAGGATACAGGTTTGAACGCAATTACGGCACCACCATTTTTTCTTTTTTTTCAATGGATGATGCAGATTGAGTAGTTGCTGTAAAAGAATTATTGATTCCGCAACATCTTCAAATACATTTTTTGAGTATAGTGTAGTTTTCATTTATGCAAACAAAATCAATTTTTATAACCGGTATTGGTACCGGGGTTGGTAAATCGGTAGTAAGTGCTATTGTAACAGAAGCATTACAGGCAGATTATTGGAAACCCATACAGGCAGGCCTTGACGATGGTACCGATGCAGCTACCATTCAACAATTAATTTCAAATACAGCTACTCAAATTCATAAAGAGGCCTATGTATTAAAAATGCCGGCTTCACCTCATATTGCTGCAGCTGCCGAAAATAAAATTCTGGAAATAAATAACATCCAAAATGCCATGCCCAAAACCAATAATCCATACCTGATTATTGAAGGAGCCGGCGGATTAATGGTTCCCATTAATCACCATCAATTTATGGCAGATGTTATAAAAGCACTTAAGGAACCGGTAATTTTAGTAAGTAGAAATTATTTAGGCAGTATTAATCACTCCTTATTAACGGCACTGGTGTGTAAACAATATAACCTGCCTGTTGTAGGCTGGGTTTTTAACGATCATTATTTGCAATATGAACAGGAAATTGTAAACTGGTCAGGTTTTCCTTATATTGGCAGTATCCCATTTACAGAAAAACCCAACCGGCAGTTTGTATTGGAGCAGGCAACAAAAATTAAAGAGCGATTGATTGAATTATTATGACCAAGTTAGAACTAAGAAATTTGTATTTACAAAAACGAAAATCAATTCCTGAAAAAGAGAAATTGATTGGAGAAGATTTAATGTTGCTGCAATTACAACAACTAAATTTTAACCACATACATTATGTATTGAGTTATTGGCCATTAGCAACCACCAATGAGCCCAATACACATTTATTTACGGGATATCTGAAACATTTTTATCCCAATATACGCATTGCCTATCCGGTTACCAATACAACCAACCACACCATGCAGGCAATATTAACAAATGAACATACCCAATTTGCCACAAACAAGTGGGGTATTTATGAACCAACGGAAGGGGATTTGTTAGTACCGGAAAGGATTGATTTAGTTTTTGTTCCACTAATTATCTGCGATAGGGCGGGTTACAGAGTAGGTTACGGCAAAGGATTTTACGACAGATTTTTAACAGATTGCCGCAAAAATGTTGTTACAATTGGCTTTTCTTATTTTGATCCCATAACTAAAATAAGCGATACCCAATCTTTTGATGTACCTTTAAATTATTGTATTACTCCCCAGAACAGATATGAATTTTAATGCTTTCTTTCTAAAATCATTCAGGGTATTGCTTTTACCCTTTGCTATTGTGTATGGTGCAGTTGTTTTTATCAGAAACAGAATGTATGATAAAGGAATTTTTCAGGAAACAACATTTAATTTTCCGATCATTTGTATTGGCAATATTGCAGTAGGTGGTACCGGTAAATCGCCAATGGTTGAATATTTGCTTACATTTTTGCAACCCCGCTTTAAAATAGCTACGCTAAGTCGCGGCTACAAACGTAAAACCAAGGGTTATGCTTTAGCCAATGAAAACACAACTGCATTAGAAATTGGAGATGAGCCGATGCAGTTTCATTTAAAATTTCCAAACGTGCCTGTAGCAGTAGGCGAGGAGCGTTTGATAGCTATTCCACAATTACTGCATGATGTACCCGATTTGCAAGCCATCATTCTGGATGATGCTTTTCAACACAGAGCTGTGAAAGCAGGTATAAACATTGTATTAACTGAATATAATAATCTGTACATATACGACTTTTTTTTACCTACCGGCGATTTGCGAGATGAATGGGGTTCGGTTAAACGTGCGGATATTATTATTGTAACAAAATGTCCTTCTGATTTGTCGGTTGAAAAAAAACAAAAATTATTACGTAACCTGCATCCATTACCCAAACAACAGGTATACTTTACTGCTATTGAATATGGAATTCCTTATCATATTTCACAGCACACAAAAAGGTCTATAACAGATAAAGATGAAATATTGTTGGTTTGTGGAATTGCCAATCCAAAACCGTTAAAAGACTATTTGGTGCAACGAGCCGCCACCTATTATCAAAAAAACTATACCGATCATCATATTTTTACCATCGATGATCTAAGGGAAATTATCGAAAAATTCAAATCAATTGATGTTCCTCAAAAAATGATTCTAACAACAGAGAAAGATGCAGTACGCCTCACTAAATTCAAACAAGAATTAGTAGATTTACCATTATATGTACTTCCCATCCGTCATCAATTTTTGTTTCATGAAGCCGCATTATTCGAATCTGCCATTGTGAATTACATTATAAATTTTAGCAACAACAAAAAAAATGAGTAAACAAAAAAATAAGAAACATAGTACCACAAAACATACCCATAAAGCATTATTAGAAACAGGCGTTTTAGAAATAACCAGAAGCGGTATTGGTTATGTGGTAATTGCAAACGGAACCGGTGATATATTAGTACGGCAAGGAAATTTTAACACAGCGCTTCATGGAGATACTGTAACAGTAAAAGTGATTAAAGAAAGTAGTACTACGAAAAAAAAAGAAGGAAGAATTGTGGATGTTTTAGAAAGAAGGCAAACAGAATTTGTAGGTCACCTGCAATTATCAACTAATTTTGCTTTTTTTATCCCGGATACAGAAAGGCCAATGCCCGATATTTTTATACCATTAGATAAGCTAAACGGAGCAAAACATAAAGAAAAAGTAATTGCCCGATTAGTAAAATGGGATAAAGACGATAGAAAGCCGGTTGGTGAAATTGTCAGTATTCTATCATCGGAAGATGAAAACGATGCTGCCATGAAAGATATTCTGGCACAGTCGGGCTTCCCTCTTTCATTTGATAAAACTGTATTGCAAGAAGCAGCCAGTCTTCCGGTAGTATTAGATAAAAAAGAAATTGAAAGTAGACGAGATTGTAGAGATATTTTAACCTTCACCATCGATCCCGTTGATGCAAAAGATTTTGATGATGCCATATCTATCAAAAAAATAAAAAATAATCTTTATGAAATTGGTATACACATTGCCGATGTAAGTTATTATGTAGTGCCTGAAAGTATTTTAGATGAAGAGGCTTATAAAAGAGCTACCTCCGTTTATCTGCCCGATAGAGTAAACCCAATGTTACCCGAAAAAATTTCGAATGAATTGTGTTCACTCCGTCCGCATGAAGATAAATTTACTTTTTCTGCAATTTTTGAAATTACTGCTGCAGGTGAAGTAAAAAACCATTGGATTGGCAGAACAGTTATCCATTCTAACCATCGCTTTACTTATGAAGATGTTCAAAGTATTATTGAAAATGAAGAGGGATTGTATGCAGAACAAATTTTATTACTAAATACCATAGCTCAAAAATGGCGAAAACAAAGGTTTCAAAAAGGCGCCATTAATTTTTCATCACAAGAAGTGCGTTTTATTTTAGACGAAAAAGGGAAACCCATCGGTATTACAGTTAAAGAAAGTAAAGAAGCCCATCAGTTGGTAGAAGAATGTATGTTATTGGCGAATAAAACAGTAGCTGAATTTGTTGCCCACACAAAAGTAAAAGATGATAAAGAAATTCCGTTTCCTTATCGCGTACACGACAAACCTAATGAAGATAAATTAACACCTTTTATCGCCTTTGCAAGAAAATATGGTCACCAATTCAATACTTCAACTCCCGAAAAAATAGCACAGAGTTTTAACGATATGCTAAAGGCAGTGCAAGGCTTACCTGAACAACATGTATTAGAGCAACTGGGTATTAGAACGATGTCGAAAGCTATTTACACCGAAAACAATATTGGCCATTACGGATTAGGCTTTACGTATTATTGCCATTTCACTTCTCCCATACGCCGTTATCCCGATGTGTTGGTACATAGAGTAGTAGCATCCATACTAAGAAAAAAACCATTACTGGATAAAAAAATGGAAGAAAAATGCAAACATTGCAGTGAAAGAGAACGAGCTGCAATGGATTGCGAAAGAGCCGGCAATAAATACAAACAGGTTGAATTTATGAAAGAACGATTGGGTGAAACTTTTGAGGGGATAGTGAGTGGTGTAGCCGGTTTTGGTTTCTGGGTAGAAACAGTTGAACACAAATGCGAAGGTTTGGTAACCATAGTAAGTTTGAATGATTATGATGAATTTAGACTGGTTGAAGCAGATTATGCTTTAGTGGGTAGAAGAAGTGGCCGGCAATTTAGAATGGGGGATAAAGTAACAATTAAAGTAGTAGCTGCTAATTTAGAAAAAAGACAATTAGATTATGAGTGGGTACCAGGTAGTGAGGTAAAAGCAGGCAAGGGTTTGGGAAGAAAAGTAGTAAAAGCCAAAAAAAGGAAATAGAAATATATTGTATCATCCTCAAAAACAACCAACATGCTTAACAAAAAAACAATACTGTCGGCGCTGGCTTTGTGTACCGCCTTCAGTTTATTTGCCCAAACCGATCCCAAAGAAACCGAACAATGGTCGCCTGTGCCGCCCATTGTTACGCCAGGTATGTCTGCATTTACCAACCCACCTTCAGATGCCATTATTTTATTTGATGGCAAAAATTTAAATGCATGGGAAAATGCCAATAACCCATCACAACCGGCTGATTGGATGGTATCGAAAGGCATACTTACTGTAAACAAAAAAGCAGGCAATATTCAAACCAAAGAAACTTTTACTGATTATCAGTTGCATATTGAATGGCGAATACCTGCCGATATTGAGGGGGAAGGACAGGCCAGAGGAAATAGCGGTTTATTTCTGGTTTCAACCGGACCGGGTGATGCAGGTTATGAATTACAAATTTTAGATAACTATAAAAATACTACTTATGTAAACGGACAAGCAGGTAGTATTTATAAACAATTTCCTCCGTTGGTAAATGCTTGTCGCAAACCTGGAGAATGGCAGTCGTATGATGTAGTTTGGACCGCACCACGTTTTAATGAAGATGGTTCGCTTGCATCTCCTGCACGAGTAACGGTTTTTCAAAACGGAGTGTTAATACAAAACAATACTGTTTTAAAAGGTCAAACTTTATACATTGGTAAACCTTTTTATAAAGCACATGGACCTGCCCCCATTAAATTGCAGGCACATGGTGATAAAAGTAAACCCATTAGTTTTAAAAATATATGGATTCGTAAGCTGAATTAGCTAATTTTAATTTGAAAAAATAGTTAAATAATGCCCATTTTTTTCATTAAAAATGTGGCATTTTTGTTTTGTGCAATGCCCTTACGCAATACATAATCAAAACTTAAATGGTTGTTTTCTATGGTGCTTTCAAAACAATAATTGGTAATGTTGTTTGGATACATTTCCTCCAATGAACTCAATTTTAAATCGTGTGTAGCAAATAAAACAATACAAGGTTGCTGTATTAACTGCAAAATAAATTGTACTGAACCTTCATATTTATCACATGAGTTGGTGCCTCTTAATATTTCATCAATTAAAATTAATGCAGAATGACGGGTTGATAATTGTGTTTTAATATCAGCCAATTTTTGAAGCTCAGCCATAAAATAGGAAGTATTTTCCTGCAATGAGTCTGAAATTCTGATACAGGTAAACAAATACATGGGCGTAAATGAAAATTGCGTAGCACAAATCGGCGCGCCTATTTCGGCCAACAAGATATTAATACCTACAGTTCTTAAAAAAGTACTTTTACCACTCATGTTAGAGCCGGTTATTAATAACACACCCGATTGTTGCAATTGAAATGAGTTTTTAACCAATTGCTTCCCGGATATCATGGGATGGCCTAAATTAGCTGCTTTAATGATAAATCCTTCTGTTTCAATTTCAGGATACACAAATGCGGGATGGTTATAAGCAAACAATGCCATACTATTCAGGTATTCAATCTCGCCTATGGCTTCCAACCATGCGTTGATTTTGTTTTTATTATTGTGGTGCCAGTTATCTAATAAAACAGTACAATGTACATCATACATCAATAAGCTATTTAAAAGGGTAGTGGCCAATAAATTGAATCGTTGATGAATCAGATTGGCAATGAATGAAAGTCTGACTATACTTTTACAGCCTTCATTTGCTTTTTCTTTTAGTTGTTGTAAAACAACTGCATCATTTACAGATACATTTTTAAATACATCTAAAAGCTTACTATAAGTATTCAGCACTTCCTGTTGCTTACCTAAAGTAGCAAATGCTTTACCGTTGTATTTTCCAGCAATTCCTACATGTAACCAATTCAATACAATACAAATGGAAAGCCATGCATAATTGCCGGTATCTAAAGTATAGATGAATGCCACAATAGAAAGGGCAGGAAGTATATACCTGATGCTATTCCAATAGGTACGGCCGGTTAATGAAGTAAAATTAGTTATCCATTGCTGAATGCCGTTGGTATGAACTGTTTCATCATTTTTGTACAGCATGGCTGTAGCAATCCAAGTTTCTATAATGCTGTATTGAGTGCTGTAAGTTTTTATGGCAGATTGATACAATAATATTTTTTCTTTTTGCAGCATTGGATTGCTCAATTGATGAAATAATACCTGTTTACCCAAGTAAGTAGTGGTTCTGTTCAACAAATGAAACAATGATTTTTTTCCGAAAATATCCAGATCGGCATAATAAGCTGTATTCATAAAAAATTCGTTCCCATCATCAAATGCATTGTCTTTTTCGTCCAATACATTCCATTCATTTTGTGCCAGCCATAATTTATTCTGGCAAATCTGTTTTTTGTTTTTAAAATTAAAATGAATGGAAATCAATGCCAGAAAACCGGCTAAACCAAGAAAAGACAATAATAGAATTACCTGATTGTTATTTGTAAAATATTGGTATAACAAATACAGCCATGCTACAAAAAATATAGCACGGAAAAATGCAACTGCATTTATTTTATTTTTTAACCGATGTACAGCTAAAGTATAATCCTGAATTTTATTTTGATAGAATACCTGTAACTGATGAATTGAATCACTCATAAATTTTAAATAGCATGCGTTGATGTAGTAAAACAAACTCCTTCCTGTTCTAATAAAGGCAAAACCGTGTTGTAAATGGCAGGATGTGTGGGTATATGCAGCCCTCTTACATTGAGCTGATTGTTTAACAGAAGTGTTGCTGCAATACCCAGTGGTAAACCTACTGTTTTAGCCATGGCAGTTTGCATGGCATTTTCACCTGTTATTTTTAATTCAGCAATATGATAAAATTTTTGGTCTTCAATTGTATACTCAATTTCATGAATCATCATCACCAAATCTTTATCGTTGGGTTGCAATGCCCATTTTTTTTCCAGAATAAATTGTAACACATCAGCAGCACTGCAAGTACCTTTGTTAATTTGAGTAGCAACATCATACCAGCCAATTTGTTGCAACTGACTTTGCATCAGTGGTGTTGTTGGGAGTTGATGGTACAGATCTTCCAAACCAATTTTTTCAAAATGCAGCTGATAAAATTCAGCAATACACATACCATCTGTTGCATATTGTAACTTTTCATCTGTTAATTGCCAATCAACCATCCATTGCCAGCCTTTACAAAAATCAGTATATCGAATGGTGGTGCGTTTAAAGGTTGCAGCATGTGATAACGCATATTTATTCATGTAATGCAAAGAATCTCTGTTTGAGTAATATACCAACCCGGGTATGGATGCATTTTTCAGTGGAGTACAATTGGCAAAAATTTGCTGATAAGGTATATGCACAATGGCATTATTTTCTTTAAATACTGCTCCGGCTTTTCCGGCCATCACTACATTTCGAGGGTTCCAACTAATTTTATAATGCCAGGCATTATCATCACTTTCCGGTGCCACCAAACCGCCACAATGCGATTGAAAGGAAGTAATTTTTCCGCCCTTTTTCTGAATGGAGGCGATCATTTGCATGGCACTCATATGATCAATGCCCGGATCTAAACCCATTTCACACAAAAAAAGCAATTGCTTTTCCTGAATGGCTGTAGCCATTTGCTGCAAATTTTCATCAACATAGCTGGCAGTCAGTAAATGCTTGTTGTGTTCTATACAATCTTTTGCCACAATATAATGTAAAGCCGGAGGAAGCATCGAAATTACAACGTTAGCCTGTTGTATCAGTGCAATACGCTGCGCTGCATTTTCAATAGCAACACCCACAGCTTTCACCAATGCATGCTGCCCAGCTTTTTCTGCTGCAATTGCAGCATTTGCATCTGCAACTGTAACCGACCAATTATATTGTGTGGCTGTTTTTTTTAAATATTCAATCAGTACGGTAGCCGATTTACCCGCACCAAGCAATAAAATATTTTTCATATGTATATGATTTGCTCCAATCCAATTTTATAATTTTATATTTACATCCGGGGTTGCAGCTATTCAAAACAAGCAACTGAAAACTTTCCTGTGTTTATAAAAAGTGAGTATTTAAATGGTTCGAAAGCGTTAGTACTTCCGCCATATTTAAATACCAAAACCTGTCTTTTTTTCAAAGATATGGCCATAAAATGGTTATTAAAAAGTGATACCTGAAATTGCCGGATAGAACCAACAATTTAATGTATATATCCTGTGGAAAAATCTATGAAAAAAGGGCTTTTAATGCCTGATTTTAGCAGCAAAAAAGCTATCTTCGCCATCCTGTTAAACTTGCACTTTGGGTTTACAGGGTTATTCATCTCATTAGTACTACAAAAGATACATGGAAGAAAATTTATTGCCCGAGAAAACAAACGATAACGACCGTATTATTCAGGTAAATATCGAGGAACAAATGAAAACCGCCTACATCGACTACTCAATGTCGGTGATTGTAGGCAGAGCCTTGCCGGATGTAAGGGATGGCTTTAAACCTGTACACAGAAGAGTGTTGTTTGCAATGCATGAATTAGGTAACAGCAGTAACAAACCTTATAAAAAATCGGCCCGTATTGTGGGTGAAGTAATGGGTAAATACCATCCACATGGTGATGCCTCCATTTATGATACATTGGTGCGGATGGCACAGGACTGGACGATGCGCAATGTAATGGTGGACAGTCAGGGAAACTTCGGTAATCAGGATGGAGATCCTCCTGCTGCGATGCGTTATACGGAGGTGCGTTTACATCGCTTTGCAGAAGCCATGCTGGAAGATATTGAAAAAGAAACTGTTGATTTCCAACTCAATTTTGATGATTCGCTTCAGGAACCTACTGTTTTACCTACTCGTATACCGCAATTACTTGTAAATGGCAGCAGTGGCATTGCCGTTGGTATGGCTACCAATATGATGCCGCATAACCTGAGTGAAGTAGTGGATGGTTGCGTAGCATACATTCAAAACCGATACATTACAATTGATGAATTAATGCAATATATTAAAGCACCCGATTTCCCGACAGGTGGTGTTATTTATGGCATGGAAGGCGTAAAGCAGGCATTTTTAACAGGCAGAGGCAGGGTAGTTGTTCGCGGGAAATGCCATATTGATACTAAACCCAGTGGCAGAGAGCAAATTGTGATAACCGAAGCACCTTATCAGGTAGGATTGGATGCGCTTACAGATAAAATTGGTCAATTGGTGAACGATAAAACCATTGATGGAATTGCACACGTCAACAATGAAAGCAACAGCAGGGAAGGAACCAGAATTGTATTGGATTTAAAACGCGATGCAGTTGCCAATGTCATCATCAATCAACTGTATAAATATACCGAACTACAAACCAGTTATGGTATTAATAATGTAGCTATTAGTCATGGTCGGCCTAAAATCATGAATTTAAAAGACCTTATTAGCGAATTTATTCAATTCAGGATGGAGGTGGTAACCCGCAGGGCTAAATTCGATTTAAGGAAAGCAGAAGAAAGAGCACATATTTTAGAAGGGTATCTGAAAGCATTGGATCATTTAGATGAGGTAATAGCACTGATTAGAGCCAGCCAAACCCCTGATGAGGCCAAGGCTGCTTTAATGCAAAAAAGCACCGAAGAAAAATGGTATCTGGCACAAGAATTATTTACAGATGTTTCATTAGAATTATACCAACAGGCAATTGGATTATCAGAATTACAGGCCAAAGCAATTTTAGAATTACGTTTACAACGCCTTACCGGCATGGAACGCAATAAAATTATTGAAGAATTCAATGGCCTGATAAATACTATCCGGCATTTAAAAGAACTGTTGGCCGATGAAGGTCTTCGATATGATTTGATTTCGAAAGAACTGATTGAAATTAAAGAAAAATTTGGTGATAAAAGACGCTCCGAAATTCAGTATTTGGCTGAAGAGATGAACATGCTCGACTTTATTAAGGAAGAAGATGTTGTAATTACCATCTCACATTTAGGCTACATTAAACGTACTACAGCAACAGAGTACCGTCAGCAAAAAAGAGGTGGAAGAGGAGCCATTGGTACTAAAACACGAGAGGAAGATTTTGTAGAACATCTTTTCGTGGCATCTACGCATGATACCATGCTCATATTCACCGAAAAAGGCCGTTGTTTTTGGTTGAAGGTTTACGAAATACCCGAAGGTGAAAAGCAAAGCAAAGGAAGAGCTATTCAAAATTTAATTCAAATTCCGCAGGATGATAAGGTAAAAGCCATTCTGAATGTGAATAATTTGGATGACAAAGCCTCGCTTCAGGATAAATTTATAGTGCTTTGTACCAAAAGAGGCATTATCAAAAAAACACATCTGGAAGATTTTAGTCGCCCCCGTGCTACCGGCGTAAATGCCATTACCATTAATGAGGGGGATGAATTATTAGAAGCCAAGATGACCAATGGCAATCATGAAATCATGTTAGCGGTAAAATCGGGCAGGGCAATACGTTTTCCGGAAATAAAAGTAAGACCTACCGGACGCGGTGCCATTGGTGTACAGGGTATTGAAGTAGATGATGCCACCGATGAAGTGGTTGGCATGGTATGTGTTGATAAAGCCGATAAAAGCAAAACCATTTTGGTAATTAGTGAAAAAGGGTTTGGTAAAAGAACGCCTTTAATTGATGCAGACGGAGAAGATGTTTATCGCATTACAAATAGAGGAGGAAAAGGGGTAAAAACCATTAATGTTACCGAAAAAACCGGTAAATTAGTCGGTATAAGAGCAGTGGAAGATACAGAGGATTTAATTATCACCTGCAAATCGGGTATTACCTTGCGTACGCCAATTGCCAATATTAAAGAAGCTGGCAGAGCAACACAAGGGGTAATTTTAATCAGATTGGATGCCGATGATGCCATTGCAGCCATATCAACTATTGAAGAACAGGATGCAGAACCAGATCCTTCAACTGAAAATACCGTGCTTTCAAGTGAGGTTAATTCGAATGCAAATAAACCCAATGATGATGCCTCAACCAATAACCTGGAACCAGATATTAACCCGAACGAACCTATTTCAGAAAATTAAAAATAAATTTAAAAATATCAGACACATATTCATAAAATCATTAACGCATAAAAAGTATGTAAAACTGATATATGATTTTATAAAACAATAAACATAAACACATGAAAAAACTTTTATTGGTTGCCTTTTTTGCAGTAGGCTTAACAGCTTTAAAAGCGCAGGATTTTAAAAAAGTGCAAACGGCATTGTTACTGAACCAGGTAGAAAATGCCAAGACAGAAATTGATAAATTAATGCAGGAACCCAAAGCACAAGCCAAAGCAGAAGGCTGGTTCTGGAAAGCCAAAGTGTATGCTGCCTTGTTTAAAGATGATAAAACCAGAGAAAAATATCCCAATACAGAGGTAACTGCTGCAGAAGCTTTTAAAAAATACAAAGAAATGGATCCGGACTATAAAATTTTAAAAGAAAATGGTGGTCAGGATATTCCATTTAACCTCTACGTTACTTCATTTAGCCAGGGTGTAAAAGAATTCAATTCCAAAAAATGGGATTCGGCCGCTTTTTATTTTGGTTATGCAGTTGATTACAGTGATGTAATTTTTGAAAACAAATGGAGTACCGCCAAAATGAATTTTGACACTACTTCCATTTTATATGCTGCTTATGCCAATCAGAATGACAAAAAATTAGATAAAGCGTATCAATACTATGGCAGACTTGCAGACAGCTCTGTTCATGGAAAAGAATATGAGGATATTTATAAATTTTTATTGGTAAGCGCCAGCAACAATAAAAACAAAGCCGATTTTGATAAATGGCTGGGCATGGCCAAAAAATTCTATCCAAATGGGGAATGGGATGATTATGAAGCCGATTATTTGAATAAAAATTATACCCTTCAGGAAAAAGCTGATTTATTTGATAAGGAAGATGCTGCCGGGACATTAACCGCTGCAAAATACCTTCAGTTTGGTGAGATGTTTGCCAATATACCCAAAGATGAGAAAGATAAATTAGACAGTACACAGGAAGTTTATTACAAAAACAAGGCAAGATTGGCTTTTGAACGTGCTTATACAAAAGATACTGCCAATGGTATTGCCGCTTACAATGCCGGTGTGTTGTATAATTTAGAGTTTAATGCATTAGATGATAAAATGAGAGACAATATTCGTTCACTCCAAAAATTAAATGCCGCAAAAGCCGATATTAAAGATCCAAAGAAAAAAGCAGCGTATGATGCACAAATTAAACCACAGGTAGATGCCATTAAAAAAGCCAATGCAGAATTAGATAAACCTGCTGCATCAGCTGCCGATAGCACTATTACATGGTTAGAAAACGCTTATAGGGCTTTAAAAGCTGTTCCTGATAAATCATCAGCAGAAAAAAATTGTTACAATAAGTCGTTAGATATTTTATACAATATGTATACTTACAAGCGTGATAAATCGAAGGCTGACCAAAAATTATTTGATGCCTACGATGCAAAAGTTAAATTCTATGATCAGTTAATTTCTGCAAACGGAAATTAATTAATATTTCAATTTCTCACTAAAAAAACTCATAAACATTTGTTTGTGGGTTTTTTTATGACTATGACTTATCAAAGTAACTTGATTTTTTGTTAGATATCCACCGCATTAAATAAGGTGATGGCCTTCCAATTTGTAATGCTATATTAATTTCTTAATTGTTTTATCCTGTTTAACATAATATAAATTATAGGATAAAATATAGCTGCACGAAATCCAATGCTCATTTTGTCAGCTATAATGTATATTATGTCTCCGCTTCGCTGCGGGCTGCGCCTAAATAAAAAGTGTTGTTGTTGTGGATAATATGTTTTGCTTTTTCAATTTGTTTTTCCATTTCATACTTATCCTTGCGGTATCGAATCGAAGAGTAGCTGCAAATCAGGTATCCATTATCTGTTTTTATTCTAATATTTTTACCATCTTCCCGAGTGATGCTTTTGTCAATTTGTTTCATCAGTTCATTTGACAAATTACCCAATCTCGCACCTACAATGTAATTGATTTCATTTTCCTTTAAAGCCTGAATATTTTCAGTGCTAATCATTGCTGCATCGGCAACTACCGTACCGGAATAATAGTATGTCCCTCGAAAGTGTTGCCTGCAAATACTTCATCAGCTATCGGAAAGCCTTCCTTTGTAACCATCAGGACAACTAAAATCTGTGGTTGCTGGGATTTGTTGTTTTTGGAAAACCCATCTTTGCATAACTCATCTTCGTCAAAGGTTTCAAAGTACAAAGTCGTTACATCTGTTGTGACATTTATTCAATAAGATCTTTGGCAATAAACAGCAAATCGGATTGCTCCTGCTCGTTATATGCAGTTCCAATATGCCTTACAATTACTCTCTTCCTGTTTTCTATCTTATAAACTTGAATCGAAACTGAGTTTGTAGCGTACTTTATTTGCCTGATTTTGTACATTTTGACCCATTAGGTCAGCAAATTATCAAAAAAATTAAAATAAATATCATATTATCAGTAACTTATAAATTAGCGAAAATATGGGTGGACAAGTCGGGCGCAATGCATGTACAAACTTTGTAACTTAGGTTAATTATTTGATTTAACTCTGGATGCTTCATCAATAGCACCGGCACTTTTACGGGGTGCTACACCGGCCTTTCCCTTGGCAAAGCGATAGGTAAAACTGATATTGAATACACGGTTATCCCATCTATTATATAATTGAACATCAACGTTTTGAAAATGGCTATATCCACTAAAATGTTGAAGATTCAGGAAGTCGCGGCAATTTAAACGTATGGTACCTTTATTTTTTAATACTTGTTTGCTGATGGCAAAATTTAACTGGCTCATTTCATTGGCAACTATGGTACCTTCCTGCGTTTGCGTTCTATAGAAGCCACCCAGTTCCATATTCAATCCTTTTTTTACCTCAAAACTACTGGTAAAGTTGGTATTGTAATTAATGCCTGAAACATGTATGGGTCCCTGATTAACAAAGCCATCATATTGGTTGATATTCAATTGATTATACCAGTTTATTTTCCAAAATTTAGTGATTGGTAAAGCCACATTTACACTTAGTGTATAATTCTGTACTTTAGCAATATTATCATTCTTTACATACGTAGTATGTGTGCTATCAACCTGGTTAAATACCTGCGTGATTAAATCATTAATCACTCCATAACTTAATCCGGTTGTCAATAATCCTTTGTAAATATGATTCAACTCAATATTCTGGCTGATTTGTGGCAGTAAATAAGGGTTACCTACACTGTATGTGTACTTATCTAAGAAATAATAAAACGGATTTAAATCTTGATAATCAGGACGTTGTATACGTCTTCCATAATTTAAAGAGAATTGATTCTTATCATTGGGTTTATAACTTAAAAAGAAAGTTGGAAATAATTGAGTATAATTCCTATCAAATGATACACCGTTAAACAATTGAATACCTTTTGCATGAGTGTTTTCAACCCTCGAACCCAATTGTATACTCCATTTTTTAGACAATTCCTTACTAAATGAAACATAAGCGGCATTAATATTTTCTTCATAAATAAAATGATTGCTTTGTGTACTATCCATCACCCACTGATTGTTTTGCTGATTATAGTAGCTGGAAACATTATCGGTTTTTACATAACTAAGCTTGAACCCGGCCTCCATTTTAATTTTATGCTTTAACATTTGTGTATAATCAGCTTTGGCTGAATATATATTGATATCTGAGGGCAAATTACCTTTCAATAATTGATCTGGCAGCATTTTATTGCCAGTATTATCGTAAAAAGAATTGATGAACATTTGGTCGTTTAGCGTATTATAATGCACATAATCAACATCCATGGTTAATTCCTTGCCGGTACTATCAAAAACATGTCTGCCATTTAAATTAAGGGCCACATTATTCAAATTGCTGTTTATTTGAGAAGCTGCTTTCGTGGTACTTTGTAATATACTATTCGGATCTAAAATATTGGTGGTATTTCCGTTATTTTCTGTTGATGGGTTAATAAAACCATTTACAACGAATCCCAATGTTGTTTTTTTAGAAGCATAATAATCCATGCCCACTTTATAGGAAACATTAGTTTGCCGGCGCTTCATGTTTGTTTGTTGTTTAAAGATGGAAAGAATATCTTCCCCATTATTGGTACGAAAATTTCGGGTAATATTTAACTCCTGATATCCGCCATAATAGTTGTACCCAAAATTTCCGAACAAATTCACCTTATTTCTACGATAATTCAGGTTAATACTGTTGTTGCTTTTGGGGTACACACCCTGGCCATAACCAACTGTTACACTACCATTATAACCCATCGTTTTTGATTTTTTGGTTTTAATATTAATGATACCGGAGTTACCGGCTGCATCATATTTGGCGGGTGGGTTGGTCATTAATTCAATTTGATCAATTGAACTACTTGACATGCTTTTCAATAAGTTAGCTAAATCTGTTGCACTTAAATAAGAAGGTTTTCCATCTATCAAAACCAAAACACCAGGCTTCCCTTTCATGCTGATATTGCCATCTTTATCTACTAATATGCCGGGCGACTTTTCCAACACCTCCATAGCAGTTAATCCGGTATTAGAGGGTGAAGCCTCTACATTGATAACAGTTTTATCTAATTTCTGCTCAATAAATGGCTTTTTTGTGGTTACAGTTACGCCAGTCAATTCCTTTTCTTCAGGTTTTAAACGGATATCAAGGGTTTGTGCAAATGCCAATTTAATTGGATTAGAATAATAAGTTTCATACCCAATGGCCATTACTTTAATGAGGTAGTTTCCTGTTTTGAGTTGCTGAAACATAAACTCGCCTGATTTATCTGAAACCGTCATTTTAATGGTTGCTGAATCTGATGCATTTAATACCATAATATTAGCAGCTTCAATAGCTCTTTTCTGAGCCGATACCTGGCCTTTTATGGTGAAGCTGGCAGTAGTTTGGGAACGTACAGTAGCAACAAAACCTGCTATTATGCTCACTAAGATGAATAAAAATGTATTTTTTTTCATGATGTTTATTTTTTTAGTTCTGGTATATAAATATTACATAACAAAACTAAGTAGCATGTTAAACATAGTACATTGTTTTATATCGGAAGGCATATTTTAAAGGATGAATGGCAGAAAAGTAGGAAGAAAGAAAAAGGACGATAGCATCATCAGTAGTTTAACGAAATACTTCTGCATTCGTTACACCCTTATAAACAAAATCTGTTAAAAAGATGGAGAAAAAAATGCCATCCCAAAAATAAATCGAAATGGCATGCATGTAATAATTATAAATGCGGTTTAGCTATGGGCCGGGTATTGTGGTAATTTAATTTTCTTTGAATAAAAATACAATACTATACCTGAAACAATCAATGCGGATGAAATAAGCTCGGCTTGTGTTGGTTGAAGTCCCCAAAAGTGGTATCGGGTATTTACCCGTATTTTTTCGATGAAAAAACGTTCTAACCCGTTCAAAATGAGGTATATGGCAAATATTCTGCCGGGCGTAGTAATTTTTTTGCGGATTATCCACAATACTGCAAACAATATCAAACACATTACTATTTCATACAAGGGTGTAGGGAAAACTCCAATTGGTAAATAAGAACAATAATTACCGGTACAATCAGCAAAACGAACGCCTTCATTTACTACATTGTGTGGATAATTATAAGCAAACAACCAATTGGGTAAACCCCAAAATGAATGCACAGAAAGGTGTTCTATTTTAAAGGTAGTAAACTGCTCGCTGTAATAATGCTGATTGGCTTGTAATGCCCTGGTAAACTGATCTACTGTTGCAGTCACCAATTTACCCTGAGCATTGCTTACATAAGCACTGTTCAAAATTCCCCAGTCCCCATCACCGGCAACCTGGCAACCAATTCTGCCCAAACCATACGCCAGCATTAAAGCAGGTGCTGCGGCATCGCAAAGGGCAATAAAAGGAATATTGTGTTTTTTGGTATAGAAATACAAAGCAATGGTTGCACAAATTAATCCACCATAAAAAGTAAGTCCGCTGAAAGATATAAGAGAACCAATAGGGTCACTGATAAAATCATCCCAGGTTTCAAGGCTATTAAAAATTTTAGCTCCTGCAAACCCAAATATGGCAGCATAAATTACAATATCACCCACCCGATCCTGCGGCCATACTCTAATAATTCTTTTTTCAGGTTTTGCTAATTTTTCTTTGTTTTTTTCCCGCCATTTTAATGCTGCAAATAATACACCCAACAAAATACCCATTGGTAAATTTCCCTGAGCAGATAAAATAAAACTTTGCGGATCCGTCAGAGCTGTTGGTATCAAAAATGCACCCACAATTTTAAATCCCATGATGAATCCAAGAAAAAAATTCAGCAATAATTCCTGCGTCGTGGCTGCCCCTCCTACTAAAATTGTTTTTTCTGTATAAGTTAAAATGCCTGCTGACTGTTTACGTTTCAATTCCAATGTTAATATCCATGCAGATATTACAAAAGAAAGGGCTACAAAAAAACCAAATGAATTAATTAATTTCAATCCGTTCCATTCAACCCCAAATAAGTCTTTGAATACATAATACAGGTTTGGATACATAGCCTTTTTTTGATGTGAAAATTTGAATTGCAATGTTAACTAGAAAATGCCAAAACTTTAAATTATTCTGTATGGTTGCATAAAGAAAAGTCCCGTAGAAACGGGACTTTGTACATTACTAACACATCTATAACAAAGTACAAAGAATTAGTTGCAATATTGTTCAAATTCATGAATTAAATATTGAGCAATCACTTGTGCCGGTCTTCCTTCAATTTGATGGCGCTCAATCATACTCACTAATTTGCCATCTTTAAAAAGCGCAATAGCAGGTGATGATGGCGGATAAGGCAATAAATGTTCTCTGATCTTGTTTACTGCCTCCATATCAAAACCTGCAAAACTGGTTACCAAACGAGTGGGTTTTTTGGTTGCATTATGCACTGCCATTAAAACCCCGGGTCTGCAGCTACCTGCTGCACAACCGCAAACAGAGTTTACAACTACAAGTGTTGTTCCTTCTTTTTGAAGGGTGGCATCTACATCGACCGCTGTGAGCATTTCCTCAAATCCACTTTCGGTTAATTCAGCCTTCATGGGTATTACAATCTCTTCGGGATACATATTTTCTGTTTTAGAAAGCAAAATTAATCAAAAACCGCATCATTGAATCAGTCAATTATTGCTTTTTACCTGAATCGAAAATGCCACAAAGACATACGAAATAAAAAAATAATGCCATTATGGCATAAATTATTTATATTTTTCTATTGGAATAAGATTTGAAAAGCTTTGTAAGAAAAAAAATTAAAAATTATGCACAATCGCACAACACAACACAGTTATATAAACCACGATCCATTTTTGAATACTTTAAATGGAATGAGTAGAAATTTTTCTGTTCCTGTTAATATTTATGAATCCTCCAATGCATTTGAAATTGAATTAATGGTACCAGGTAGAAATAAACAAGATTTTCAATTGAAAGCAGATAAAGGGCTATTGACAATTGAATACCAACCTACACCTGTTGAAAATGAAAAAAAGAAAATTGTACAACAGGATTTTACTGCCCACGCCTTTAAAAAAGTATTCAGTTTAACCGATGACATTCAAACTGATACTATTCAGGCAACTTATCAGGATGGTATTTTAAAGGTAGTATTGCCCATAAAAGCTGAAAAGACACCTATAACAAAAACCATTGCGGTTCAATAATTCAAAAATCATTATTTTTAAACTGCCTGTTGAAATGAACATTTTAGAACAGGCAGTTTTTTTAATGCAGGCGGTCTGTAATGCTCAAACCATTTTGTCGAAGCATTTCCAGCGCAGTATCGTAACCTGCATCTGCATGCCGAATTACGCCCATTCCGGGATCATTTCTTAACACCCGTTGTAATCTTTTTGCTGCGGCATCTGTACCATCCGCCACAATCACCATTCCCGCATGAATGCTATAGCCCATTCCTACCCCGCCGCCATGATGCAGACTTACCCAACTGGCTCCGGCAGCAGTATTAATTAATGCGTTTAAAACAGGCCAATCGGCCACAGCGTCACTTCCATCTAACATGGCTTCCGTTTCTCTGTTAGGCGAAGCAACAGAACCGGTATCCAAATGGTCACGTCCAATAACAATTGGTGCTTTCACAATACCCTTTCTAACCATTTCATTAAATGCTAACCCGGCCTTTTCTCTTTCGCCTTGTCCGAGCCAACAAATTCTGGCGGGCAACCCCTGAAAGGCAATGCGTTGTTGTGCCATCATAATCCATTTTTTTAAGCCTGCATTTTCAGGAAACAATTCAAGTATACATTGGTCGGTTGCAGCAATATCGGCAGGATCACCGCTGAGTGCTGCCCAACGAAAAGGGCCTTTCCCTTCACAGAACAATGGACGAATATAGGCAGGGACAAACCCCGGAAAGTCGAATGCATTTTGCAAACCTGCTTCCTTTGCCCTAGCTCTGATATTGTTGCCATAATCGAAAGTAATGGCACCATTTTTTTGCAGGGTTAGCATGTAGGTAACATGCAATTTCATGCTTTCATAACTTAAAGCAGTATAAGCCTCGTGGTTATCATGACGCAATACATTGGCCTGCTCATTAGTTAGGGTATGTGGAATATATCCGATTAAAGGATCATGGGCCGAGGTTTGGTCGGTTAAAATATCAACCGGAATATTTCTTTCAATCAATCGTTCCAGCAAATGAACTGCATTGCAAAGCACCCCAATACTTAAAGCTTGTTTATTCTTTTTTGCGTCTAAAGCTTTATCTATTGCTTCATCAATTGCCAGGCATTTTATATCCAGATAACGGGTTTGTAATCTTTTATCAATACGCCATTCTTCCACTTCGGCTACCAGACAAACACCATCATTCATAGTAACAGCCAGAGGTTGTGCACCACCCATACCGCCTAAACCGGCTGTAATAGTTAAAGTACCTGAAAGTGAACCATGGAAATGTTTTTTAGCTACAGCAGCAAATGTTTCAAATGTACCCTGTACAATTCCTTGTGAACCGATATAGATCCAACTACCGGCAGTCATTTGACCATACATCATCAATCCCTTCTTCTCCAGCAAATCAAAATGTTCCCAGGTAGCCCATTTGGGCACTAACTGCGAATTTGAAATTAAAACCCTGGGCGCATCTTCATGTGTGGTTAAAATTGCAACCGGTTTACCGCTTTGTATCAAAAGGGTTTCATTGTTATTTAAATCTTTCAGCGCTTTAATAATCAAATCGAGTGATGGGATATTTCTGGCAGCCTTTCCTCTCCCGCCATATACAATTAATTCTTCCGGCTTTTCTGCTACTTCAGGATTTAAATTATTCAATAACATACGCAAAGCAGCTTCCTGAACCCAACCTTTGCAGTTTAAATGATTTCCGACGGGTGTTTTATATTTCTCCGGATGAAATACAGCAGATTCAGTTGCTAACATGACAATCGTTTTAGCATTAAAGTTATAAAAAATTATATAGTCAGCACTTTTAAAATACCTTAATAAATCAAATCTTCATAAGCAGATTGCAATTCGTTATAAGTATGCTGATCATTGGCATTTTTTGCAGCCAGCATTCCTTTTTCATACCATTCAATAGCTAATGGCGTTTGTTCCAGCCTTTCCAGCAGTTTTGCCAGATGATAGTAACTGCCTACATAATCGGGCGAATCGGCTAAGATTTCTTCAAACAGTATTCTTGCTTTCAGATCATCTCCCATTTTTATGTATTCCAATGCAAGTGAATGTCTTAAAAAATTATCCTTTGGATTTTCTTTCAAAAAGTTCTTTAACTGCTCAATTCTATTCATTTTTAAAAATTTTGTGCAGCAATTTATTGGGTTAGAAAAAATAACAGGTACAAATTTTAAAATTAATGGAAGTTTTTTTGAACGGCACATGCTTTGTATAAAAAGCTTATTATATTTGCTAATAGTTGCATAAACAACTAATTTATTGAATTAGTGCACAAATGTAACAAATGGTTGAAAAATATTGTTTCATCTAAAAAACGCACATATGAAAATTTTGGTTTGTATTAGTAAAACACCTGATACTACTGCAAAAATTGCTTTTAAAAACAACAATACGCAATTTGAAGATGCAGGTGTTCAATGGATCATCAATCCTTATGATGAATGGTATGCATTGATAAAAGCGATTGAATTAAAAGAAAAAGATCCTTCTGTTATTTTACATTTAATTACGGTTGGTGGCGCTGATTGTGATGCCATTATTCGTAAAGCACTGGCCTTGGGTGGAGATGAAGCTATTAGAGTAGATACAGAAAGTGATGATAGTTATGTAATTGCTACACAAATTGCTGCTGTTGCAAAAGAAGGGAGTTATGATTTAATTTTTACAGGAAAGGAAACCATTGATTACAATGGCTCTGCATTAGGTGGCATGGTAGCTGAAATGTTGCAGATGCCCTACATAGCACTTGCTACACAATTTGAGTTGAATGGAAGTCAGGCAAAAGTTACGAGAGAAATAGAAGGTGGTGAAGAAGTTGATGAAGTAACACTTCCTGCTGTCATTAGTTGTCAAAAAGGAATGGCCGAACAACGCATCCCTAATATGCGTGGCATTATGGCTGCCAGAACCAAGCCGTTAAAAGTGGTTGCACCTGTTGCCACAGAGGCATTAACCCATATTGTTCAATATGAATTACCACCTGCAAAAGCCGGTGTTAAATTGGTGGCAGCAGATGATGTGGCTACGTTGGTTAAACTATTGCATGAAGAAGCAAAAGTAGTTTAAGTATTCAAATACATCCAAGGCATTGAAAATGCACTTGGATGCCAAATATATTTCATTCGAAAAATAAAAAAAATATGTCAGTTTTAATATTTATCGATCAGTCAGATGGTCATTTAAAAAAAGCATCTTTTGAGGCCGCAGCCTATGGGGCAGCTATCGCAAAACAATTCAATACCAATGCATTGGCATTGGTGTTGGGAAATGTGGCAGACGATCTAACGCAATTGGGTAATTATGGTATCAGCAAAGTATATCAGGTCCAAAATGACAGTTTCAATCATGTAGATGCGCTGGTATTTGCGCAAGTAATTGCTGCAGTTGTTAAACAATTAGAAGCTTCAGTAGTAGTATTCAGCCATACACAAACCGGTAAAGCGGTTGCACCCAGAGTGGCCGTTCAGTTAAAAGCAGGCTTGGTTGCAGGCGCCTGTGCATTGCCCGATACCACCAATGGTTTTGTAGTTAAAAAAACAGTATTTAGCGGAAAGGCATTTGCACTGGTAAATATTATTTCTCCAATTAAAGTGATATCATTAAATCCAAATAGTTTTGGTATACAAACCTTCTCTGGCATTGCTTCTATTGAATTATTGGATATTCCTGTACCACCTGCTTCAGTAAAAGTATTGGCCACCAACAAAATAAGTGGGGAGGTTCCATTAAGCGAAGCTGATATTGTTGTAAGTGGCGGGCGTGGTTTAAAAGGTCCCGAAAACTGGGGAATGATTGAAGATTTAGCACATGTATTACATGCTGCTACGGCTTGCAGTCGACCAGTAGCAGATGCACACTGGAGGCCACATCATGAACATGTGGGACAAACTGGCGTTCAAATTGCACCAAATTTGTATATTGCTATTGGTATTTCCGGAGCCATTCAGCATTTAGCCGGTGTAAACAGAAGTAAAACCATTGTGGTAATTAATAAAGATCCTGAAGCACCCTTTTTTAAAGCAGCTAATTATGGCATTGTAGGTGACGCATTTGAAGTAGTGCCCAAATTAACAGCTGCCATAAAGGAAATGAAAAGCAAATAACTGTTAATAAAAAAGCCTCGTTGCAATAACGGGGCTTTTAAATGCAATAGCTATAATGCTACACAGCAAATGAACTTCCACAACCACAAGTAGCTGAAGCATTGGGATTCGAAAAAGTAAAACCTCTGTTGTTCAATCCATCCTGCCAGTCAATTTGCATACCATACAAATACAATTCGTGGCTTTTATTCATTAAAAATGGTAAGCCCTCCACTTCATAAATATGATCTGCAGGTTCTTGTTTATCAAATCCTAAAACATAAGTCATGCCGCTGCACCCCCCTCCTTTTACGCCCACCCGCAAAAGTTTGCTGTTATCAAAACCTTCTTCCTGCATCAAACGCTTAATTTCCTGCAAAGCACTTGTTGTAAAACTTACCGGTACAGATGTTGTTACTGTTGACATACTAAAAATCAATTTCTATAAATACAATACAAATTTACATTCGTTTCACAATTTAATGAATCAAAGCATTTACGTTTAACGAAATTTAGTATATAAGTGAATGGTGGTATTCCATTTACTTTCATCTATTTTTGTTTAAAATATGACAGAATGAATAACACAGTGATTTTTAGTATATTAATAGCCCTTTTAATTTTGAATGTGTTGTGGAATAACTGGCCGGATAAAAATAAAACGAAGGAATCTGCATCCGGCCAAAATCTCGCAAATGATGCCAACACAAAACTAATGCAACTGCAGGCCTATGAAAGACTTGTTTTACTTGTTGAAAGGATTGCACTTCCCAACTTAATTGCCCGATTAAATACGCCGGGTATTTCTGCAAGAGAAGCACAAGTATTATTAACCCAAACCATCAAACAGGAATTTGAACATAATATTACGCAACAAATTTATGTAAGTGCCGATGCCTGGAAAGCTGTTAAAAATTTGAAAGATCAAAATATTTATATCATCAATCAATTGGCGAATAATTTACCACCCAATGCTTCGGGAGTAGACCTAAACAAATTATTGTTAGAATATTTAATGACAGATAAAAAAGGCAATTTATATGAAGTAGCCAGTGAAATTATTAGCCACGAAGCCAAACAGGTTTTGTAATAAAATGAATGCTATGAGTTTAGAAGAAAAAAAAACAGATGCAGGCATTACCATACAACCGGTGTATAGCGCAAAAGATATACTTCCACTAAAAGATAAAATAGTAACTGAAATGCCGGGGAAATTCCCATTTACCAGAGGAATTCAACCGGATATGTACCGGGGCAAATTATGGACAATGCGCCAATATTCCGGATTTTCAACGGCAGAAGAAAGCAATAAAAGATACCATTATCTATTGGCACAGGGTGTTAGTGGTTTAAGTGTGGCATTTGATCTTCCCACACAAATTGGGTATGATAGTGATCATCCATTAGCTGAAGGCGAGGTCGGGAAAGTGGGTGTTGCCATTAATAGTATTGAAGATATGGAACAATTATTTGCTGGCATTGCACTTGAAAAAGTATCTACTTCCATGACCATTAATGCAACCGGTTTTATTTTATTGGCTTTGTATGTAGCGCTTGCTAAAAAACAAGGGGCCGATTTGACAAAAATTTCAGGAACCATACAAAACGATATATTGAAAGAATATGCTGCCAGAGGCACTTACATATACCCCCCTAAACCCTCCATGCGCATTATTACCGATATTTTTGAATGGTGCTCAAAAGAATTACCTAAATGGAATACCATATCAATTTCAGGATACCATATTCGCGAAGCCGGCAGCACTGCCGTTCAGGAAATTGCTTTTACACTCAGTAACGGTAAGGCCTATGTGCAGGCTGCTTTAGAAAAAGGATTGGATATTAATGTATTTGGAAAACGGCTCTCCTTTTTCTTTAATGCACACAATCATTTATTTGAAGAAGTAGCCAAATTCAGAGCGGCCAGACGGATGTGGGCGCAAATCATGCAATCGCTGGGCGCAACCGATGAAAAAGCAATGATGCTTCGTTTTCATACACAAACAGGCGGTAGTACACTCACTGCACAACAGCCTGTCAATAATATTAGTCGTGTTACTTTACAAACAGTTGCAGCCGTTTTAGGTGGCACACAAAGTTTACATACCAACGGGTATGATGAGGCGTTAAGTTTACCTACAGAAGAAGCAGCCAGAACTGCTTTAAGAACCCAGCAAATTGTAGCGTTTGAGAGTGGTATTGCTGACACGGTTGACCCGCTTGCAGGTAGTTATTTTATTGAATCGCTTACCAATGAAGTGGAGCATAAAGCTTGGGAACTGATACAACAAATTGATGCTATGGGCGGAAGTGTTGCTGCCATTGAAGAAGGATTTATTCAAAATGAAATAGCAAAAAGTGCATACCATTATCAACAACAAATTGAATCGGGTGAAAAAGTTATCGTAGGCGTTAATCAATTTACAGTAGCAGATGATACCACCATACCTGGGTTTAAAATTGATGATAGTATTCGCTTAGTTCAGATAAAAAAACTAGAACAGTTAAGAGCAAAGCGCAATGCTGCTGACGTAGAACGTTGTTTGAATAATATTAAAACCGCAGCCATACAAAACACTAATTTAATGCCGGTAGTAATTGAGGCCGTTGAACATTATTGTACTTTAGGGGAAATTGCAGATACACTACGAGCTGTTTTTGGAGAATTCAAATAGAAAATTTCAATTGATATTTGTTAAAAATATTGGAACTATACAAAAAGGATTGTCTTAAAGTTTTAAGTTGTTCAATAAATGCCATAATTTAAATTGTTGAAAAATGATTAATTATACTGTTGAATTAAATTTGAAGCTTTTAAAAAATAAACCGGTACACCATTCAATACAATTAGATTACAATATTTTTAAACCCAATAAACATTAAAGTAACAACAATGATACCATCTAATTATTTTATTCACCATGTATATTTTTGGTTAAAAGAACCGCAGAATACTCAGGCACATCAGGAATTATACAAAGGTTTACAGGCACTCAGCAAAGTTCCTGAAATTAAAAGTTTTCATATAGGAGTGCCTGCTGCAACCAATAGAAGTGTAATAGAAAGAGGCTATCATTTTTCATGGTTGGCCATTTTTGAAAATATAACTGATGAAGAAATTTATCAAACCCATCCTATTCATTTACATTTTATTGAAACCTGCAGCCATTTGTGGGAAAAAGTAGTAGTATTTGATTCAGTAAAACCCGAATGAAAGCAATCAGTATTTTAAACTTTACACATTTCTATAAACTTGGGCAGATTTAATTTAAAAATTTCCAAACAAAATTATCATATCTGGCAACTCAATTTCATCATAATCTATTCATTGCAATATGAAAACGTTTTTTAAAAATATCATTTATTTATTCGCATTTGTATTCATAAGTTCTTTTTCAAAAAAAGAAGCGAAAGTTTTGGTATTCAGCAAAACAATGGGATATCACCATGAATCCATTGCTGCAGGTATTAAAGCCATTGAAAAGTTGGGAAAAGAGAATCATTTTATAGTAGATACTACTACCGATGGTGCTGCGTTTACAGAACAAAATCTGAAACAATATAAGGCTGTTATTTTTTTAAGTACAACAGGTACTGTTTTAAATGCTGAACAAAAACAGGCATTTCAACAATATATTGAATACGGAGGTGGTTTTGTGGGTGTACATGCAGCTACCGATACGGAATATGGCTGGCCTTGGTACAACCGATTAGTGGGCGCCTATTTCAAAAGCCATCCCGCACAGCAAAACGCTGAACTAAATATAGTAGATAAAAAATTCATTGCTACCAAACATCTACCGTCAACATGGAACCGTTGGGATGAATGGTATAATTTTAAAGATACACATTGGGACAGTGTACATGTATTGATAACCATTAATGAAAAAAGTTATAAAGGTGGTGAAAATGGCGATTACCATCCTATGAGTTGGTATCATTCATTTGATGGCGGCCGAGCATTCTACACTGCTTTAGGCCATACCGATGCATCTTATAGTGATCCACTATTTCTGGGGCATTTGTTGGGAGGTATTTTGTATGCCATGCATCAAAAACAATAACCATTTTTCTGCTTCATTGAATTCTAACATTACCTAATTGAAATGATGCATATAAGATCAGCTTCATTTCAATTAACTGCTTAAATAATTTGTATATGAGTGTTACCCACAAAAAAGAAACACAAAAATGGTTTTATCCGCTATTAGCATTTATGCATGATAGCAGGTCAATTGGTATTATATTATTGGCATGTACTGCACTTTCATTATTACTCAGCAATATTCCAAATTTAGGAGTGCACTTTACACATATCTGGCATATTCATTTTAATGGAACAGAAGCACACAGTTTCAATATATTCGGTATTCATTTACCCAATTCGCCTGTTTTGATAATCAATGATTTCTTAATGGCATTTTTTTTCTTCCTGGCAGGCATGGAAATAAAAAGAGAAGTTGTACAGGGCGAATTGAATACATTAAGAAAAGCTTTACTTCCTTCTTTAGGTGCTGTGGGCGGCATGCTGGTGCCGGCCATTTTATTCATTCAGTTTAACCGCGATACGGCATTTATGAGCGGATGGGCTATTCCAACTGCAACAGATATTGCTTTTTCATTAGGTATTGCTTCTTTATTAGGCAATAAAGTACCGGTAAATCTTAAAATATTTTTAACGGCATTGGCTATTATTGATGATTTGGGTGCTATCGTTGTTATTGCACTTTTTTATGGTGGAAAATTACATTTAGGCTATTTATTAGGCTGCACAATAACCATTGTTTTGCTCTGGTGGTTACAACGTTCCAATAAAAAATTTGGCTGGATGCATATTATATCAGGAATTTTACTCTGGTATTTTATGTTTAACTCAGGTATACATGCAACGGTAGCAGGTGTACTATTTGCATTTTTTATACCCATTAAAGACATTGTAAATTTTGAAGTTAAATTGCATCTTCCGGTTTATTTTATCATCATACCCATCTTTGCACTGGCCAATACTGCCATAATATTACCCAGCCACTTTACTGACGCATTGGATAGTTCATTAAGTTGGGGCATCATTGCCGGATTGGTGATTGGAAAGCCATTAGGTATTTGCGGTATTTCCTATTTAATTGTAAAACGAGGCTGGGCAGTTTTACCGGCCAAGGTAAACTGGCATCATATGATAGGTGCCGGAATGTTGGCAGGCATTGGCTTTACCATGAGTATTTTTATTGCGACACTTGCTTTTAAAACAACTACAGAACAAGATGTGGCTAAAATATCTGTATTGCTGGCCACCATTATTGCCATGCTGTTTGGTTATTTTTGGTTGAAAATAAACGGGAAACCTGTTATTATAAAAAAAACAAGTAAATAGGTTACCACATTTTAATGGCTACTATTTCAATAAAAATTATCATTACAAAATCCCTTTTGTGCTGGGTAAATAATTACTAAACGGATCTCTTTTAATAGCCATTTTAATGGCTTTTGCAAAGGCTTTAAAAATGGCTTCAATTTTATGGTGCTCATTTTCTCCTTTGCAGGAAACATTTAAGTTGCATTTAGCTGCATCTGTAAACGATTTAAAAAAATGAAAAAACATTTCAGTGGGCATGTCACCAATTTTTTCACGTTTAAATTCAGCATCCCAAACCAACCAGTTTCTACCGCCAAAATCAATCAACACTTTCGCCGAAGCGTCATCCATGGGTAATGCAAAGCCGTAACGCTCCATGCCTCTTTTATCCTGTAATGCCAAGGCAAATGCTTCGCCCAGTGCAATGCCTGTATCTTCTATGGTATGGTGTTCATCAATATGTAAATCGCCCTGTGCATTAATTTTTAAATCAATTTTGCCATGTCTGGCCACCTGATCTAACATATGATCAAAGAAACCAATGCCTGTATGAATTTCTGAAGTGCCATTCCCATCCAGATTTAACTCTATAAAAATTTTTGTTTCATTGGTTTTACGCTCATGAATAACAGTTCTGCTTTTTAATTTTAAGAATGCATAAATATCACTCCAGTCTAATGTTTTCAATGCAATACAGGGTTCTAACTCAGTACTGGCATGCTGTTGTATTTCATTACTTCCTAAGGTTTCATCCATATTCAGCCAAATAGCTTTGCAACCTAAATTTTTAGCCAACTGTACATCGGTAATTCTATCACCAATTACATATGAATGTTCCAGATCGTAGTTACTATTATTGATGTATTCAGTTAACATTCCAGTGCCGGGTTTTCTGGTTGGGGCATTTTCTTCAGGAAAACTTTTATCAATATGTACCGCACTAAATTCAATTCCCTCCTGTGATAAACATTCCATTATAAAATCTTGCACCGGCCAAAAACTATTTTCCGGAAAAGCAGTTGTACCCAGGCCATCCTGATTGGTTACCATCACCAATTCAAAATCTAATTCTGTTGCAATTAAACCCAAATAACGAAATACCTTTGGGTAAAAACTTAATTTTTCAAAACTGTCTATCTGGTAAGTGGGTGGAACTTCATTAATAATCGTACCGTCACGATCAATAAATAATATTTTTTTCATGCATGAAGAGATATAATCTGAAAAGAATAATTTGTAATTACTGTTTTTTAAATCTTACTAATCTCACTTCACTCGGAGTAATGGCACTGGCTTTGTTACCAAAATTGTTGCGTACAAAAGTGAGTACATCTGCAATTTGTTGATCTGTTAAATCATTATGAGGTGCCATATTATTCGAATAATAATCACCATCAATAGCAACTCTGTCGGTCATGCCATGCAAAACAATTGAAATCAATTTTGTTTTATCACCCAGTACATAAGAAGTTTGAATGAGTGGCGGATTCATATTAGGAACACCTCCCCCATCGGCCATATGGCAGGGAAGACAAACTTTATTATACACTTTTTCTCCGCGCTGCATGGATGCTTTATTGCTTGTATTTTGAAATGGGGGGATAGCAGCGGAAAATATCCAAATAAAAAACAAACCAATAATTAAAAAACTATATTTTTTTAACATGTATAAAAATTAATAATTTGGAATTCAGTAATTTTTTCAAACATCATGAGCACCCATCCTTAGTAAAGCATATTTTATGTCTTACAAAAAATCTATTATCATGTATATGGCATTATTCCTTACCGGTATAAATAATTCTGTAAATGGCACCTTTATTATCGTCGGTTACATATAAAGAACCATCAGGGCCTTGCGCTAAACCACAGGGACGGTGTGCATTTCGAGCCGATGTGATGGGTGCTTTTCCTGCAAAACCATTTGCAAATACTTCCCATTTTCCAGTAGGCTTTCCATCTTTAAAAGGTACAAATACTACATAATAGCCTTCCTGTGGTAAAGGTGCCCTGTTCCAACTACCATGAAATGCAATGAAAGCGCCATGTTTGTATTTTTCAGGAAACATATTTCCGGTATAAAATAATAAACCATCCGGGGCTAAATGACCGGGAAACGCAATAACAGGATTGATGGCATCTTCACCTGCTGTTTTTTTACCATCGCCACCATATTCGGGCGCTAAAATTTTTTTGTGTTGTATTTGATCGTAATAAATATATGGCCATCCGGCATTCGCACCTTTATACAATTCATACATACATTCAGCCGGTAATTCGGCACTTTGTTGTATGGTATATAAATTGGGCCAGTTATCATGCAACTGATCACGACCATGTTGCATAACAAACAGTGAATTGGTTTGTGTATTCCAGTCTAGCCCTACTGTATTACGCACACCAGTAGCATAATGTACACCGTTACCGTAAGATTGATGGAGTTGATCGGCTTTAAATTGCCAAATACCTCCGGCAGAATCTAATATGGGGCAGGGCTTCATACCCGGACTGCCGGCTACTCTGTCTTGTACCTGGCAGGCATTGGAGTAAGCACCAACATTTACATAAATATTGCCATCATTATCTAATGTAATGGATTTAGATTCATGTTCTCTTCTGTTCAATAACCCATGAACAATTTCTTCAGGTTGATTGGATGTTAATACCTCATGCTGATTATTTAGTTTATAACGATAAACATTTTCATCGGATGAAGCGTATAAGTAATTGTTTTTCAATGCTATACCAGTACCTATATAATTTCCAAAACCGGTACCTTCATCCACCCTTCCATCACCATTTTTATCTTTCAGTAAATAAATACCATTGCCGTTAAATAAACGAGCCAATTTTACATAAATATATCCTTCCGGAGTTACAGCAATATGCCTGGGCTTACCATAAGTATCAGTTACTTTTAAAGCACCAAATCCTTTGGGTAAAATCAGGCCTGCATTATCCGGATCAGGCACAATAGTACCCGATTTTTGTATGGTGGAATCACTGTAAACAGCATTGTGCGCCTGAACAAACAATACTGAGAGAGCAGTTACCGCTAATGATAAAATTAATTTTTTCATACGCATATATTTTATATTACAAGTGAGAAAATGCGAGAAGATAGTTTTTAAATGATTGAAATTAGCTTCAATTGTTTTTGGGCTTCTAAAGATAGATAAAGATTTTAGTTTTGAAGCGAATAATTCAATGTTATTCAATGGCTGCAAGGGCATCTACCAATAAAGTGTTTTCTTTTTCAGTACCAATGGTAATGCGCAAACAACCTTCGCACAGCTGCACATTACTTCTATCACGCACCACAATGCCTTTTGTTAATAAATAGTTATAAACCGATGATGCATTTTTTACCTTAACCAATAAAAAATTAGCATCCGATGGATACACTTTCTCTACCACCGGTATTTGTTGAAACACTTTGGCCAATGCTCCACGCATGGCTACTAATTCTTTAATCATATCATTTACCATACCTACTTCCTGCAATGCATCTGTTACCAAATCCTGTGTAACCTGATTGATATTATATGGCGGTTTTACTTTATCCATTATTTCCACAATCGGTTCATGTGCAAAGGCCATTCCCAATCGTAAACCGGCCAGTCCCCAGGCTTTACTAAAAGTTTGCAGAATAACAAGATTAGGATAATTGGATAGCTCCTGAATAAAAGATTTTTGGCGCGAAAAATTAATGTATGCCTCATCTATTACAACAATGCCGTTGTAATTGTTGAGAATGGTTTCAATATCAACCCGATTCAATGAATTACCGGTTGGATTGTTGGGAGAACAAAGCCAAATAATTTTGGTATGGATATCTACCAAATTTTCCAAATGAATGGTGTCTAACTGAAAATGCTCTGTTAAAGGTGCTTTTCTTATTTCAATATTATTAATGGCAGCCGATACCTCGTACATGCCGTAGGTAGGCGGGCAAATAATTACATTATCAACTCCCGGTTCACAAAAAGTTCTGTATAGTACATCAATACATTCATCACTACCATTCCCTAAAAATATTTGTGAGGCGGGAACTGATTTTACAGAGCTAATGGCAGCTTTTAATTTTTTTTGATGCGGATCGGGATAACGGTTATACCATTTCAGTAATGGAGAACCCAGACTGTTTTCATTGGCATCTAAAAAAACCGAAGCGTCCCCGCTAAATTCATCTCTTGCAGAGGAGTAGGGTTTTAATGCAGCAATATTTTTTCTAATTAATTTTTGTAATGAGAATGACATGATCTATGAATTTATGCGTTTGCGAGAAACATTATTCCATCGTATTTAATCGGATTTGAACAGCATTACGGTGCGCATCCAATCCTTCTGCCGCTGCCATTAATGCTACTGATGGGCCAATTAATGCCAATCCATCCTGTGTTAGTTGCTGATAGGTAATTTTTTTTACAAATGAGTCTACACTTACGCCACTATAGGCTTTTGCAAACCCGTTGGTAGGTAAAGTATGATTGGTACCACTGGCATAATCACCCACACTTTCAGGAGAAAATACACCTAAAAATACAGAACCTGCATTGGTAATTTGTTCGGCAATCAGTTCCGGTTGCCGGCAGTGCAGAATTAAATGTTCGGCTGCATAAGCATTTACAAATGCTATGGCTTCCTCCATTTTTTGAAGTACAATACATTTGCTATTATCCAAAGATTTTTTAGCTAATGTTTTACGAGGCAGCATCTTTAGTTGCTTTTCAATTTCCTCCAAGACCAAGGTTACCAATGAAGCATGTGTTGTTACCAACATTACCTGACTATCTGGTCCATGCTCAGCCTGCGATAATAAATCTGCTGCAATAAATGCTGCATTAGCCGTTTCATCGGCCAATACGCATACTTCGCTGGGGCCGGCAGGCATGTCAATAGCAACACCCTCCTGTTGTATCAATTGCTTAGCAGCGGTTACATACTGATTACCTGGTCCAAAAATTTTATATACCTGCGGTATGGTATTGGTGCCGTATGCCATGGCGCCAATAGCCTGTACTCCTCCAATACTGAATACTTTTTTAATTCCAAGTAAGGATGCCGTATATAATATTACTTCATTAACGGTACCATCTTTACGTGGAGGCGTACACAAAACAATTTCTTTACAACCGGCAATTTTTGCAGGAATAGCTAACATCAATAAAGTTGAAAATAATGGCGCTGAACCTCCTGGAATATATAATCCAACTTTATCAATAGGTACTGATTTACGCCAGCATACAACACCTGGCATTGTTTCAATTTTCTCAACTGGTTGTAATTGCTTTTCATGAAATAATGTAATGTTATTGGCCGCAACCTGAATGGCATTTTTAAGTTCAGGTTTTATTTTGAAGCTTGCAGATGCAATCTCAGCTTCCTGCACTGCTATATCTTCCAATAAAACTTTATCTAATGAAAGTGTAAATGAACGTATGGCTGCATCTCCGTTTAGTTTTACTTCTTTTAAAATATTTTGTACGGTAGCCTGTAAACCGGTATTATCAAAAACGGGACGTTGTAATAATTCTTTCCAAACTTGAGGAGCAGGATTTTCAAAAACTTGCATGGTAAAATTTATTTAAATAATCATTTTTTCAATGGGTACTACTAAAATGCCCTGAGCGCCGGCATTTTTTAATTGTTCAATAATATCCCAAAATTGATTTTCACTTAATACACTATGCACACTACTCCACCCTTGTTCTGCCAAAGGCAGTACCGTTGGGCTTTTCATACCCGGCAACAAAGCAATGATTTCAGTTAATTTATGGTTGGGTGCATTTAATAAAACGTATTTGTTATTCTTAGCTTTTTTTACTGCCTGTATACGAAACAATAATTTGTTCAGTAATTGTTGTTTGTGCTGTGGCAATTGTTCATTTTGAATTAATACTGCCTGTGAATTTAAAATTACTTCCGATTCTGCCAATCCATTCATAAATAAAGTTGAACCGCTGCTTACCAAATCACAAATAGCATCTGCTAAACCAATTCCCGGCGCAATTTCAACACTGCCGCTAATTTCATGTATTTCGGCATCGATATTTTTTTGTTGTAAGTATTGTTGTAATAAAACGGGATAACTGGTTGCAATTTTTTTACCCTGTAAATATTCGGGGCCTGCATACACATCACCTTTTTTAACGGCAATAGACAAACGGCATTTACCAAATCCTAATTTTTCAACCACCGCTACTTTTTTATTTTTTTCATATACCACATTTTCACCAACAAATCCAATATCTGCAACAGCATCTTCTACATATTGCGGTATATCATCATCTCTCAGAAAAAATACTTCAATCGGGAAATTACTTGCTTCGGTTTTTAATTTATTTACACCATTGGTAATATCAATACCACATTCTTTCAATAATTTCATTGAATCATCATGTAGTCTTCCACTTTTTTGAATAGCCAATTTTAATTTTTCGTTTTGCATATCATTTTTGTTTTTCACCTATTTGTCAAGGTTTGTAAAATAAAAAAAGCTTACCGGAGTAAGCTTCTAATGTTATGGAAAGTATAAACACAAAACATCATCTGCTTACAAAGGTGGCAGTGTATGATGATGCATGTATACGTTATTTAAATTCATTTGTTTTTTATTTCGCTGCAAAGCTAAGGCATTGATTGGAATAGAGAAATTTTTTTTTGAAAAAACTCAAACACCGGTGTTATAAATTGAACAATAACCATTGCAATGAATGATAGTTGCAAAATATAGCAATCTTATAACAAGATATTTCAATTTATTCAATAAATTTGTAAGGAACCATTAAAAATAAAATTTATGAAAGCAAATATTGGAATCAACGATCAACATGCACAATCAGCAGCCAAAAAATTAAACCAGATATTGGCCGATGAATATGTACTATACACCAAAGTACGAAATTGTCATTGGAATATTGAAGGCAGTAATTTTATGGAAATGCACAAGTTTTATGAGGATATGTACAATGGTATTGATGAAATAATTGATGAAATTGCAGAAAGGGTAAGAATGTTGGGCCATTATGCTGAAGGAAGATTAAAAGATTTTTTAGCCTTAACCAACTTATTGGAAGAAGAATATACCAATAACCAAAAGAAACAATTAGAAAATTTGTTGAATGATCACGAAACCATGATTCGCAGTTTACGCAACGATATTGTTTTATTTTCTGACGAATACAAGGATTTGGGAAATGCAGATTTTTTAACCGGTTTGTTGAAAATGCACGAAAAATGGGCATGGTTTGTAAGAAGTTATCTTAAATAAAAGTTGAAGCAATTTTAGCGCATAAAAGCCGGGACACTACCCGGTTTTTTTGTGAAACTACTTTTTATGTGAAGCTGTTTTTTTACCGCGATGCTTGTGTTGGTGGGTTTGTGGTGGGTGGTGCGTAGGTTGTAACATTTTTTTGCGTAACAGATTGCCTAATAAAATAAGGGCAAGTGCAAACAATGCAAACAAAATAATAGGGAAATTAATGTTACCGGTAATGGTAATTTGTATTATAATCCAAATAGCAAAAATAATTCCTTCTGCCATAACAAGAATAGGATGAAATGCAATATGCTGTATGCAGCTCCAGGCTGCAATCAGGCTTCCCAAGCCAATAAAAACAACCAATAACCAACCCGGTGTGCTATAAGATGAAAATGGAGTGCCTTGTAAATCATCGTATGACAATCCTAATGAACGGCCACTGGAATCGTTGATTAAGCTAAATCCAATATACAATGCAGTAAGTGCTGCAATAATTAGTATAGCAATTAAAAATTGACGAATTGTTTTCATATAGCAATACAGTTTTAGTGAATGAATGAAATAATTATTTACATTATTTTATATACCCGGAAATGTTGATAGATAAAGTTACAATCCGTTGCTTAAAATTTCACAAATACTTAGAATTATTCTGTAGTACTATTTTGCTGCAACAAATATTGTATGGTATGTTCAAAATCTTCCTGAAATTTTTTATAATATTCACCTGAACCCGGGCCATAAAAGCCGGTATCTATTTTGGCAACTTTCCCATCTTTACCAATAAAGATAAGCGTTGGAAATACTTTAATGGACTGTAAAGCCGGTAAAGTTTTCTCTGTTTTCAAACTATCATTTACCGCAGCGCCTGTAATTAAAATGGGATATTGTACATTAAACCGATGCTGAAATTTTTCAAGACTGGCTTTTGATCGGTTAAAGTCAGTACTCAATTCATAAGCCAAAGCAATTACTGCAACGCCTTTATCTTTATAGGCATCATAAAACTTACTGAGAAATTGTGTTTCATCCATGCAGTTAGGGCACCAGGAACCCATAATTTGCAAAACCACTACTTTATTTTTAAACGCAGCATCCTGCAAAGAAACCGGATGATGATTTAAATCGGGAAAAGTAAAATGCAATGTTGTTTCACCGGGTTTCATATAAGTGGCAGCAATTGAATCGGGCAATTGTGCGTTTCTGTTTTTAACAGCAGAAAATTTTTCAGTAGCCGTAGCATCAGAATAAAAAAAGCCATTTTTTAAAATGCTGTCGTTTTCAGCAATGGCATGAAAAAGATAAGCATGGCCTCCATCAAAAGTAGAGAGCTTTAATGTATCGCCGGTTACAATTCCGCTCAGGTATCTGTAATCGCCACTGGGTGTTAAGAATGTGCCCGTTATAATATTACCGGTTTGTTTAAATTCGGCAATGGCAGGCCGTAAAGTTCCATTGGGTCTGGTGAATGTTACCTGCCATCTGCCCGATAAATTAGCGGAAGCAGGGCTTGTTTGTTGAAATTTATCTGGTTGAACCGTTGCTGTAAAAGGTAATTCAACAGGTATTGCAGAGGTTCCTTTTTTCCAAACCCCCTGCCATAAATCAGGTGCCAGTACTTTGGCTTTAAACTGCGATTCAAATACGGGCATCTGTATAAAAACAGAATCGTTTCTGAATTGAACACTGTCCACCAAAAATTTATCCGAACCATTTAACAGATACAAAACGGTTTTGTGCTGCAGGGTAGCTAATTGAAAATTAAATACTATAGTATTCCCATCCGGACGTTTCATACCTGCAGTCCAAATACTTTGGGCATTTACTTGTTGTGTAACAAAAAAAGTAATGAAAAGAAAAATTAAAATGAATTTTCGTTGCTCGTTTTGCATTATTGCTTTAATCATTGTTTTAATCATTGATTTGTGTTCAATAAAAATTGCTGCCACCAGAAACCTGAATTTTTGATGGTACGTTGTTGCGTTTTAAAATCAACATGCACCAACCCAAATGGAGCCTGAAAACCTTCTGACCATTCAAAATTATCGGTTAATGTCCATACATAATATCCTTTTATAGGTATTCCATCTTTTTTTGCTTGTAACAGTGTCCTTAAATAACTCTTAAAATATGCAATACGCTGCACATCATGAATCATACCATTGTGCAGTTTATCTTTAAAGCAGGCACCATTTTCAGTTATAATCATTTTATTTACATTCGGATAATCTGCGAACTGTTTTAAAATATTATAAAAACTTTTTGCATTAATTTCCCAGCCTAAATCAGTATGCGGTACTTTACGTTTGGCAGCTTTCACCTCAATAGCCTGCACATAAGGAATCATAGCCTGATGGGCTACCGTAACGGGAAAATAATTTTGAAGGCCGATAAAATCAAAATCAAATTTCATCCTTTCCGTATATTTCCATGCTTTGGTATATAGGTGCAATCGATCCATTAAAATAAAATCATCCGAAGGATAACCCATACCCAAGGCAGGTTCAATAAATAATCGGTTAAATAAAATATCAATTTTTTTGGATGCCACAATATCTTCTTTTTTTTCTGAAGCCGGTACAACTTCACTGCACGAAAATGTGGTTCCAATCATTGCGTCCGGCACCATTGCACGAACAATTCTGCCGCCTTCAGCCTGAGCCAATACTGCATTGTGTACAGCAGCAAAAAATTGTTGTATACCCGATTTTCCTGGTGCATGTTTACCCAGCATATATCCCAATGAGGTAAAGCCCATTGGTTCATTCAGAATAATCCACTGCTTTACTTTGTTGCCATATTCGTGCATACAAACCGTAACATATTTTGTAAACCATTTTAGTAAGGAATGAGAAGTCCATCCACCCTCCTTTTGTAATGCCAATGGTAAATCCCAATGATAGAGCGTAATACAGGGTGTTAACCCTAAAGCAATGCATTCATCTATAACATGATGATAAAAATGAATTCCTTCTTTATTCACAGAACCGGTTCCATTCGGTATAATTCGGCTCCAGGAAATTGAAAAACGAAATACTTTAAATCCCATCTGTTTTACCAACTGCAAATCATTTTTATAACGGTGGTAAAAATCGCAACACTCATCAGGTTTGGCATTCCCCTTAATTTTTCCGCTACGAATTGCAAACTGATCCCAAATGGAAGGGCCGCGTCCATATAAATTATGAGCACCTTCATTTTGTGCGGCTGCAATGGCAATGCCCCATAAAAAATCAGAACCAAAATCAGCTGCATTGAACGATGTAGATGTAGGTGTATACATATTAGTTTGAATGTCCTAAAATTCCATGATTATTTTGATATACACATTAAAATTTGATAAAAATAAATCAAACGTTTGTTTAAATCAAACATTTGTTTAAAATTTGCATTTTAATAGTTACACTATGAGTATAGACAAGAAGGAATTGATTATACAAACCGCCATTTCCCTTTTTTCAGAAAAGGGATTTGAGGGCACTTCAATTCGTGATTTAGCACAGAAAGCAGAAGTGAATCTTGCTATGGTAAACTACTATTTTGGTTCAAAAGAGAAATTGTTCGAAGCCATAGTAGAAGAAAAGGTTCGTTATATAAGGGGTCGTATTGAGGATTTGGAAAATGATAAAAACCTTAGTGAAATTGAAAAAATTGATTTAATTATAGAAGCTTATGTAGATCGCTTTTTATCCTATCCAGATTTTCATAAGGTGATGGAACAGGAAATGCTGGTTTCGCAGCGAAAAGATTTGCATAAGAAAGTGATTGAAATAGTAACGCAGAACATCAACAATTTTACAAAAATTATTGAAAAAGGTATTCGAAAAAAAGTATTTAAAAAGGTAGATGCTCCTCTCCTTTTTGCCAGCATTATCGGTACCATTAATCAGGTACTGAAATCGAAACAAATTTGTTGTGTATATATTTTCAGAGAAAGTAATAAAGATTTTAATCCTTACTCCGATGAACATTTTAGGAAACGACTCGTTACACACATTCAACAAATGGTTCATTCTACATTATTACAATCATAAAAAATAAATCATCAAAATACATGGAACAGCAAGCACAGGAACAAAAGAAAAAATCACCCATCAGATTAATTATACTCATTGCGGTTTTATTGATAGCAGGGTATTTTATTTTCGATAAAATAAAATTTGCACTAACCCATGAAACTACCGACGATGCTCAGGTTGAGGGGCAAATTACCCCTGTTTTACCCAGGATTTCAGGTTATATTAAAACATTGTATATAAGAGATTATGACAGTGTAAAAGCCGGACAATTGGTAGCAGAAATTGATGATGCAGATTTATTGTTGCAACTGAAAGAAATGGAGGCTACTTTGGCTCAAACAAAAATAGATATTGTAAATGCCAGAGCTACTTTAAATAATGCATTGGTTACTTTAAAAGTAAACAAAGGGAATATTGACTTAAGCGAATTAAGACTGAAGAAAGCGCAACAGGATTTGAATAGAGATAAAAATTTATTTGTAGCTGAAGCCATTACCAAAAAACAATTAGACGACACACAGTACAATTATGAAACAGCACTTCAGCAATATCAAAACTCGCATAGAGATTATAATGCGGCCGATAGCAGACTGGCTGTGTTAAGAGCATCAGTTGAAAAAGCCGAAGCATCTATTGCTGTGCAACAAGCAAAAATTGACCAACAAAAACTTAAATTAACTTACACTAAAATTTTTGCGCCACAATCGGGGAAAATTGGCAAACGAAATGTTAGCGAAGGCCAGTTTGTGCAAGAGGGCACCCCATTGTTTTCGATTGTTGACAATAGTACTTATTGGGTAGTGGCCAATTTTAAAGAAAACCAGCTTCGCCATTTATATAGGGGCAAAAGAGTTGAAATTAATATAGATGCTTATCCGAATTTAAAAATTACAGGAACCATTGCCAATTTAAGTGATGCTACAGGTGCCAAATTTGCCTTGCTTCCTCCAGATAATTCTAGCGGCAACTTTGTAAAAGTTACCCAACGTGTGCCTGTTAAAATAAATTTCGACAATATTGATCAATTCAAAGATTTATTGAGGGCCGGTTTAAGTGTATATGTAGTTGCTAATAACAAATAAAAAAAATTCATGGCTACACCAAAAGGATTTGCCCGTACCATTATTGTGTTAACTACCGTTACAGCAGCCGTAATGGAATTAATTGACACATCTATTGTAAATGTGGCTTTAAATGATATGAGTGGAAGTTTGGGCGTAAGTATAGAAGATATTAGCTGGGTAATTACTTCTTATGCCATAGCAAACGTAATTATTATTCCCCTAACCGGATTTTTAGCCGAATATTTTGGCCGTAAAAATTATTATCTGGTATCCATGATCATTTTTACAGCAGCATCGTACATGTGCGCCCAATCTTCCTCGCTGGTTGAAATTATTGCTTGGCGCTTTGTGCAGGGCATTGGAGGTGGAGCGCTACTATCTACCTCCCAAGCCATTTTATTTGATGCATTTGAACCACAGGATCGCCCAATTGCTTCCGGATTGTTTGGGATGGGTATTGTACTGGGGCCAACGCTGGGGCCAACACTTGGCGGATATATTATAGACCACGCTTCCTGGCCTCTGATTTTTATGATTAATATTCCTATTGGCATTATTGCTACCATGCTTACTTTCTACTTTATTGAAAAAAAGGAAGGCGAAGGGAAAAAGAAAAAATCCATACATATCGATTACAACGGTATACTATTGCTGGCAGCAGGTATTGGCTGTTTACAATTTGTATTGGAACGGGGTGAAGCAGATGATTGGTTTAGTAGTTCTGCCATACGTATATGTTCTGTTATTGCAGTGGTAGGTATAATAGGCTTTATTATTTATGAGTTAAGTATTAAAGAACCTGCTGTTAATTTAAGGGTATTGGGTAATCGTAATCTGGCATTTACCACCATTTTTACTTTCGTTGCAGGATTGGGATTATTTACTTCTGTATTTGTATATCCGGTATTGGCACAACGTATATTGGGTTTTACTGCATACGATACCGGCATTTCACTACTGCCCCCTACACTTGCTGCTGTCGTAATGCTGCCCATTGTAGGAAAAATAATGAGTAAAGGCGTATCACCCATTCCATTTGTTGTAGCAGGTTTTTTACTGTTTGCAGCTTATAGTGTATTAACCTCAGAAGTAAGTTCGGATGTAGGTAAATGGGACTTCTTTGTACCATTATTATTGAGAGCAATTGGCATTTCAATGGTACAATTACCACTTATTAATCAGGCAGTAGCCGGACTTGAACCCAAAGATTATGCTGCAGGTATTTCATTAAATAATATGATCCGGCAATTAGGTGGCGCATTTGGTATTGCCATGGCCAACAATTATATATCACACCAATATGCACAACACAGGAGTGATTTGGTAAGTAATATGCCATCAGGTTCTCCTTTACTATTACAGCGTGTGCAAATCATTGCACAGGATTTAATCAGTAAAACAGGCGCCAGTTTACAGGATGCAACCCATCAGGCTTATGGTTTTATCAATGCTTCAGTAGAAAGGCAATCCTATTACTTAGCTTATCTGGATACGTTTAGATTAATTGCTATATTTTTTGTAATGGTAATTCCTTTAGTGGCATTTTTAAGAGTAAAAAAACAAAATGCAGCAGAGAAAGCAGCGATGATGAAAGCAGCCAGTGAAGCGCATTAAGTCAACATCCAGTATTGTTTAAACGTACCATAACAATTGAATTAAAATAAGGAAAGATGAAAAAATATAATTTTTTAATATTATTTACTTTAATAGCTGTTTTTTGCCAGGCACAAGTGCAGGTAAACACAGAATTAAAAAATTTGATTAATCAATCTTTTACTTTTTATCCCAAAGTAAAAGAAGTAAATAATACCATTAGTACTGCACAACAAAAATTAGAACTTACCAAACTGAATAATATGCCGGAAATTACCGGTAATGCCAGTTATGCATATGTACAACCAAAAATCACCATCCCATTAGGTGGTACCGATTTTCAGTTTGCGCCTGTTAACAGTATGAATGCCAGTATGAATGCGCAATATGCATTATTTGATTTTGGAAGATTGAAAGCCAATATTGAAAAATCGAAAGATGAATTGCAAACTGCCACACATAATCTTGCAAATGTAAAATCGCAATTAGCCAATCAGGTTTCCATTATTTATTATAATATGGTTTATTTGAAAAAAGCAATTGCAATTCAGGATAGTGTTTTAAAGTTTTTAAATGACAATAAAAAAATAGTAGATGCAAAATTAAAAAATGGCGATGCACTTAAAATTGATGTAATGAATATACAAGCCGCAATTGATAATGAACAAAACAGAAAAGTTGATCTTCTAAATTCATTACAAAAGCAACTAAATTTACTGGCATATACTACCGGCACCAATTTTGAAAATGGAACAACATTCGATTTTGATTTAACAGCTACCAATAATATTGATGATTTAATCAGCATTGCACAAGCCACCAATATGGATTTTGTTATTATGAAAGATAAAATAAAAGAGGCTTTAAGCGATGTAAATATTGCCAAACTTTCCAATAAACCAATAGTAGGTTTACAGGCAGCAGCAGGTTACAAAAATGGATATGTTCCTGAAGTTGAAAATCCCCGTTTTAATTATGTTGCAGGTGTTGGAATCACCATTCCTATTTATAATGGCGGTAAAACCAAACAGCAGGTTAAACTGGCACAAAATATTGTAAAACAAAATGAATTGGCACAGGAAACATTAAATAATAATTATCGAAAAGATATACAGCAAGCCCTTACCGATATTAAAAGTAATATGGAACGAATTCAAAATACAACCGGACAAATTGAAGAAGCTGTATATGCAGAAAAATTAGCCGCTTCCCGGTTTTTAAATGGTACAGGCACCAATTTAGAGTTAACCAATGCCAGTACCAACGTGCAAAGGGCTGCTTTAACCAGATTGCAATATGAATACCAATTATGCCTGGCTAAAATTGAATTAGCACGATTAATTGGCTATAAGTATTGGTAATTTTTTTATAGTTGGGTTTTGGTGAATTACGGGGCTGTATTCTTACAGCCCCTTTTTATAACTGTATCAAATTATTTTGCATCGAACCAAATTTTTGTTGTATCATTTGGATTTGCATTGTAATTAATAAAAATCTCATCGCCTTTATTAATTTTTTTTACAGTAGTAATCGTCATTAATGCGCTTTCAAAATCCATCGTATAATCAGCATTAGCATCATAATCATGATTGTATAAAGATAGATAGCCTAACCCTAATGCTGCCAGCTTCCGCGACCTACCCCACTCAAAAATGTAATTATATAACAAAGTTTGCTCTACAATCAAACGTTCCTGTTTACTAAAAACCAACACCGGTGAAATTTCAATAATGGTTCCGGATGGTATAACGGCTAAAGCAAATACTCCTCTCCCTCCTTTTGGGGAGGGTGCTATGATTAAATCTGGTAATATCATTTCTTATTCACTAATGCAGGCGAAGTTAGCAGAATTCAGTATCTCAAATTTTTTCTTCCTCTGTTAAAGGCTTAAATTGCAATATGGCTGAAATTTCAAAAAAAAATATTTCCAAAGAAGACCAATTCTTGCATTATTTGCAATCTGATAACAAAGAAGGGCTTTCCTATTTTTTAAATAACCTGCATATCAGCGATGTTGTTGAATTGGTAAACCAATTTCCGGATGAAGAGGCTACCATCCTCTCTAACATGTCTATTCACCGAGCCATCAATGTTTTTAAAATTTTAGATATTGCGCAACAGAAAGACATTATTAAAACCTTACCACCTGCCAAAACTGCTGAATTACTGAATGAATTGCCACCCGATGACAGAACTGCTTTTTTAGCAGAATTGCCCAATCATATTATTCGCGATTTAATTAAACTACTCAATCCAGAAGAAAGAAAAATTACATTGGCTTTATTAGGTTATCCGGAAGATTCTGTAGGCCGCTTAATGACACCCGACTATGTGTATGTATATGAATACAATACCATAGAAGAAGTTTTTGCTACTATCCGAAAATTTGCCAAGAATAGCGAAACCATTGATGTGATTTATGTCATTAACCACAAAGGGGAATTATTAGATGATATACGTATTAAGGATATTTTATTGGCAGTACCCAACGCTTTGGTTTCAGAAATTATGGATGGAAGAGTCATTACATTGAATGTACATGACGATCAGGAATATGCCGGTAAAATTTTTAAAATGAATAACCGGGTAGCTTTACCGGTAGTGGATGACAATAATATTTTATTGGGTATTGTTACCATTGATGATATACTTTGGGTAACCAATGAAGAATTTAGTGAAGACATACAAAAAATAGGTGGAACGGAGGCATTAGATGAGCCTTATTTGGATATCTCTTTTTTAAAACTCATCAAAAAAAGAGTAGGATGGCTTATCGTTTTATTTTTAAGTGAAATGCTAACTGCAACAGCGATGGCCTATTTTGCCGATGAAATTGAAAAAGCTGTTGTTTTATCCATATTTGTTCCACTCATTATGTCGAGTGGCGGCAACAGCGGCTCGCAGGCCTCTACCCTTATTATTCAGGCAATGGCAGTGGGCGAAGTTTCTTTAACCGACTGGTGGCGGGTAATGCGCAGAGAAATTAGCAGTGGAATTATTTTAGGAAGTATCTTGGGACTCATTGGTTTTATCAGAATTGCATCCTGGCATGTTTTAATGCAGCATGGCATTATTCAGAACTTATATGGTACCCACTGGTTGTTAATTGGATTTACGGTTGGGGTAAGTTTAATTGGAGTAGTTTTATGGGGAACCCTATCCGGCTCAATGTTGCCTATGCTGCTTAAAAAATTGGGGGCCGACCCTGCAGTTTCTTCCGCGCCTTTTGTGGCAACATTGGTGGATGTTACCGGTCTGATTATTTATTTCAGTGTAGCCTATCTTTTTTTAAGAGGCATATTATTGTAACAGCTTATACAATTCCATATAAACTTCCGCCTTTTGCAAAAATCGGATCGATTTTTTTTTGGATTTCCGGCAATACTTCAACCGGAGGAGCATGATGTGGTTTAATGCGTGCATCAATTACCAATGGTCCTTTGCAACCCCAATGTTTGTTTTCAATAAAGGCACCAATACCATGTATATCATGCGATGGATTGGAACGCGTAAAGGTAACCCACAAAAAATTGTTGAGGGTAGCCGCAGTAAATACACTGCTGTCACAGAATACAATACAAGCCACATCAGACAATGTATTCCATCTCTCTTTGAGTTGTGTTTCTAAAATTTCTAAAGTTTGTTTTGCTGCATCTGTATCTGTATAAGGCTGTGCTGTTATGGCAATAACCCCGGGTATTACCAGTTGCGCATTTTCAAAAGAATGGAGTTCTTTTAATTGAACAGGCACCTCAGTGCATAAGCGCCTAATTGGATTTCCGTATGCAGCAAATACTACCTTACTGCCTTTGTTGAATCCTGCTCCGCTGTAATCCAATGTATCAATACTGGTATTGGTATAAAAATGCACATCCCGGGTAAAATCAATTCGCTCCATTACAAACTGCATAAATTCAGGTACGTTAGATGTAGTTAACTGTTTGGTATCATCAGCAGTAATGAATAAAAATTTAGCCAGACTCAATTGGCCGGTTCCCAAAATATGATTGGCAATGGTTAAAATTTCCGCAGGCTCTCTGGCAGGATTAAATGGCGTATATCTTTCGCTGCCAATAGCCAGCAACAATGGATGTACACCTGCAGCATCCACTGCATGAATTTCACGCACACCCGGAATTTCCTTTGTAACAGCATTACCGGTAAGTTCATGAATTAATGCTCCAAAACTGGTATCTTCCTGTGGTGGCCTGCCTACAACCGTAAATGGCCAAATGGCATTTTTCTTTGCAAATACCTTATGCACTTTCATTACAGGAAATGGATGTTTCAAACTATAATAACCTAAATGGTCACCAAATGGTCCTTCCGGTTTGTTTTCTCCCGGCATTACTTCACCCGTAATTACAAAATCAGCATCAGTACTAATGGCAAATCCATCTACATAGGTATAACGAAATCTTCTGGCACCCAATGCCCCTGCAAAAACCATTTCGCTTATGCCCTCTGGTAATGGCATTACTGCTGCCAAACTATGTGCCGGCGGGCCACCCACAAAACAGCTTACTTTTAATGGAACGCCTTTTGCATTGGCTTTTGTTTGATGAATACCAATACCTCTGTGTAATTGATAATGCAACCCAATTTCTTTATTCCATACATAATCATTCCCTGTTAATTGAATGCGGTACATGCCAAGATTAGCATGCATAATGCCAGGTTGTTCAACATCTTCCGTATACACTTGCGGAAGCGTAACGAATGCCCCGCCATCATTGGGCCAGTGCCGTATTAACGGCAAATCACTGATTTGAATTTGATTAGCTAATACCGGCTTTAGAATGGGATTTTTTAAGGGCAATGCTTTCAATGCAGCCCATCCGGTGTATAAATATTTAAAAGGTGATTGTAGTGCTTTAATGGGATTATCTTTCAGCTCAATTAACTGTTGTACCAATTGAAAAGTATCTCGAAAAATAAATTTACTTCTTTCCACTGTTCCAAAAATGTTGGAAGCAGCTCTATACGGTGTACCCTTTACATTTTCAAACAACAATGCCGGCCCACCTGCAGCATGCACTCTTAAATGAATAGCAGCCATCTCCAAATTGGGGTCTACGGCTTCTTTAATACGCACTAAGTGACCATTTTTTTCTAAATCATTGATGCAGGCTTCTAATGTGGCATACGACATAACAGTAAGAACAATTGCTCTTTTACAAAGTTCTATGCGAAGTTACTGTAGTTTTCAAATGAACCATACAGTAATTCAACTTCTTTACTTTCAACATAATTAAAGAAAATATTCAATACTGACCAATATTGCGGCATTGCATTTTTTATAATTACTTTGCATAAAATAACTCAGTTGTATGAATACACGGTTAAGTGTCAATATTAATAAATTTGCCACTTTACGCAATGCCAGGGGTGGCAATAATCCCAATGTAGTCAAAGTAGCTATCGATGCACAGCTTTTTGGTGCAGAAGGTATTACTGTGCATCCGCGACCTGATGAACGGCATATTACTTACCAGGATGTGTTGGATATTAAAAAAGTAATTACTACTGAATTTAATATAGAAGGAAACCCATCTGAACAAAAGTTTGTTGAGCTGGTGCTGGCTGCTAAACCAGATCAGGTAACATTAGTACCCGATGCCACAAAACAATTAACCAGCGACCATGGCTGGGACACGATTCAACACAAAGATTTTTTAATAGATATCATCGGCACATTTAAAAAGGCAGGAATCCGGGTATCAATTTTTATAGACCCGGATTTAAAAATGGTAGAAGCCGCAGCCAAAACCAATACCGACAGAATTGAATTGTATACAGAAATGTATGCCCGTGAATTTGCTGCAGGAAAAAAGGAAATGGCTATTCAACCTTATCAGTCAGCTGCAAAATTAGCGTCCACCTTAGGTTTGGGTATTAATGCAGGGCACGACTTAGATTTATATAACCTTCACTATTTCAGGCAACATATTTCGCATTTGGATGAAGTGAGCATTGGCCATGCCTTAATTTGCGATGCATTGTATTTGGGTTTTGAAAACACCATTCAACTATATAAACGGCAATTACAAATTGCAGTATAAAAAAAATGATATGGAAACAGGAAACATTAAAGTAGGTATTGTAATGGGAAGCGACAGCGATTTGCCCGTAATGCAGGCTGCTGCAGATATATTGACACAATTTAAAATTCCATTTGAATTAACCATTGTTTCGGCACACAGAACACCGCTGCGCATGGTTGAGTATGCACAAAAAGCAAAACAAAGGGGATTAAAAATTATTATTGCAGGCGCCGGCGGAGCTGCTCATTTACCCGGTATGCTGGCTGCCATTACGCCATTGCCGGTTATTGGCGTACCCATCAAATCATCTAACTCAATAGATGGGTGGGACTCTATTTTATCCATTCTCCAAATGCCCAACGGTGTGCCGGTAGCCACAGTTGCCTTAAATGCTGCAAAAAATGCCGGTATTTTGGCCGCAGAAATAATTGGTACTTTTGAACCCATTACAGGTACTTTGGTAGAACAATATAAAATTCAGTTAGAACAGGAAATAAAAGAAAAAATTTCTAAAATAAAATCAGACTGGGTAAATCAGTTTGATATTTAAGACATTGCAATAATGCCCATTTGCTGCCCAAATGATTTTGAAGCTGCATAAATATGATGAAATAATTCAGGGCCATGTTTTCCATATAATACAGAAAAATTCTCCACACGCTCCTGCAGATTATTATTAGGAAATAATTGTGTTTTAATGTTGGCAATTCGTTGCATATCAGTTGCATATTTTCGCCTTTCTGCTCTTGCCATCTTTTTCTCTAATTGTTCAATTTTTTCAATGGCCCGATGCTGTAATACCTGAACATGTGTAGTTAAAGCACTATCTGCTTTAGCAGCATGCGCCGAAATGAGCGCATAAATAGCTCTGATTTGCGCTATCTCATCATTTAATGATAAAGAATAATCGCTATGTCTTTTTGCATATTCATTTTGCAAATGCAATACCGGTTTAAATAAATCTTCTACACTAAATTGCAACGAACGCCATATTTCCAACTGACGTTCTTGTATTAAAACAAACGAATTGCGTAACAATAACATAGGATAAGGCACGCCTGCCGATTCAAAAACCCGCTTTAATTCTAACCAATAAGCCAATTCGCCACCGCCACCAATAAAAACAATATTGGGTAACACAGTTTCCTGAAATAACCCCCTTAAAATAACATTTCCACTAAATCGTTCGGGATGCTGCTGCAGTTCTTCCAATATGGCTTCTTTACTGAATTGCAAGCCGGCTTTTTTTACAACAAATACATTGTTTTCACATTCAATACGTTCCCGATAGGTATCCATCAAATAAAATAAATTAATGGTGCGCCCTTGCGTTTGAATGGGATAATGCTGCTGCATTTCGCGGATAGTAGCTTCCACTGCCTGATGCGAAAATTGTTCGGACAATTCTTTAATGATAACCGGTTCAAATACTTTTTTTAAACGGGCATTATCGGGTATTAATATCAGCAAACCAAAATTAGCAAATAAAGTATGCACCAGTTCCAAAGTAGCCTGCTGTATTGTTTTACCTAACGTATAAGCATTGGCGAATAAAGTGCTTAATTGCTTACCATGTGGCAATACATCAATTTGTCCTTTTATTTCCGCTATCAGTTGCAGAAAAGACTGATCTACCTTCATCCTGCCTACTGCACCTGTTTGTTTGGTTTGCCAGGTAAGTTGTTTCCCATCAATTGTAATTGTCCCTAATTCATCCAAATCAGCATCTTCACTACCCATATAATAAAATGGAATAAAATGATATTGGGGTAATTGTACTTTTAAATAATCAGCCAGCTGAATAGCATGTATAATTTTGTAAATAAAATACAATGGGCCGGTAAAAATATTGGGTTGGTGGGCCGTTGTAATGGTAAAGGTATTTTCACTCAGAATAGCCTGCAAGTTATTTTGCTGCAGAGTTGTAAGTGATAAACCTGCAGATTGTTCCACTAAAACATCATACAATAATTGGCGATGATTGATAGTTTGTTGCCGCGCCTGAATGGCTGCCTGAATGCCTTCTATTGAAACGGAGTGTTGATAAAAAGGGCTTAAACCTTCATGTTGTTGAACATACTCTACTGCAATTTTAGAAAAAAAACCGGTGGACTCAATAGGTAAATAACTATACTGTGCTTCCATGTATGAATACTTGTTACTATTTAAAAAAATTGATGAGGGCAAACTGCTCAATCATTCAAATTCATTTTACAACACCAGTTCCCCTTCTATATCATAATCATACGCTTTTGTAATACGTACGTTAACAAATTCTCCAACAGAAAGTTTTTGATCAGTTGCTATAATTACTTCATTATCCACTTCAACACTATCAAACTCTGTTCTGCCTATATAGCGGCCTGCTTCTTTTTTATCAATCAATACTTTAAATATCCACCCTACTTTTTCCTGATTTTTTTCCAGACTAATTTCCTGCTGCACTTCCATTATTTCCTGTGCTCTTCGTTGTTTTACTTCAGCAGGTATATTGTCTTCTAAAGTATAAGCGCCGGTATTTTCTTCATGGCTGTATGTAAAAATTCCAACTCTGTCAAAGCGGTGCTCTTCAAGAAAAGATTTCAGTTCTGTTACATCTCCTTCCGTTTCTCCCGGAAATCCGGCAATTAACGTTGTTCGCAAACAAATACCCGGTACTTCCTGCCGTATGGTTTTAATCAATGCACTCATTTCTTCTTTAGTGCTGTTTCGGCGCATGGCCTTTAGCATGTTATTGCTGGCATGCTGCAAGGGCATATCTAAATAATTGCAAATATTTTTCTTTTCACGCATTACAGCCAACACTTCCAACGGAAATTTATTGGGATATGCATAATGCAGCCGAATCCATTCCAACCCTTTCACATCGGCCAGTTGCTTCAGTAAAACATGCAATGAACGTTTTTTGTATATATCTAAGCCATAATAAGTTAACTCCTGCGCAATCAGCATAATTTCTTTAACACCTTTTTTAACCAAGGTTTCTGCTTCTGCAACAATGGCTTCAATGGGTTTGCTAACATGGCTGCCCCGCATAAGGGGTATGGCACAAAAAGCACAAGTTCTGTTACAGCCCTCACTAATTTTAAGATAGGCATAATGTTTTGGCGTACTTAATAAGCGTTCGCCCAATAATTCAGATTTGTAATCGGCACCTAATTGTTTTAAAATTAATGGCAGTTCCATGGTTCCAAACCAGGCGTCTACTTCGGGTATTTCTTTTTCCAAATCGTTTCTGTAACGTTCACTCAGGCAACCGGTTACATATACTTTGTCTAATTTTCCCCTGCGCTTTAATTCTACCTGATTTAAAATGGTATCAATACTTTCTTCTTTGGCTTTATCAATAAAACCGCAGGTATTTACCACCACAATATTATGGTCGGTTTTAGTATTTTCATGCACTACGGGAATAGCATTGGCTGATAACTGCCCACTCAGCACCTCACTATCTACCAGATTTTTACTACACCCCAGCGTAATAATGTTGATTTTATTTTGTTTCAGTGTTTTTGACTTCATATTGGGCGCAAAGGTAGTTTTTATTCCAAAGCACTTCATGAAGAATCAGATAATTTGGTAGCCAGCATTTTGTAATGCTATTAAACACCGGTTGCGTCGCACACTGCAACGTTCCCATCATTATTCAACAACGCTGCCATAGAAAAATTTCGGACAAATATTTGGCAATGCACTTAATTTTGGCCGATATGGATACCCCGAACGATCAGCCATTCAGCCCCATTCTTTCACCTCAAAAAGCTGCAATGTTTGAAAACCGCTTGATGAAGGTTTTTAAACACAAATATAAAATTGCAAAAAAACAAAATATTACCTGCTGGCGAGTTTATGATCATGATTTACCTGAATTCCCTTTTTGTATTGACTTGTATGAGGATAAAGTGTATTTAGCCGAATACCAGCGCAGGCACCAGATGACAGAGGAGCAGCATACGGAATGGTTAGAGGCTTGTGTTGCTTTGATAAGCAAATATCTTGGGATAGCCAACGAAAATATTTACATTAAAGAACGCAAAAGAAAGGCCAACCGAAACAATCAATATGAAAAAACAGGCGATACCAAACAATATTTTACTGTTACAGAAAATGGGTTAAAATTTTTAGTAAACCTAACCGACTACTTAGATACCGGCTTGTTTTTAGACCACCGCATTACCCGCCAAATGGTTCGCAACGAGGCTGGTGACAAACGTGTTTTGAATTTATTTGCATATACCGGTTCTTTTTCAGTGTATGCGGCAGCAGGAAAAGCTGCAAGTGTTACAACGATTGATTTATCGAAAACATATTTACAATGGGCTCAGGATAACTTTTCGATTAACCGATTGAAAAATGCAGACGCATTTCATTTTATACATGCTGATGTAAAACAATACTTAAAAACTTTACCACCCAATAGTTTTGATTTGGTAATCATGGATCCGCCCACTTTTAGTAACAGCAAAAGAATGAAGGATATTTTAGATATACAACGTGATCATGTGGAGTTATTGAATGATGTGCTGACTGCATTACCCACAGGCGGTAAAATATATTTCAGCACCAATTTTACCCGATTTGTGATAGATAAGGACAATATTAAAGCAGCTGCTATTAAAGACATTACAAGAGCCACAACACCATTTGATTTTGAAGGGAAATTAAAAAGGTGGTGTTACCTTATTGTAAAGTAAATGTATAGCTTAGCACATTTTAATTTTAAAAGCAGCGGCACATTCTTTAATTTTACAAAATAAACAGCATGTCAATCAATTTTAAAAATTAATGTATGGAGTACACATATCAACAAACCACACTCTCAAAACATTTATCAGTAGGCGTTTTGGCAGGTTATCTGTTAACAATTTTCAATCTGTTTTACGATTTTTTATTGCGTTCATTAACCAATTTTACTTATTCAGAAATTGTAAATGTTTCGTCAATCATATTCTCTTCCATGTTGTTTATGATTATTGCCAGTTTAATATACCATTTCTTGTTTGTAAATTTTAAAATGGCCGGTGCCGCTATTTATATGATTGGTTTTGGAGTATTAACCATTTTTCTTTTTATAGCTGCCAGCCATATTGGCAACAAGTTTGCAATTCCAATTTATAATGATGCATTTCGTATGCAGTTTATGGGTTATGCAGGAATAACAGGCGGATTTGCAACATTGGTCATTCCTTTTATTTCCCGGGCATTCAAATACATATTTTAAACAATCCAATTGGAACATTATACTTCTGAATTACACAGTTGTTTTTGCTAATGCTAAAAAATGGCTGTGTAATTTTATTATCTGTGGCAATAGTAGTTGTGTTTCATCGTTTTGCAGTACAAATTGGCAGCGTTTTAATTTTTTATTTTCATCCATTTGTTGATTCATCCGTGCCAGTACGGCAGATCTTGTGGTGTTATCTCTTTTCATTACCCTTGCAATTCTTAATTCCAAAGGGGCTGTAACCCCAACCATATAGTCCATTTCCTTATCTGACCCCGATTCAAAAAACAAAGCAGCTTCTTTAATTACGTAGGCAGATTGCTGTTGTGCCATCCATTGTTGGGAAAAAGCAATGGTTGCCGGATGTACAATAGCATTTAGGGTATGTAACTTATTTTCATCCTTAAAAACAATTCCAGCCAAATAAGCTCTGTTTAATTTTCCATGCAGATACACTTCATTGCCAAAAACTTTACGAATGGCAGTAACAACTGTAATATCTTTCTCCATTAATTCCTTTGCAACAGTATCTGCATCCAACACGGGTATATCAAATACTTTAAAAATATTTGCAACGGTTGTCTTACCACTACCAATTCCTCCTGTTAACCCTATTTTAAGCATGGTTAAAATTAGTATTTCTCTTTTGATATAATTGCATAAAAAACCCGGCCATGTTTGCACAGCCGGGTTTTACTTACTTAAATTAATTATTTTTTTTCGGCAACTGCAGTTGCTTTATTCAGTGCTGCTGTCCATTCCATACTAATGGCAGATTTTTCAATTTTTAAATAGCTGCCCGGGTTTACTTCAATTTGCAGGGTACCATCTTCATTTACCTTGTTAACAGTGGCATGTATGCCGGCAAGTGTAACAATTTTATCCCCTTTTTGCAGATTATCGATAAACTTTTTTTGCTCTTTGGCTTTTTTTGCCTGCGGACGAATCATGAAAAAGTAAAATACAGCAATGATGGCAATCATTAAAAACAATTGAATAGATCCACCACCCTGCTGTGGATTACCGGCCATTAAAATAACATTGAACATGTGATTCTGTTTTATAATTGATTAAATAGATACAAAGTAATGGTTAATGGTTGGCAACACTATCTGCAATAACCTGCCCTTCAAAAAACAAATAATGTTCCGTTCCATTTTTGGTATTGGTATTGGCAATAACCGTTTTACGCACATTTCCCACCGGCACATGTTCACTGTTAAACGCTGCTTCAATTAACCCTTCAGAACCCGGCATTATGGGATGTTCTGTATAACTGGTTACTGTACAACCGCATTCAGACCTTACATTCACCAATATTAATGGTTCATTACCGGTATTTTTACACCGAAAACGCACCGTAATATGTTCACCTTTAGGTATACCGCCAAACTGAACCGTACTATCTAACCATTTTACCGTTGTATAATGAGCAGTATCTAATGCTGCTTTCATATCGGTATTCGCTTCTTTATGATGCGTACTGCAGGCGAATATAGCAAAGAACAATAAGGTTATAGTAACTAATGGGAATAATTTCATAGCTGCAAATGTATTATTGCCCGGATTTAAATTCTACTTTTTCAATTTTACCTACAAACACCAGCTCTTTGTGAATAGAATCTAAAATGCCATTTACAAAATGGCCGCTTTGCGGCGTACTATATTCTTTTGCAATATCAATGTACTCATTAATGGTTACTTTGGTTGGAATGGTTTCAAAATAAAGAAATTCACATACACCCAAACGCATAATAATCATATCTAATAATGCAATTCTTTCTGCATCCCAATTATTTAATTTGGGTTTAATGATGCTCAATGTAAAATCTTTTTTTTCTATGGCTGTCATCAGCAAATCTTTGGCAAATTTCCATTTATCTTCTGATAATAATTGCGGAAAATTGCTTGCCGCCGGTTTTTGAATGATTTCTGTAATGAATTGCATCATCATATCGCCATCATTCTGCCAATTGGGGAAATAATCCTCTACATGTGCTTCAAAATCTTCATTCGGTAAAATGAACTGATTAAAAATATAGAGTAAAATGGCTTTTTCCTTCTTTAAATCGCGACCTTGTTCCAGAATATAGGTTTTATACTCTGAAGAGACGATCATATTCTGATAAATTTTCTTTATCAGTTCCCTGTCAATCATTTTATCTGGTTGATTGGATTTGATGGCCTCCTGAATGGCTGGTAATTCTAAAATATTCCACAGGATTTGATTTCCTGCAATTTTAGTATTGACATTCAAATCTTCAAAACTGGTAATATTTTTACTGGCTTTTAAACGAGCATCCTGCTCTGCATACTTTGCAACTTCGGTTAAAAAATAAAGCAGGTAAACAAAGAGTTCTCCGGTTTTTTTAAAATTATTTTCAAGTTGTTGTACCGGATTTTTAAAGCACTCAGGATCTTTTGCACTCTCAATAATGTAGAGTAACTGCATTACTTTAACGCGTATATTTCGTCTGCTAATCATTGCTGAAAGAACTGTTTTAGTGGCAGCAAAAGTAATGGTTTATACGTAGTTTCCAAATGTGATTGAGTAACAGATGTACACTTTTACAATATTACAATATAGGTATAAAAAAAGTCCGCTATTATCCTTCCCCGGAAATAGCGAACTTACCACGCAAAATTTACATAACTATAGTACCAACTATGTTTTATGCCTGCACCACTTGCGAACGCAGTGAATTAATAATGGTACCTAATCTTGCAATCAAATAATCGGGTAATCCATTTTTCTTGGCTGCCACAACCACATCCTTAATAAATGAATCAAAATCATCGTTCATTGCTTTGCCATTCATACGTGGATTGGTGGCAGGATTATGGGCAGATACCATATCTTTCCCACCATAAGTAAAGTTTTTAGCACCGGTGCCTACACAGAAAAAATCAGTTAAATTCTTGCTCAAAGCCTTAAATCCACTCAAATTTCCGGATGAAACTTCCTGTAACAACACTTTAAAGTAGACATTAATGTTTGTATCGGCAGCAATTACAAAAATGGCGCTATCAACTACCGAACGAATACCCAAACGCCCTTTTTCAATCATGGCACCCTGAACTGCCGGATCAGGTACCATTGTTGTTCCACCTAATGAATCATATAAAGTTTTTGTCATCATAGGCGGTGTGGTGTCACTTTTTTTACACGAACTGCCCAATAAAGCGATGGCTGCAAAAAATGCGGTTACCAGAAATACGGTTTGTACTTTTTTCATTGTGTTGAATTTTTATTGTTTAAGAATGATTAAAAAACAGATTGAACCATTTGCACCAGCTTTTTCTCAGTTGAATTAGGCAATACCGGACAACCGGAAGCCATTTCTTCCGAAGAAGGTAAATAACGGCTGGCCGGTAGTGCCATTGATTTTGATAATTGCGCCGTTAATTGAGTGGCATTTATTTGAGCAGGATAAAAGGTAAACACTGCAATCCTGGTTTTAGTATTACATAAAACATGTGAAACCCCTTTTTGGGCATACAACCACTCGGTAATGGCGGCACCTTGTTGATCGGTTAATGGCGTTTTAAAATCTATCCGCGCCATTGCAATGCTGTTTACATCTATTTTTTGGGGCCGGGTCACCCAATAAATGTGAACAAATAAAACAACCACTAAAACAGAAAGGGTAATGGCCCCTATACGAAGTATTTTTGTTGTTTTCATAAATGACAGTTTAATGACACTTACGAATTGTGATTTCATTTGGATTGAAAAAAAGTTTTTTTTCTTTTATCCGGGCAGTCGATAATAAATGGGTTAGGGCGTGAAATTTTGACACTTAGTTTATTTCATGAAGGTTACTTAACCAAAGATTGCTGCCAAGCTGGGAAATTTACTGAAAAGAAAATAGGCAAAGTCTGCAAATTTGACTTGTTATGTCGCGGTGGCATAAAAATAGCAAGTAACGTTTCATTAAAATCAGTTTTCTTTTAACAACTAAAAATCTATAACGTATGGCTAAAAAAGTAAACGTTACTCCACTACATGACAGGGTAATTGTTAAGCCTGCTGCGGCAGAAGAAAAAACAGCAGGTGGAATTATCATTCCTGATACTGCAAAAGAAAAACCCCAAAAAGGAACTATTGTTGCTGCCGGGGCCGGTAAAAAAGATGAACCTTTAACCGTAAAAGTAGGCGATACCGTTTTATATGGTAAATATGCCGGAACTGAAATTCAAATTGAAGGAGAAGATTTATTAATTATGCGGGAAAGCGATATTTTGGCGATAGTTTAATCCATCAGCCATTCAAACATGCTTACCGAATGATGCATTAATTGCGAATCTTAGCCTTTTCCGAAAAAATATTCAAACAAAATATTTCCAAACTTTTAAAAAATAAAAGATGGCAAAACAAATTTTCTTCGACATTGAAGCAAGAAATAAAATGAAAAAAGGTGTTGATGTATTAGCCAACGCCGTAAAAGTAACATTAGGCCCTAAAGGCAGAAATGTTGTAATTGAGAAAAAATTCGGTGCACCTCAGGTAACTAAAGATGGTGTTACTGTTGCAAAAGAAATTGAATTAGAAGACCCTATTGAAAATATGGGTGCACAAATGGTAAAAGAAGTAGCTTCCAAAACCGCCGATCAGGCCGGTGATGGTACTACTACCGCTACCGTTTTGGCACAAGCGATTATTAGTGAAGGTTTAAAAATGGTTGCATCCGGTGCCAATCCAATGGATTTAAAACGTGGTATTGATAAAGCTGTTAGCTTAGTGGTTGAAAACCTGAAAGCACAAAGCCAAACTGTTGGAAACGATTCTAAAAAAATACAACAGGTGGCTACCATTTCTGCCAATAACGATGAAACCATCGGTAAATTAATTGCAGAAGCATTCTTAAAAGTAGGTAAAGAAGGTGTTATTACCGTTGAAGAAGCCAAAGGAACCGATACTACAGTTGATGTTGTAGAAGGTATGCAATTCGATCGTGGCTACATCTCTCCTTATTTTGTTACCAACAGCGAAAAAATGGAAGCAGAATTGCAAAATCCTTACATATTAATATATGATAAGAAAATTTCTGCCATGAAAGATATTTTGCACATACTTGAAAAAGTTGCGCAAAGTGGCCGTCCGTTATTAATAATTGCAGAGGATTTAGAAGGGGAAGCATTGGCTACATTGGTGGTGAACAAATTGCGTGGTACCATTAAAGTGGCTGCTGTAAAAGCTCCCGGATTTGGCGACAGAAGAAAAGAAATGTTGAACGATATTGCTATTTTAACTGCAGGTACTGTAGTAAGCGAAGAACAAGGATTTAAATTAGAAAATGCTGATTTAAGTTACTTAGGACAGGCTGCTTCTGTTACCATCGACAAAGACAATACTACTATTGTTGGCGGAAAAGGTAAAAAGCAAGATATAACCGCAAGAGTGAATCAAATTAAAGCACAAATTGAAAATACTACCTCTGATTACGACAGAGAAAAACTGCAGGAACGTTTGGCTAAATTAGCCGGGGGTGTTGCAGTATTGTATGTCGGCGCAGCTACCGAGGTGGAAATGAAAGAAAAGAAAGACCGTGTGGATGATGCTTTACATGCTACAAGAGCAGCCGTTGAAGAAGGTATTGTTCCCGGCGGTGGTGTTGCTTACATCCGCGCCATTGAGGTATTGGAAAACAAAATTAAAGGCCAAATTGCTGATGAACAAACCGGTATGGCCATTATTCGCCGTGCTTTGGAAGAACCCATCCGCATCTTAACTACCAATACCGGTGTTGACGGTTCAATTGTAGTGCAAAAAATTAAAGAAGGCAAAGGTGATTTTGGTTTCAATGCCAGAACAGAACAATACGAAAACCTGTTTAAAGCCGGCGTTATTGATCCTACAAAAGTTAGCCGCGTAGCTTTAGAAAATGCCGCATCTATTGCAGGTATGTTCTTAACTACCGAATGTGTAATTGCCGACAAACCAAAACCTGAGGCACCTGCAGCACATCCTGCACCCGATATGGGCGGAATGGGTTACTAATCCTTCTAACCATACAACATATAAAAATCCCGAAACGAATAGTCATTATTTTTTTCGGGATTTTTTTCCAATCAATCCCTTTATCGTTTCATGACAAAACAGTTGAACTATGAAATGGATACAATTGTGGAAAAAAGTTTTGGATTATTTTTTACTCAAGAAAGATGATGACTTTAACAATCCTTACCTCATTTTATGAGGTATTTTTTTATCCCCTAAAATAACGGGTAAACCCATCTGCCAATAAACTCAGCGCATAACCATAACTTACCATTACTACTACACCAAGAAAAGATACATCAGAATATAAAATCATTTTTAATGCCAGTACCGAATCAAAAATCATGAACAATGCAGCGCCGGGTATAAAAAAATTAATGACTAAATTTTTCTTACTTCTACTACTTAATAAATTAACCATACTAACAGCCATTGTACTAATTATCAACATATATATTAGTCTAGGCCATTTCATGCCTCCTAAATTGGCACCAATAAAGCGAAAGACTAAATAGTTCCAACAAAACAAAATAGCCACACCAATAAATGCTTCCTGGCTATGTTTTAGTTCAGGCTGGTGCATTCTTAAAAAAGTAATGATGAAAAAAATGAGTGCAACAATAAATGCCACCATTCCGAAAATAAAGAAAAGGATTCCTTTCCCCATTAACAAAATATCGCCTATCCAGGCAAATACGAACGCTAAAAACACAATGTTTTAGTATGTTTAAACAAATTATGTTTTGCGTTTAAAAAATAAAAAAAAGCAAAATGGGTATTAACAAGGGTTTAGTAAATATCCGCAATTGCTCTTTTTCTGTATGAATGAGGTAACAATCGGCCAATAAAAAAAACCAGAATACCAATATGCCATGCTTTTTAAGTAAGCGCATGCAGTTAATTTTAAGTGTATGCTACGAAAATAAGCCGATTCAGTAATATAATTTCTGTTTTAAAAAAATGTATGCTAAAAGTAAAGTAATGTCAGGTAGATGCAATATGTAATACCTGATTTTGACATTTTAACCCAAAAAATCGATTTTTTATACCATAGCAGCAATTTTGAAAGCTTAAATATTACATTTGCGACATGTTAACCGAGGAGGAAGAAAAATTTATTGCTTATTGGTCTACTAACGGGGAGAAGCAAAAAACCAGCGTCCGCACATTATTGAAAGGATTTTCATCAGGAATCAGTCTGGGTGCAGGCATCATTTTGCTGATAGCTGCCGGATGGTATGAACGTGCAGATATGGAAGCGCATACCAAACTAAATCCATTTTTTTTATTGTTGATCATTCTCATCATTTCAATAGTTATGGCTTTTTTGTACAGGAATTACCGATGGGAAATGAACCAGCAGCATTATTTAGAATTACTATCCAAAAAACGAAAACTTGAAAAAAACAATACAACAACTGGTTCTAACAACCCAAACAATTCTACTCATTCATAAAAAAACAATGATGGTGAAGCAACTGTTAACAGCGGCTTTTATTTCAGTAATCTTTTTTTCTGCCTGTTCAAAATCCAATTCCGGTGGAGGTGCTCCTTGCCAGTCAGCAACGGTAGCTTCAGAAAAAAATGCCATGGTAGCCTTTTGTGTGGCCAATGGCGTTACCTACCAAACTGATACCAGTGGCATTTTATATCAAATTATCACATTGGGAACAGGCGCAACCCCTTCACTCAATTCAAAAATATATATAACATATACCGGAAAATTATTAAATGGTACCACCTTCGATATGCAGCCCAATGCCAGTCAAACAGGATGGAATTTGTATTCACTGATCCAGGGCTGGCAAATTGCCATTCCGCTGATTAAGAAAGGAGGCGAAATTAAAATGGTTATTCCTTCTGCTTTGGCTTACGGATGTATTGGCAGTGGCCCGATACCCCCCAATGCGCCGCTATTTTTTGATGTGAATCTGGTGGATGTACAATAATTTTTTTAAAACAATTTTACTGTTGTTAATTTCTAATTAAATATCATTTTCATTCCCCTATCTTTGCCCACTCTAAAATTTTATAAACCCTTACTAGTATGCAACTGAAAGGTTTAGTGCGATTTTTTACGATTGCTCTTATTTTAATTTGTATTTACCAGCTCTCTTTTACATGGATTGTAAAGAGCCACGAAAGTGCCATGGAAGCCAAGGCCGAAAAATATGTACAGGCCTACCCTGCCCCATCAGTAAAATATCCTGATAATACTAACTTGCGGGATTTGTATGCCGATACTTTAAAACAGTTAAAAGAAGCTGAATACAAAAGGTTATTGGACAGTACCCAAGATTTTAAAATTGGGCCATTCGGTTTAACAACCTACCGCAGCGCAAAAGATAAAGAACTATTATTGGGGCTTGATTTGCAGGGAGGTATGAGTGTTACTTTAGAAGTACAGTTAGATGCTTTAATCAAATCGTTGGCCGATTATACCAAAGACCCACAATTTAATCAGGCTTTAGCAGCTGCAGTCAATAAAAAAGCAAATAGTGGAGCAGATTTAATTACCCTGTTTATTGATGAATACAAAAAAATTAATCCCAATGCACAGTTGGCTCCATTCTTTGTAGCCAGAAGTAATGGCAAATTAAAATACAACACATCTAATGATGATGTTACCAATTATTTAAGAGAACAGGCTACTGCTGCTTTTAATAACACATTACGGGTTTTAAGAACACGTATTGATAAATTTGGGGTTTCTTCTCCCAATATCAACCCCGATCCTGCAAAAGGGATTATCAATGTAGAATTGGCCGGCATTACCGATCCGGAAAGGGTTAGAAATTACCTGCAATCTACTGCCAACTTACAATTCTTTGAAGTGTATACCGCCGAAAATCCGGAGTTAGTGAATGGTTTATTAAGTGCAGACAAAGCTTTACAGGATTATTTAAATGGCATCAAAGCTACTGATACTGCAAAAGCAAAATCGGAAACTGCACCTGTAGCAAAAACATCAGAAAAAACAGATACAACACAAACCGCTACATTATCGCAATTATCATCTGCTTCAAATAGCAATACCACTACAACCGATTCTACCACATTCAAAAACAATGAAAATCCGTTAAGAAGGTTGTTGTTACCCGGCCCTCAACCCTATCGTAATGCTACCGGCAAAGTAGTATATCCGGGTGTTATTGCCATGATTCAGGTAAAAGATACAGGCACGTTTAACAGGTACATCAATATGGATATTGTGAAAAGCAAATTTCCATCTAACCTCGTATTCATGTATGGTAAACCCGATAATACCAGTGATGATCCTAAGGCAAAAAATTTCCTGAATCTATATGCTATCAAAACTTTAGACAACGGACAGGCTGAATTAGAAGGTGAGCATGTTACCAACGCACGTCAGGATAATGATGAAAGAGGCCGTGTGGTAATCAGCATGTCAATGGATAATGTGGGTACCAATATCTGGGCAAAAATGACTGCCAGAAATATTGACAAACCTATCGCTATTGTATTAGATAATTTTGTTTACTCTGCACCCAATGTAAATGATGCTATTACAACCGGTAATTCACAAATTTCCGGCAACTACACTGTTAAAGAAGCACAGGATCTTGCAGAAATATTAACCAGTGGTAAATTAACTGCTCCGGCAAAAATTGTACAGGAGCAAATTGTTGGGCCTACTTTGGGAAGTGCAGCCATTAAAGGTGGTGCTTTGGCATTCTTTATCGCCTTCCTGGTTATATTCTCTTTAATGCTTATTTATTATAACAATGGTGGTTGGGTAGCCAATATTGCATTAATCCTAAACTTACTATTTACCATAGGTATATTGAGTGCATTAGGATTTACACTTACCGCAGCCGGTATAGCAGGTTTGGTATTAACGGTGGGTATGGCGGTAGATACGAACGTTATTATATTTGAAAGAATTAAAGAAGAACTTACCAAGGGTAAAAGCTATCAAAATGCAATTAACGACGGTTATAAACGTTCATTGGCACCTGTATTAGATGCCCACGTAACTACTTTGTTAACCGCTATTATTTTGGCTTATTTTGGATTGGGTCCTGTGTTAGGATTTGCTACCACACAAATTATCGGTATTTTATTATCACTGTTCTGTGGTATTCTGGTTTCCAGAATGATTACCGATATATACATGACCAGGAAGCGCCACTTTAACTATTTCACTGCCATCTCCAGAAAAATATTTAAACATTCTGCATTCAAATTTATTGAGTATAGAAAAATTACTTATATCATTTCTGCCATTGTATTTACCTTGGGAATTGCCTCTTATTTCAATGGTTTTGATGAAGGCGTTGAATTTGAAGGGGGTCGTAGCTATACCGTTAAGTTCGATAAACCGGTAAACCAGCAAAAATTAGCCGATGAATTGCGTCCTGTTTTGGGTGGTGAATTGCCGATTATTAAAACAGTTGGAACCAATAATCAGTTAAATATTACAACAGCTTATCTGATTAAAGAATCAAAACCCAATACTGATTCAATTATAGAACATACTATATTTGAAGGATTGAAGAATTATTTACCGGCCGGTACTACTTTCTACGATTTTGATAAAAAATACAAGCAAAGTTCTCAAACTGTTCAGCCTTCTATCTCAGATGATTTGAAAGCAGGTGCCAAAAAAGCAACCATCATTGCAGTGATTATTATATGTTTGTATATTTTCATCCGTTTTAGAGACTGGAGATATTCGCTGGGTACTATTTTCTCTTTAATGCATGATGTATGCGTTACTTTAGCTGTTTTCTCTTTCTTTAGAAAAATTGTACCATTCCCATTAGAAATTGATCAGCATTTTATTGCGGCCATCTTAACCGTAATTGGTTTCTCTATGAACGATACCGTAATTGTGTTCGACAGAATCAGGGAAAACAGTCACTTAATGAAAGGGGCCACAAAAGGAGCCATTATCAATAAATCAATTAATGATACATTGAGTCGTACCATTATGACATCATTAACCGTATTTCTCACCTTGTTAATATTATTCATATTTGGTGGTGAGGTTACCCGCGGATTTTCTTTCGCAATGTTAATTGGTGTAATTACCGGTACTTACTCTTCCATATTTGTTGCCGCACCTATATTGGTTGATATGGCAAAAGATAAACCACTGGGCGATTCTTCTGAAAAGAAATAATTGCAACATCAATATATTCAATTTAAAAACCTGTTGTACCCATGCAACAGGTTTTTTATATAATCAGTTGTAGAAGTAAAGCAGCCTAAATGTTCTACGTTAAAAGATTATTAAAGTATGCTCATATAATCGAATAGCCTGTATTATAATTAAATTTGCAATCGTGGATGTATTATTTAAAAATAGAATAAAAAATATTGTAGCAAAATTCCTCTTATTGGTAGTAGCCCTACAGGTTCTAAATTTCAGTATGGACTCTATCGACTTTCATCCGCATAAACACAGAAATACCATCAGCGACTTCAATTATTTAAATTCAATGGTAGAATATTTCGATGAAATTATTTTAGGCAATAAAGATGCCTTCCCGGAATATTGTAAACATAATGCAAGAGAATCACAAAACATCAAACATTTTGATGTAAAAATTTGCCAGCAACTACCTGTTAAATTAATTCCGCTTCAATATGTGAAGGATAATACTTACCGTAGAAGCAGAAATGAATTTTTTACTTTACTGATCATCCGCGAAATCACACCGCCTCCTCCAAAGCCATTCATAGCATAAAATTATTTTTACAATTATGGTGTGTATTTGGTTAAAATATTGGCAAATGCTTAGTATTTTAACGGATATAATTTATTCATAGAATATTACAGGTTGTATATGCAAAAACTAAAAACGATTTTTTTGTTTGGAGTAATATTGCTTTGTTCCCGTATTGCAATGGCACAATGGCAACCTCCCACTAGTGATACTGTTCATTTAAGTATAGATAGTGCTGAAAGTATCTTCTTGCAAAATAATTTGCTGCTTTTAGCCCAACGCTATAATGTAAATGCACAAAAGGCATTAATTATACAGGCCAAACTGTATCCCAATCCAAATATCAATATTTCGCAAATGATGCTGCAGCCGGTTTCAAAAAAAGTGCTGCCCTTTGGTTCGGAAGGCGAAATTCAGGCTACACTTTCACAAATGATTATTTTGGCCGGCAAAAGAAATAAGCAAATTAAACTGGCCGAAACCAATGCCAAATTGGCTGAATATCAGTTTTATGATTTAATGCGCACCTTGCGGTATACACTAAGAACCGATTTTTATAATATTTATTATTTAACGCAATCCTCTAAAGTATACCAACAGGAAATTCAATCGCTGCAGCAAGTGGTAAAAGCCTTTGAAGAACAGCAATCAAAGGGATATATTGCCGAAAAAGAAGTAGTTAGAATTAAAGCGCAATTGTACAGCTTAGAAAGCGAATACAACGATTTAATCAATCAAATTAATGATACAGAAAGTGAATTGCGGCTGGTATTGCAGTTAAAAGACAGTTTTATACAACCAGAAGTTAATGAAACCAAACTGGCAAAAATCAGCCCTGCCAAATATCCTATTGCAATATTAATCGATTCAGCTTATCAGGCCAGAACCGATTTAAAAATTGCAAAAGCTTACACAGACATGAATAAACAAAATTACGAACTTCAAAAAGCCTTAGCAGTGCCCGATCTTACCCTTCAATTAGGATACGACCAGCAAGGCAACTATATTCATAACTTTAACAATATAGGTTTTGGTATAGATATCCCAATTTTTAACAGAAACCAGGGTAATATTAAATCGGCCAAATCGATGATTGATTACAGTGCCACTACCCAGAAAAGTGCTGAAGCAAGTATTGAAGCGCAAATATATCGGGCTTTGCAAAAGGCATACGACAATACGGCATTGTACCAAAAAATAGATCCTGCTTTTGGAAAAGATTTTGACCGGTTGAAGGATGAAGTTTTATCGAATTACAAAAAACGAAACATCAGCCTGCTCGATTTTTTAGATTTTTATGATGCCTATAAACAAAATACATTACAAATAAATTCTATTAAATTCAACCGCATCAGCGCATTTGAAGATTTAAATTATTATACCGGAACATCACTTTATTAAACCCTGAATTATTGATTTATGAAACATATTTTTAAAAATAAATGGGTATTGCCCGCATTTATTATTGCAATTACTGCATGCAGTATGAGTGCCTGTAAAGATGAAACAGCAAAAAAAGAAACGAGGCTACAATATGTAATTCCCGACTCGTTATTGAAAACATTGAAAATAGATACTGTACAAAAATGTCCGCTCGTTGAAGCATTAACATTAACCGGAACAGTAGATTTTAATCAAGATAAGCAGGTAAATATCTATCCGTTGGTGAGTGGTAATGTGGAAGATGTAAAAGTACAGTTAGGCGATTATGTACAAAAAGGCCAGGTACTGGCTATTGTAAAAAGTAGCGAAATGGCCGGTTACAGTAATAGTTTAGTAAATGCAGAAACAAATCTGGCAGTTGCCAAGAAAAATTTAGATGCACAGCGCGACTTGTTTAAAAGCGGACTTGCTTCGCAATTGGATGTGAATGCTGCCGAAGCAGCTTACCAGCAGGCAGTTGCCCAATTAGAAATGGTGAATAGAATTTTAAAAATTAATGGCAACAATACACAGGGTAATTATGTGATTAAAGCACCTATCAGTGGTTTTATTGTTCAAAAAAATATTACCAACAATACAGCTATCAGAACTGATAATGGTAATAATCTTTTCACCATTTCTGATTTGAAAGATGTATGGATTTATGCCAATGTATATGAATCAAACATCAGTAAAATTCATCTGGGCGATCCCGTTGACGTTACTACCATATCTTATCCCAACAGAATTTTTAAAGGAAAGGTTGATAAAATGATGAATGTATTAGACCCGGCCAATAAAGTAATGAAAGTTAAAGTAGTATTGCCAAATAATGATTATGCATTAAAACCCCAAATGTTTGCAAGTATTTTAATTACCAATAAAGAAAATAAACAAGCTATTTGTGTTTCATCCAAAGCATTGGTATTTGATAACAGCAGGTATTATGTGCTGAAGTATCAGGGTAACGGTGTAGCCGTGATTACACCTGTAGAAGTAATTAATACGATTGGAGATAAAACTTATATCGCTTCGGGTATTGAAGTGGGAGATCGCATTATTGCATCGCAGGCCATTTTAATTTACGATACCCTAAACAATTAGTTTTCATTTATTTCAAACTAAAGCAATGATTAAAATATTAAAAAGCGTAATTGGATTTTCGCTTAAAAATAAATTTTTTATACTATTGGCATCGCTGGCTATGATCATAGTGGGTATTGTAACATTTAAAAATATGCCCATTGAAGCATTTCCTGATGTTACCAATACTGAAATCAGCATTATTACTCAATGGCCGGGCAGAAGCGCAGAAGAAGTAGAAAAATTTGTTACCATTCCCATTGAACTGGCCATGAATCCGGTACAGGATAAAGTGAGTCTTCGTTCCTCTACCATATTTGGTTTATCGTATGTTAAACTGATATTCGATGATAATGTAAAAGACCCACAAGCCCGTCAGCAAGTAATGAATTTGTTGGGTAATGCCAATCTTCCTGCCGGCGTTAATCCTTCAGTTCAACCTCCTACTGGGCCTACCGGCGAAATTTATCGCTATACTCTCAAAAGCAATATCAGAGATGTAAGAGAATTAAAAACCATGCAAGACTGGGTCATTGATCGTCAATTGCGCTCCGTTCCCGGCGTTGGCGATATTGTAAGTTTTGGCGGAAAAACTAAAACTTATGAAATACAGGTAAACCCGGAAAAACTCACCAATCTGGGTATTACTCCGCTCGATGTGTTTACTGCTGTACAAAAAACAAATATTAATATTGGTGGAGATGTTATTATTCAAAATAACCAGGCTTTTGTAGTGCGAGGTATTGGTTTATTGAATGATATTAATGAAATCAAAAACATCATTATTGAAAACATCAACGGAGTACCGGTACTGGTAAAAGATGTTGCTAATGTTGAAATTTCCAACTTGCCCCGCTTAGGCTGGGTAGCTCGTTCAAATGGCTTGATAAACAAAGATGGAACAAGAGTTGAAACCGATGAACCCGACGTGGTAGAAGCCATTATCTTAATGCGAAAAGGTGAAAATCCTACTAAAGTATTGAATGCAGTTAAAGATAAAATAGATAAACTGAATCAGTTTATTTTACCTGCTGATACACAAATTGTTCCTTATTACGATAGAACTGATTTAATTAATTATGCAACACATACTGTACTGCATAATTTGGTGGAAGGCATATTGCTGGTTACCTTATTGGTTTCGCTCTTCATGTTTAACTGGCGTACAACTTTAATTGTTTCCATTATTATTCCCATGGCCTTGTTGTTTGCCTTTATTTGTTTGCGCTTAATGGGCATGAGTGCCAATTTGTTATCATTGGGTGCAGTTGACTTTGGTATTATTATAGATGGTGCGGTCGTCATGGTAGAAGGTATGTTTGTAATACTTGACCATAAAGCCAAAGAAATGGGTATGGAGCGATTCAATAAAATTGCCAAACTAGGGTTAATCAGGAAAAATGGAGCCCAATTAGGAAAAGCTATTTTCTTTGCAAAAGTGATTATTATAACAGGCCTCTTACCCATTTTTGCTTTTCAGAAAGTGGAAGGGAAAATGTTCTCTCCATTGGCTTATACATTGGGTTTTGCCTTATTGGGTGCACTGATTACTACACTAACACTGGTACCTGTTTTAATAAACTTATTGCTTAGAAAAAATGTGCACGAAAAACACAATCCTTTTGTAGAAGCCCTCACTGGTTTTATGCAGAAAGGATTTGCAGGTGCTTACAAAAGAAGAAAATGGGTTGTACCCATTGCATTGGTAATTATGGTAGGTGGTCTTTATTCTTTCAAATACCTGGGATCTGAGTTTTTACCTGAATTAGATGAAGGTTCTATCTGGTTAAGGGTACAAACACCTTACAGCATTTCCTTAGATAAATCGGTTGAAATTTCAACACAGATTCGAAAAATATTAATGGGATTTCCTCAGGTAAAATATGCCGTATCACAAACCGGCCGTCCAGATGATGGTACCGATGTAGCAGGTTTTTACAACAATGAATTTTCTGTGATGCTGTATCCAGAAGATTCCTGGAAGCCGAACATCACTAAGGATCAATTGATTGAAGAAATGAACAAATCCTTATCCAATATACCAGGTATTGATCTAAATTTTTCGCAGCCCATTATGGATAATGTAGAAGAAGCTGTTTCCGGTGTAAAAGGTTCCATCAGTGTAAAAGTATATGGTGATTCTTTAAATTATATGGAAGGCAAAATTCAGGAAGTATATAATATTTTAAAAAATGTTCGTGGCATTACCGATTTGGGTGTGATCCATAACATTGGGCAACCGGAGTTAGATGTAAATCTTGATCAGAACAAAATGGCCATGTATGGCGTTGCCACTGCCGATGCCAATGCAGTGGTTGCTATGGCCATAGGTGGTTTAGCAGCCTCAACATTGTATGAGGGTATTAAAACATTTGATATTCGTATTCGCCTTCCGGAAAATTTCAGAAAAACACCGGAAGATATTGGGAACCTTTTGGTGCCAACACAAAGTGGCTCTAAAGTGCCCATTAAAGAAATTGCCACCATCACAGAAAAAACAGGCCCCTGCTTAATTTTCAGGGATGATAACCAACGTTACTCTGCACTTAAATTTTCTGTACGCGATAGAGACATGGGCAGTACGATTGCAGAAGCACAGAAAAAAGTTGATCAGGCTGTTCAATTAAAACGTGGTTACACCATGGCATGGCAGGGCGATTTTGAAAATCAGAAAAGAGCCGAACATAGACTGGCACAGGTAGTTCCCATCAGCTTATTATTAATTTTTCTATTGCTGTTTACCATGTTTGGCAATTTAAAAGATGCCGGGCTTGTCTTTTTAAATGTGCCTTTTGCAATAGTGGGTGGAATTGCAGCACTGCATATAACGGGTACCAATTTCAGTATCTCCGCAGGTATTGGTTTTATAGCCTTATTTGGTATCTGTATTCAGGATGGGGTTTTACTGATAACGGTATTTAAGCACAATCTTGAAAACATAAAGGGTGCGTCCAATACATTATACTCAGCCATTAAAGAAGGGGTTAAATCGCGCATACGCCCTGTAATGATGACCGCCTTAATGGCAGCCATTGGTTTATTGCCTGCGGCCATTTCGCATGGTATTGGTTCTGAAAGTTCCAGACCTTTGGCCAGAGTTGTAATTGGAGGTATTTTATGTGCCATGATCTTCTCGCTATGGGTATTCCCATTAATCTTTGGATGGGCTTACAGAAATGTAGATAATAAACATAAGTCACTTACAGATAATGATAATTCTACTGAAACAAAGAGCTAATGCTCTATATTAATTTTAGTAGAAATTAAAAGCCGCTTCTTATCTTCACGAAGCGGCTTTATTATGCTCTATTGCTTCCTCATCAAAAAACTATTACATGAATACAAAATGGAAATATTACCTCTTTTTATTTTTATTACCATTGCTATTACAGGCACAAGAGCCGCAACAACAATCATTGCTCTGGCGCATATCAGGCAATCATCTTCCAGCCAATGCCTATATCTTCGGTACCTTCCACTTATTATGCCCTAATGAATTTATACTTCCAGATACCATTTCCAGCATCATTCAAAAAGTTGATACCGTTTATTTTGAAATTAAATTAGACGACCCTGCTCTATTTAATAACATGATGCAGGAAATGACCATGCAAAACAATCAAACACTTAAAAATTTTGTATCCACACCTGCTTATGATTCTATGAATCATATTTTTCAAGAGAAGACAAATATTAATCTCAGTTTTTTTCAATTTTATAAACCCATTCTAATTACTTCGTTCTTATATCCTGCATTAATGGGCTGCACTCCCATTTCTTTAGAAACTTCTATTCAAAAAATTGCAGAACAGTATCATATTCCAATTGAGGGTTTAGAAACAGCCGGTTTTCAATTTAAAATATTGGATGACATACCTTACCAACAACAAGCCAATATGTTAAAAGAAACGCTGCTGCATTTTAATCGGTCGAAAATAGAACTTAAAAATATGGTGGCAATGTACAAACGTATGAACATAGATAGCATTCAACAAAGTCTGACCACTGAGGATGATTTACTACAATACCAAAATGAACTGGTGGTTCAGCGCAATAAAAATTGGGTAGCCAAAATAACACAATTAATGCAAGCAACTTCCTGTTTTATAGCTGTTGGTGCCGGACATTTAGGTGGAAATGAAGGATTAATTGCATTATTCCGTAAACAAGGTTATACTGTTGTGCCAATATTATTCCAATAAGAATAGATGCTATGATAACTGATGAAAACGAATATTTTTAAAGCAATTTGAAACAGTTCACTTTGCATGTAGTACCTTCCACTCAATATTTTAATTTTTATGAGAAAATTGATCTGCTTTCTAAGTTTCATTTTGCTTTGTACCGGCACAACCAAGCTAAATGCGCAACCTACTTTTATTAAAGATAGTTTAAATACCTACATTGAGCAGGGCATGCAGGACTGGAATATTCCCGGTTTAGCCATTGCGATTATAAAAGATGGTAAAATAATAGTAATGAAAGGCTTTGGCGTAAGAGATGTTACAACAAAAGCGCCGGTTGATGAAAACACGCTTTTTATGATAGCCAGTAACTCAAAACTATTTACAGCTACCTCACTTGCACAATTGGCTTATGATCATAAGCTTTCGTTAAATGATAAGATTATAAAATATTTTCCCGATTTTCAATTGTATGATTCTGCCGTAACCAAAATGGTAACCATTCATGATATGCTATCGCATCATTTGGGTACCAAAACATTTCAAGGCGATTTTTCTTTTTGGGACAGCAAAAATTCGCGGCATGAAATCATGTACAAAATGCGCTATTTAAAACCATCGGGTACTTTCAGGCAGGATTTTGGTTATTGCAATAGCTGCTTTTTAACTGCAGGTGAAATTATACCAAAAGTTACCGGAAAACCCTGGGAAGTTTATGTATACGATAGTTTAATACAACCATTAGGAATGGAGCATACACAAACCTTAGGCTATGGTATCAGCAGAATGCCCAACGCTGCTAAGCCACATACGACTGCATTCGCGGGCAAACTACAGCTGCTCCCCTACGATCAGGTAGATAATTTAGGCCCGGCAGGAAGTTTGTTAAGTTGTGTTTCCGACCTTTCCAAATGGCTGATGATGCAATTAGACAGTGGCAGGTATAATGGCAAAAGAATTGTTCCCTGGGAAGTTCTAAGAACAACCAGAGATATGGCTACCATCATCTCCAGCCGTAAAAGAGGTGATTCACATTTTAGTGGTTATGGACTCGGTATATTCGAAACTGATTACCATGGCAAACAGATTTTCTGGCATACCGGTGGGGCATTTGGATTTGTAACCAATACCTGTTTTGTTCCCGAAGAAAATCTGGGTATCACCATTCTTACCAATCAGGATAATCAGGATTTTTTTGAATTACTACGCTATCAAATTTTAAATGCCTATTTAAAATTACCTTTTGAAAATTTAAGTAAAACAGTATTGCCCGGATTTTTAGATGAAGAAACAAGGGAAATAAAAAAGATAGATGGATGGAAAGATCGAATTAAAGGCAATACACCACCGTTACCTTTAAAATCCTATACCGGTCAATATGAAAATACATTATATGGAACGATCACTATTTCTGAAGAAAGAAATAATCCAGGCAATTTATTGATCAAATTCAACAGCCATCAAAACTTACTGGCAACACTGCAATATTTGGATAATGATGAATGGCTGCTCACATATAACAACCCGGCTTTTGGCGTTTTTACCACTTCCTTTTTAACCAAAAATAATACCGTAACAGGCATTCCAATTAAAGCCAGCGATTTTGTTGAATTTGATCCCTATCTGTTTATAAAAAAATAATGTAACCAGCAGTAAGTAATTTTATACCAAGCAATCATTACATTTGAATACCAACCATCAAAACGAACATTATGAAAGTTGCCAAACTACTGTTTTTACTAATGCTGCCTTCACTGGCATTTGCGCAAAATGAAACAAATACCATTAATACTTATGCAAATGCTCTAAATGATTCGGTAATTGCCTGGCGAAGACATTTCCATCAATTCCCTGAATTATCGAACAGAGAATACAATACAGGCGCCTACATTGCAGCTTATTTAAAAAAATTAGGATTAGATGTACAATATCCTGTTGCTAAAACCGGTGTAGTGGCCATCTTAAAAGGCAGCAAGCCCGGCCCCGTTGTAGCATTAAGAGCCGATATAGATGCACTACCTGTTGTTGAACGCATTCAATTGCCATTTGCCAGTAAAGTTACCGGAGAATATGAAGGCAATAAGGTGGGCGTAATGCATGCCTGTGGGCATGATTCTCATATTGCTATTTTAATGGGAACGGCTACAGTGCTTACAAAAATAAAAAATGAAGTACCCGGTACCGTTGTTTTCATATTTCAACCTGCCGAAGAAGGCCCTCCCGGTAATGAAGAAGGTGGTGCACCTTTAATGATTAAAGAAGGGGTAATGGACCATCCGAAAGTAGATGCTATTTTTGGTTTACACATCAATTCTCAAACCGAAATCGGAAAAATAAAATATAAATCTGGAGCTACCATGGCTTCCAGCGATTGGTTTACCGTAAAAGTAAAAGGTAAATCATCGCATGGCTCACAACCCTGGAGCGGAATTGATCCTATTGTAATAGCTGCACAAATTATTCAGGGCTTTCAAACCATTGTAAGCAGACAGGAAGAATTAACCAAAGCACCTGTTGTAATTACTGTTGGTAAAATTAATAGTGGTGTGCGCAGCAACATTATTCCGGAAACATTAACAATGGAAGGCACCATTAGAACTTTAGACAGTAAAATGCAGAAAGATGTGCATGAAAGAATGATACGCACTGCAGAAAAAATTGCAGAAGCATCCGGTGCTACTGCAACAGTTTCTATTGATACAAAAACAGAAGTTACTTACAATAGCCCCAATTTAGTGAAAGCAACTTTACCGGCATTAGAACTGGCTGCAGGGAAAAATAATGTATCAGAATCTGACTGGACTACCGGAGCCGAGGATTTTTCTTTTTATGGTGATAAAGCGCCTGCATTCTTTTTCTTTTTAGGTGGAATGCCTAAGGGAATGGATCCTGCTAAAGCGCCACCACATCATACTCCGGATTTCTATATTGATGACAGTATGTTGTCTGTAGGTGTAAAAGCTTTTTGTCAGATTGTATTTCAATATGCAAACACACACAAATAATACAAACATAGAATGAAATTTTTGGGCAGGATTTTTTCCAGATGCTTTGCAGTTATTATGCTTTTGGGTTGCAACATTCAGTTAAATGCTCAAAGCCTTCGCTTTTTTTCAGCCGATAATCCAAAATTTCAATATGTTGGGAGAATAGATTTTAGCAATCCGGCGCTTCCTAAATATTGGGCGCTGGGTGTGTATGTAACAACTTCATTCAATGGCTCATCGTGCAAATTCATTGTGCAGGATGAAGTACCCAGCCCCAATGCCCATAATTATGTTGAAGTGGTAATTGATAATTACATTTATCATCGTATTCGTTTACAGCAAAAAAGAGATACACTTTCTTTTTATAATTTAAAAAATGGTGCTCATAAAATAGTGTTGTGTAAAAATACAGAAACCAATATTGGTTACATGGAATTTGCAGGGATGCTTTGCAATGCATTGCTTGAACCACCACCATTACCCAACAAACGGATAGAATGTATTGGCAACTCCATAACCTGCGGTACAGGTAGTGATCAATCGGTGGTGCCTTGCCATGCAGGAGTTTGGCAAGACCAGCACAACACTTATTTTGCTTATGGCCCCACAACAGCAAGAAACCTGAATGCACAGTGGCATTTAACCGCTTACTCGGGCATTGGATTGGTGCATAGCTACTGCAATATTGCATTTAATATTACAAACATATTTAATCAATTAAATCTCCAACCGAACGGAATTCCATGGCAATTTTCAAAATATCAGCCGGATGTTGTAACCATTTGTTTAGGTCAAAATGATGGCAAACAAGATTCTGCTTACTATTGTAAACAATATCTTTATTTTTTGCAAACTATCAGAACTCAATATCCGAACGCACAGATTATTTGTTTATCCAGTCCGATGGCGGATAGTAGTTTGAATGCAAATTTACAACGCTACATTACTGCTGTAGTTCAAAATAACTGGTGTGTGCAAGATGGAAAAATCAGTAAATATTTTTTAAAACAGGCTTATAATGGCGGATGTGATAATCATCCCGATTTACAACAACAACAACTGATTGCAAAACAACTTACCGATTATATTGCAAATGATCTGATGCACTGGAAGCAAATCGCTTCTCATTAAGCACGTTTCCCAAATAACAAACTGCCAATACGCACCATATTGCTGCCACATGCAATGGCAATTTTATAATCGTTACTCATTCCCATAGAAAGAATGGTGAAATCTGATAACTTTTGATATTTTTTTTTACAGCTTTCAAACAAATGCTTCAAATATTGAAACTCTGATTCAATTTGAGATTGATTTTCAGTAAAGCTTGCCATACCCATTAAACCCTTTAACCGAATATTTGAAAAAATACCTGATTGAACAGTTGATAGTATTTCGATTAGTTCCTCCGCATTCAATCCAAACTTTGTTTCTTCTTTTGCAATATAAATTTGTAATAAACAATCAATAACCCGATTACATTTTTGCGCTTGTTTATTAATTTCAGCCAGTAAAGACAAACTATCTACCCCATGAATTAAATAAACAAAAGGTGCAATGTATTTTACTTTGTTTTTTTGTAAATGACCAATAAAATGCCATTGAATATCAGTTGGCAGTTTAGTAGCTTTATCTACTAACTCTTGCACATAATTTTCCCCAAAATCTTTCTGGCCTAATTGATATAGTTGTAAAATATCTTCACCCGGTTTGGTTTTACTTACTGCAATTAACCTGGTATGCCTTGCATTTAATTCTTGTAGAATATTTTGATATGTTTCAATAGCTACTGCCATAATACAAAATTAAGGATGTCCCTGATTGTATTGTTGTTGCAGCAAAAGATATTCTAATAACAAAACAATATTGTATGCTGGTGAAAAATAATTAAACTGCCCAATATTCAGTTTTTCAAATATCATTTTAAAAGGATTAGGTAATATAGAACTCATATTGGCCTTAAAAAATACAAATTGATTATTCCTAAAAAAGTTTTGGATTTGAGGTACACCCATTTTTAAGGGAGCATTAATATTTTCACCCCATCTTAATAAAGCGGTTGCAACAATTATTTTATCAAAATAATTGGTAGATGGATTTGATAAAATTTGATGCGCTTTTTGCACGAGTACAGGTTTAAATTCGTGAAGTAAATCAAAACCAGACAAACTCATTAAACGGGCAAAATGATATAAAACTACCGGAGTTCTTTGATATTCTGGGGATACGATTGTAGTGCTTTTAAAAATGTATTTTTTTTCAATACTTATTTTTAAAAGTTCTACTGTAGCACTATCTGCTTTTGCGAAAAGTAAATGATTGTTCTGCACAAAATAGAGTATATTTGCCAACACACATACATCAAACTCAATGGGCATTTTTTTTCCAAACCATGTAGAATATGCCGGTAATTTTTTAAGTGACTTCTTTGTATTGCGAATTATTTTACCATTTAAATGATTGGTATATTGTTGCATCAGTAAATGTACTGCACTGGCAGAAGTGCTATCTGTGCCTAAAGCCAACAAATCAATTACCGTATCATCCATATCATCGGGAAGCGCCATAGATCGGTTCTTCAGATTTAAACAACCACCATTCGGAAATACTTCAGGAGGATAGGTTGACCAGAAATTATAAGTATTTCTCCCCGTTTTATTTTTAAATTTTTTGAAAGCAGGCTTTGCACGTTCAATGATGGAATCAATTAAAATTTTATCGGCACTGTCTGTTAAAGGATATAATTGTTTTAGTGTGAATACAATGAGTCCCGTAAAAAATATATTATCATCTGGTTTAGTTGTATTGTACCGGTATGTTCTGTATGATGGAAAAGTGCCTGTTGTAAAAAACTTTGCAGACTGCACCTGTTGTTGAGCTAATAAATGAATCAGCATGTGAGCACTAATCGTATCAGTTGATGCAGCCATCAATCCGGTTGGCAAATGGCTGCAAAAAAAGATAAATAGTATGAAGCTGATTTTTTTCATTGCAGTTATGTAAACTTACTCAAATAACTGCAAAACGGATTTGCTTATTTTAAAATATTTCTGCTAATTACGATCCGCTGCACCTCACTGGTGCCTTCATAAATTTGGGTAATTTTTGCATCACGCATCAATCGTTCAACATGGTATTCTTTCACGTAACCGTATCCACCATGAATTTGAACCGCCTCAACAGTAACCCACATGGCCGTTTCACTCGCATATACTTTGGCCATTGAGCTGCTAATGTCATAATTCATTCCATGGTCTTTTTCCCAGGCAGCTTTTAAACAAAGCAAACGGGCAGCATCAATACGGGTGGCCATGTCAGCAAGTTTAAATTGAATGGCCTGATGTTTGGCAATTTCTTTTCCAAAAGCTTTTCTTTGTTTGGCATATTGCAATGCCAGTTCATAAGCCCCACTTGCAATACCCAATGCCTGAGATGCAATGCCAATTCTGCCACCTGCCAGTGTTTTCATGGCAAACTTAAATCCAAAGCCATCTTCCCCAATTCTATTGGCTTTAGGCACTTTTACATCATTAAACAAAATACTATGTGTATCGCTGCCTCTAATACCTAGTTTATTTTCTTTGGCACCAACTGTAACACCTGGCCAGTTTTTTTCAACAATAAATGTATTGATACCATGCGCACCTTTTTCAGGATGTGTTTGAGCCATTACTAAGTAAACGCTGGCACTTGAACCATTGGTAATCCAATTTTTTGTACCATTCAATAAATAGTAATCACCCATATCTTCAGCAGTTGTTTGCTGTGAGGTAGCATCACTGCCCGCTTCCGGTTCACTTAATAAAAATGCGCCAATATAGAGTTCACCATCTTTTTTCCCCTGTGCAAGCGGTGTGAGGTATTGTTGTTTTTGGGCTTCTGTACCAAATTCCTGTAAACCATAACATACTAAGCTGTTATTTACACTCATACACACACTGGTACTGGCATCAATTTTACTAATTTCTTCCATGGCCAAAACATAACTAATGGTATCCATTCCTGCACCGCCATATTCTGGTTTTACCATCATGCCCATAAAACCTAAATCGGCCAACTGTTCTATTTGTTCTTTCGGAAATTTTTGGTGTTCATCGCGTTCAATTACACCGCATAAACAATGGTTTTTGGCAAAATCACGAGCAGCTTTTTGAATCATCAAATGTTCTTCACTCAACTTAAAATCCATAGCGTTTAATTTAATGCACACAAAAATAAGCTAACGATTGTTAGTAACCATTATTTGTACAAAGGAATTTTATTTTCAATTGTTACATATACTTTTTTTGAAGATTGTAAAGTACTAATCTTGCCGGTGCGGTCATGCCGGGTGTTGTATCCTGCAGAAAATGACGTTTAAAAGCAATAATGGCTGCAGCAGTATCTTTTACATTATAACCAATAACCCTCAATGCCGTTAAGGTATTAAATGCATCGGGTATAGTGTCAGTAATTATTGCATCATACCAATTGCCAAAACCATGTTGCGCCAATAATTGCCATGGGAAACGGTAGTTGGGATCGTTTTTACGTGTGGGTGCAATATCGCCATGCCCAATAAAATTGGGTGTTGGGATATGATATATTTGTTTTAAACGGCTTAACAAACTTAACAAACTGTTGATTTGTGCACTGTCAAATGGCTCAAAGCCATTGTTATCTAATTCAATTCCAATAGAAGATGAATTGATGTCTTTATCATTTCCCCAACTACTTACTCCTGCCTGCCAGGCTCTTAAATAATCGTTCAACATATGGTATACTGTTCCATCTTTGCATATTACATAATGTGCACTAACCTGTGTTGCAGGTTTGGTAAAGGTTTTAAGTGTTGCAGGACAGCTATTTTGTGCGGTATGATGTATAATAACGTAATTGGGTTTACGTAAATTAAAGTTGGTGGTTCCAACAAAATAAGGTGGCTGTTGAATGGTATCATTTGCAGGAACTGCAGGAATTATTTTTAGCTGTCGGCTAAAACGAGATACTTCTTTTTTATAGGTTCTGTTGGTTAACTGATAAGGATTGCGGGAACAAGCACAGATACCAACTATAAAAGTGCAAAGAATAAGATATTTTTTCATAACCAATTAATATTTATAACAAATAGCATTAATGTTCATTCCTGCACCTACAGAAGCAAAAAGAATGGTATCGCCCGGCTGAAGATGGTGATCCGGAATTTGCCCCTTCCGAACCCAATCTAATAATGTAGGAATTGTTGCAACAGAACTATTGCCTAATGTATGAATACTCATGGGCATAACACAGGGTGGTAATTCATGTATGCCATATAACTCATACAATTTTTTAACAATGCCTTCATCCATTTTTTCATTAGCCTGATGGAGAAAAATCATTTTTAAAGTTTTGATATCCACTCCACTTTTATCTAAACAATCTTTCATAGCTGCGGATACATAACGCATGGCATATTCATACACTTTTCTTCCTTTCATTTTAATGAAACGAATACGTGGATCAGAATGCGGAAAGTTAGATTTACCCATATATAAATAATCTAATTCTTCTAATGCATGCGACTGGACACTGTAGGATAAAATACCCACAGCTTCATCTGTTTCCTTTGCACTTACAATACAGGCTCCTGCGCCATCTGAAAATATCATACTATCCCTGTCATAAATATCAATTACTCTCGATAAGGTTTCCGCACCAATTACTAAACATGTTTTTGCAACACCTGCTTTTATAAATGCATCGGCCTGAATAATACCTTGCAGCCAACCCGGACAACCAAACACAATATCATAAGGAATACATTGTGCATTTTTAATTCCTAAACCGTGCTTTACTCTTGAAGCCAATGCAGGCATGGTATCTGTTTGTATGGTATGTTGAATAACATTACCGAAATTGTGCGCCAGGATAATTTGATCGATGGATTCTTTGTTAATTCCGGCATCTGCAATAGCGGCAGTGGCTGCTGCAATAGCCATATCAACATTATTCATATTACCCGGTGCATAACGCCGTTCTTCAATCCCGGTAATATTTTTAAATTTTTCGGCAATAATATTAGATGGCAAAGCGATGGGTTGTCCATTTTCATCATAAAAATGGTTTACATAAAAATCTTTATTCGATTTTATTACCTCAGGTATATAACATCCCGTACCGGTAATTACTGTTCGTAATGCAGGCATTATAGTTGGTATAATAGTGAACTTTAAAAGTAAGGATAGTTCACACACAAAAGTACAGACCTTAAAAAATTATTCAGGATTGTATCTTTACCCAAAAAAATATATGTCGTTATATTTAGGCAGAACTGTTTTTGGCAATCCGGCCAATCAGGATAATGTTTTAACAAAAGAAGATGCCATGCAACTAATGCAGGCTTGGGTATTGAATCCTAAACTGCAATTGCACATGTTGCAAGTAGCCCATTTAATGCAATGCTGGGCTGCAGAAATTGAACAACTGCCTGAAGCAACACAATGGAAATGGGAAATGGCGGGATTATTGCATGATGCAGATTGGGATCAGTGGCCTGAACTGCATTGCAGCAAAATTATTGAAGAGTTAGAAATCAGAAATATTGATCCTGAAATTATACATGCCATTGCCTCACATGGGCCTGCACATTTTGGGATAGTACCTGAAACCAGAATGGACAAAATGCTGTATGCATTTGATGAACTTTCCGGATTAATACATGCATATTCTTTAATGCGCCCCAATGGTTATGAAGGCATGGATGTAAAAGGCGTTAAAAAGCGATTAAAAGAAAAATCATTTGCAGCAAATGTTTCCAGAGAAGATATACAAGATGCATGCACCCGTGCCGGTATACAGTTGGATGAACTGATTGCTTTTATTATTGCTAAACAACAAGCGGTTACGTTACCTTAATACTTTTATTGTATTAGGTAACATTTTTCACAATAGCATCAAAAGAACGAATGCCCAATACCTTTTCGGAAATAAAGCCTTCGGCATATTCCACTCCTATTCTTTTACCCAGCATCATAGCTCTGGCTTTTACGGTTTCTAAAAATTGTGGAGATGAAATATATGTTTGAGGTTCATTTAAGTTTACATCGGGTTTATAAAACTGGGTAGCATATGCCAATACTGCCTCAATTTTTTGGGACATATAAGCAGATATATCTATAACAAATGATGGTTGAATAAACCGGTCTTGTATATAATGAAAAACATAAGTTGGACGCCATTTTTCCTGTAGTATTTCATTATCTGTTGTTTCAATTTTTCGCAGCCCTGCTAAAAATGCTGCATCAGCTACTAATTTTGCGCTTCGACCATGATCCGGATGACGATCTTCAGGTGCATTACATAAAATAATTTCGGGTTGATATTTTCTAATAACGGTAATTACTTTGCGCAGATGAGCTTCATCATGTACAAAAAAACCATCGGCCATTTCTAAATTTTCTCTCACTAATACACCCATTATTTCTGCAGCTTTTGCAGATTCCTGCAAACGGGTTTCTGCCGTTCCGCGGGTACCTAATTCACCTTTTGTTAAATCTACAACACCTACTTTTTTCCCTTCTGCAGCTGCAGCCATAATGGTGCCTGAACAACCTAATTCCACATCATCGGGATGTACACCAAAAGCTAAAATATCTAATTTCATCTTTTACAATTTTATTCAAACGTTACAACTTTCAATCATTTCAACAGTATTCTATTTGAAAGGTTGCATATTTATTATAAATTTAAGCAAAGCTATTGTTCAATAAAACAAAAAACCCAGTCAGTTTAAAAGACCGGGTTCTTGCTCTATTCTCACGTGTAAATTAACTTTTCTTCGCATATCTTTTCTTGAACTTATCAATACGGCCTGCAGTATCTACCAATACATTTTTGCCGGTATAAAAAGGATGCGAAGTATTAGAAATTTCTAATTTAATTAATGGATATTCATTGCCATCTTCCCATGCAACAGTTTCTTTAGAAGCAGCAGTTGAACGACTTAAAAATGAGTACCCGTTACTCATATCTTTAAATACCACTAAGCGGTAACTTTCGGGATGGATACCTTTCTTCATAATGAATGATTTAGGTGGTACGGTTTGGCCGTACGATTATTAATTTTTTTTGAGGGTGCAAAAATAAGGGTTGGGTAAGTTTTTACCAAAATTAAGATGATTGTTACACAATTTTTTAGCATTTAGATGAGTAAAAACTCCAACAAACCTCTATATTAAGCTATTAAACTGTCAGAAAAACCAAATTTATTTAAGATTTCATGTTTTCAAACTGAAGTGGAACGCCAAAATCCTGCTCATTACACAATTTAATAACCGCCTGCAGGTCATCAATTTTTTTACCCGTAACACGAATAATGGTATCCATAATAGCCGCTTGTACTTTTAAACCGCTGTCTTTGATTGATTTTACAATTTTTTTGGCATTATCTTGCTTTAGGCCATTTTTTACGGCCACTTCTTTTTTGATCACTTTTCCGCTTGGATAAGCATCTTTTTCAAAATCAAAAGCATTGGCAGAAATACCTTGTTTCATGCCACGGCTAATTAAAATATCAATCACCTGCTTCATTTTCATATCGCTTTCCACCTCCAGCATAATTGTAAAATCTTTTTTATTAAGTTCAATGATTACCGGAGAATCTTTAAAATCGAAGCGCCCCTGAATTTCTTTTTTAACCGCATTGATGGTGTTATCCAACAATTGTAAATCTACTTTACTGGCTATATCAAATGAAGGCATAATAATTTTTTTACAAAGATAAAAAATGCCGCAAATATTGATGATTTACATCTGGCAGAACATAAGTCAGTTATTTTATAAAATACTGCTTCGGTTTTGGAGTACTTATGTTTTGCATCTGAGCCAATAATTGTAATTGATTGGCAGTTCGCACTAAATTTTGATCTGCATAACTACAGGCATAATAACAGTTATGTTGCAAATAATCTGTTAAGAACCGCAAGGCCTGCATATATGTCATTATCTGGCCAGAATACAACAAATGTTCGTTCTCAAAATCAGTCAACACATGCACCATTGCTGAAAGATACCCTTCGGTTACAGCTTGCAAAAAATCAGGTCTTACTTCAATCAATGAGATATCTTTTTCTTCTTCGCCAACCGGACTTAAATAGGTGCGCATCATATCACCCATATCACTGAAAAAAAATCCGGGCATTACTGTATCTAAATCAATTACCGCCACACCTTTTCCTGCTTCATTGAACAATATATTTGAAATTTTTGTATCATGATGCATGGTTCTTTGCAGACAAGTATTTTTGTGAATGAAATAATTGAACTTTTCTATAATTTGTGTTTGTCCGGCAATTTGAGTGGCATATTTTTGAGCCTGCTTTTTTAACCCATCATCAGCCTGTTGCCAGGCTTGTTTAAATTGCCAATAGCGAAATGAAAGATGGTGAAAAAAAGGGATGGTAATTTGTAAATGATTGGTATTGAAATGTGCCAATGCTGCGGTAAACTTTCCAAATTGCTGAGCAGCTTCAAATGCATCTTCCGACCTTGATAAGATTTCCTGGGTATGTGAACCTTGAATAAAAGGAAAAACCCGGTAAAATGTATTGTCAACAACCATCATTGTTTTCCCATCAACATTTGCAATCGGGCCAACAAATAAATAATCCGGCGCTTCTTTAAAAAAATAGGCAGCAAGCATTTGCAGGTTTACATCCATTTTTTCCGGATGTGGAAAAACATGGGTATTGATAGCCTGCAAAATAAAATCACCAGTATTGGTAATCACTTTCCAGGTATGATTAATCAGTCCGTCAGATATTTGCTGAACCTGAATATTTCCTGTCCAGTTATATTTCTGTTGAAGTTGTTGTAACAGATGAGGTGGTAACATGTATCGGATGCTTTGGCTTATAAAATTCTCTAAATATTAAACGAAGGTTAGGATCTTTTGTAAAATAATTGTAAATCCAGTTTATAAAAACCTGAATCCTGTTTTTTACACCTACTAATAGAAAGAGATGCAATCCCATCCATACCAACCAGGCTAAAAATCCACCAAAATGTAATCGGGGTTTTGGAATATCTACCACCGCTAAGTTTCTGCCAACTGTTGCCATACTTCCTTTGTCGTGATATTCATACGGTTGAGGATTGCCGGGGTGTAATAAATTTTTAGCCAATTGCAGCCCTTGTGTTATTGCTACATTCGCCACCTGTGGGTGACCATGCGGATACAGTGGTGTTTCCATATAAGCTACATCGCCTACTGCATAAATATTCGGTACACCAATTACTTCATTCAATCGATTTACTTTTATACGATTACCATGCACAATAAGGCTTTCGTCAAGCCCAGTGGGTACATTACCTTTAATACCTGCTGCCCAAATTAATGTATTAGAAGCAATACTGTTACCGTTGTTTAAAACTACTGTTTCGCCATCATAATCAGAAACAGATATTCCGGTTAACACATCCACTCCTAATTTTTTTAAATATTGCTCTGACTGAATCCTGCTTTTTTCAAACATGGCAGCCAGTGTATGTACATTATTTTCAATCAGAAAAATTTTCATTAACGAAAAATCTAATTCAGGATAATCTTTCGGTAATATCAAATTGCGCATTTCGGCCAAAGCACCACACAATTCCACCCCCGTTGGCCCGCCTCCCACAACAACTACCGTTAGCAATTTTGCCAAAATGGCTCTGTCTGTGATTTGAAGTGCTTCTTCTAAATTGTGCAGAAAACGATGACGTAATTGCAACGCCTCAACAGTACTCTTCATGGGTAATGCTGCTTCCTGAATTTTTTTATTGCCGAAAAAATTGGTGTCGGCCCCTGTAGCAATAATAAGTTTATCATAATGAAAATTACCAATATCTGTATGCACTTTTTTAAAATGCGTATCGACGGATAAAACGTTGGCCATCCGAATATGTATATTGCTACTGTTCTGAAACACTTTTCTGAGCGGAAAAGAAATATTACTGGCATCAAGGCCAGCAGTTGCTACCTGATAAAATAAAGGTTGAAACTGATGGTAATTGTATTTATCCAAAAGCAATAATTCAATCCCTTTTTGATTGTTGAATGTTCGTGCAATTTTTAAACCTGCAAATCCTGCTCCAATGAGTACCACTTTCATAATGATTCCGTTTATGATGAATAATCAGTTGCTTGCCACACTCCGCTGCTTTTGTAAAGGTACACCTGTTTAAAAGGGTTCATTTACCTTTTCAGAAAAGAAAATCATGAAAACATTGCTGACATGCATCAATATCCCGATGATGATAGTACTGAATGTGTTATCTTTAAATCAACAAATTACTACTTCAGACAAACTAAATTTTTTATTGTGGAAAGAAGAAATTTTTTATCGCTGAGTTCTTTAGGATTGACTGCATTGGCTATGCCGAAAAACAGGCTGTCGGGCTTTGCCGGGCCGGTTAAAAAACCAATTGTTATTGCTACCTGGGATGCGGGTATTGCCGCCAATAAAGCCGCATGGCTTATTTTAAAAAATAACGGACGTGCATTGGATGCAGTTGAAAAAGGGGTAATGGTTACTGAATCATCCATCAATTGTTGTGTAGGGTTAGGTGCCAATCCTGACAGAGATGGCTATGTTACATTAGATGCCTCTATTATGGATGAAAATTTTAACTGCGGTGCGGTTGCCTGTTTGCAACGCATTAAGCATCCCATTTCAGTAGCCAGAAGGGTAATGGAGAAAACACCTCATGTTTTATTGGCTGGTGAAGGAGCCCAACAGTTTGCCATTGCCGAAGGCTTTATTTTGGAACCGGAGCAACTTAGCAATGAAGCCAAAAAAGCTTATGAAAACTGGCTGAAAAAAAGTGAATATAAACCTATTATCAACATTGAACGGAATGAAGGAAAAACTTCTTTTGTGCCCACTTCGGTTCCCGCAAAATTAGAAACCGGACAATGGAATCATGATACCATTGCTATGTTGGCGTTAGACAGTGCCGGCAATTTAAGCGGTAGCTGTACCACCAGTGGTCAGGCCTTTAAAATGCATGGCCGTGTAGGCGATTCGCCGCTAATTGGTGCCGGCTTATTTGTGGATAACGAGGTAGGCGCTGCTGCTGCTACCGGCCAGGGGGAAGATATCATTAGAATTTGTGGTTCGCATACAGTGGTTGAACTGATGCGGCAGGGATGGCCGCCGGAACAAGCCTGTAAAATGGCGGTTGAAAGAATTGCAAAAATTAAAGGCAGTAAAGCAAAAGAAATTCAAATAGGTTTTGTGGCTCTGAATAAAAAAGGAGAATATGGCGGCTATTGTTTACAGAAAGGATTTAATTATGCAGTTTGTTTTGCAGATGATAAAAACTTTTTAGAAGACGCAAAATTTATATTACCATAAATGAAACTAATTGAAATAGCGGTTTTCTCAATTGAGTCTGCTATCGCTGCTTATAAAGCCGGTGCCAATCGACTTGAATTATGTGAAAACTATGAAAATGGCGGCACTACTCCTTCCTATGGATATTTAAAAACGGTTCGACAAAAGATTGATCTGCCACTTTTCGTAATGATTTGCCCAAGAGCCGGAGATTTTGTGTACACTGATGCAGAGTTTGCAGCCATGCAGGCAGATGTTAAACTTTGCAAGCAAATGGGTTTTGATGGCGTAGTAATTGGCATTTTAAAAACCGACGGCAGTATTGATATAGCAAGAACACAGCAATTAGCAGCGTTGGCTTACCCAATGGAAGTTACCTTTCACCGGGCATTTGATCGGTGCAAACAACCATTGGAAGCCATGGAAAATATTATTCAATGTGGTTGTCAGCGTATTTTAACCAGTGGACAACAGCCCAATGCTTTATTGGGAAAAGCATTAATACAAAAACTAATTGTAGCAGCGTCAGACAGAATTGTGATTGTGCCGGGAGGAGGTATTAGAAGCAGTAATCTGGAGGAGTTGCTTTTATTTACCGGAACAGATGAAGTGCATAGCAGTGCAAAAAAATTGGAACCATCGCCCATGCAATTTTGGGTAGATGCCATGCAGGACAAAAGCGAAAGAATAATGGTAGATGCATCAGAAATTGCAGCATTAAAACAAATACTGCAACAATGTTAACACATGCTAATTAATTTTTACAACCCATAATCATAAGGCATGGCAGTGGATAAGCCCATCCAGTTCCAATCACCAATTACCCAATAATCAGAAGATGGAAAAGAATATCCGGTATTGGCAATATAAACCGGATTATCAGAGAAAATAATGTACGAATAGCTTTCTGCTAATGAGCTGGTAAATGGATTAAACCCATTGGATCTGTCAATCGGTTCCCATGCATCTGTTTTTTTATATTTTACCTCCATAATGTGCTGTGAGGCCAATAATACAGCAAGATTATCTTGATTCTTTTTCAGGAAATTAGATAACAAATTCTGTGCACCGGTTGCAGCAACATCAACAAACTTTTTCTTAACAATGGTATTTCCTTCTTTTAAAGATTGCATACCTGTTGTATTTTTTTTATTAGCAACAGCACTGGCATAACCAGATTCATTTTCAAAAATGCGTTGTATAAATTGAACAGTAAAACCATTTTGATGCAAACTGTCATTATACAGGCTTTTCCAAAAAGCAATCTGACTGGTTGGATAGTTTTGTTTTCTATTTTCTATCCATTTATTTTTAATATCTAAACTTTGTGAATGCAGCGGCTTAAATGCAATCGTGCCATCATACACCATGTCGCCATTTTTATTCATCTTAAAACTTTCCAAATTCATCAATAACATATAACCCAGCGCCTCATTACTCACCATGAGGGGGCCATCAGCCAGCACATCTAAAATTTGTGTAGAATCGTTCCATTTAAATTTCAATGCATCAGAATTCAAAATTTCACATTGAGCAGCATAGTCCGCATGGCCCATAAAAAAGTTTTGGAATAACTGAAACCACTCTTTCCCATTTGCAGTACCGGAACCTATCCATACATTAAAACGGGCAGTATCCAACTGCGTCATTTCAAATCGGATTTGCGTTGGAATTTTTTGAGTGGTAATATGATAAGTTAAGGTTTCAAAACCTGCTTTGGTAGCAATCAAATCAGCTTCAATACCAGTAATATTATCCAAATCAAACTGACCGGCACTATTGGTGATGGTAAGATAGGTTGACTGATTCACATAAATATATACACCACTAACTGGCTGATGTGTAACAGCATTGATAACTATACCTTTAAGGGTATAGGCCAATGCATTCCGGCTGATTATACAACCTAAAATGATACAAACTACAATAGCAGCAATACGTTTCATAAAAAATTTAAGTATTGTAGATGCTGAAGCTCGCAGGTAAGCCTGATTATCCGTTTGCTACCATCATCTGTTCCTCATATCGTGGTGATGATATTAGTACAACATTCTCACTTTAATGGTATCTTTTACCTCTTTTAATAATGCCGCTGCTTTATTAGATAATTTTTTATCTACATCCAATACAACATAACCAATGGCATCATTTGTTTTTAAGTATTGGCCAACGATATTAATATGATGACTCGCCAAAGCACTATTGATGGCACTTAATACACCAGGTTTATTTCTGTGAATGTGTAAAATACGATGTGCGCCATCTATAGGAGGCAAACTAATGGCAGGAACGGTATGTGAGCCATTGGTAATACCTCTTTCAAGGTAATTAAACAATTTAACACTTACATCTTCACCAATGTTTTCCTGCGCTTCTTCGGTGGAACCACCAATATGTGGCGTTAGAATTACATTGGGTAACCCCTGCAAAGGCGTTTCAAAATGATCGCCGCTTTTTTCTGGTTCCCATGGGAATACATCAATGGCAGCTCCGCCAACTGCACCGGCTTTTATTGCTTCTGCCAACGCTTTCAAATCAACCACTTCACCACGTGCATAATTAATTAAAATGGTGCCCGGTTTAAAATTTTTAATGACCGCTTTTGTAATCAGATTTTTGGTTTGTGGTGTTTCCGGAACATGCAGGGTAATAATATCGGCTATACCCACCAATTCTTTCATGCTTTTACAGGCAATGGCATTACCTAATGGCAACTTGTTTTCAATATCATAAAAACGAACCTGCATACCCATTGCTTCGGCCAAAACGCTTACCTGCGAACCAATATTTCCATAGCCAATAATACCCAATGTTTTACCCCGTAATTCAAAACTGCCCTTCGACTCTTTGAGCCAAATACCTTCATGAGCTGCTTTATTTTTATCCGGAATTCTTCTTATCAACATAATTGATAATGCAATTACCAATTCGGCCACACTTCTTGTATTGCTGTAAGGCGCATTAAACACTACTACCCCATTATCGGTTGCTGCTTTCAGGTTTACCTGATTTACGCCAATACAAAAACATCCTATGGCCTGTAATTTTGTTGCGGCTTTTAATACATTTTCTGTTATTTTGGTTTTAGACCGAATGCCTAACAGATGTACATTTTTTACCGCATCTATTAATTGTTCTTCACTTAAAGCACCATTTAATTTTTTAACGTTTACATACCCGCTTTGTTTAAAATATTGCACTGCTTTATCACTGATGTTTTCTAAAAGCAGTATGTTAATTTTTTCTTTGGGGTAACTGGTTGGGTTGGTTGTTTGCTTATTCATAGCTGCTAAATTAAATTATATTCTCCAATTAATAGTTGATGCAAATTTTACTTTTGTTTTTGCTTAACGAAACTCGGCACATTATCCTTTATATTTGCGCCTTTTGAAACCATTGAGGCATGCACAAATTATTGATACTTTCATCTCTGTTTACATTGTTGTTTTTATCCTGCAAATCGCAGAAAGAAAAAAATGCCATACAGCAAGCTATTGCACCAGTTACTTTTCATTTCGATACACTGACCCCGCAACAGAAACAAGCCTATGCAAATGCCATTTCCTCATTGTATAAAAAAAATTTATTAGATAAAGATTTTAATGGCGCCATTTTAATGGCGAAGAACGGCGAAGTGGTTTTTGAAGATTACAATGGTTATTACAATTTTAAAACAAATGAAAAAATAACACCCGATGATCCTTTTCATTTGGCCTCAATTTCAAAAACTTTTACTGCCATGACACTTCTGCGATTATGGGAGCAAGGCAGAATTGAACTAACCGATACCATACAAAAATTTTTCCCAAGTTTTCCTTATCGTAATATAACCGTAACTGATTTACTATCGCACCGAAGCGGACTTCCCAATTATGTTTATTTCATGGATGAAAAGAAAGCAGTGGTTTCTTATGCAAGAAACAAAAGAGGGAAAAGAATTAAAATTGTACATCTGGTTCCTTCCGGGAATGAAGTAAAAGGCTTTCAAACCAATCAGGATGTATTAAACTATATGATTGCACATCAACCCGCTATCCTTTCCTTGCCCAATAAAAAATTTCATTACTGTAACACCAATTATGCACTACTGGCATTGATTATTGAAAAAATTACCAAAATGCCTTTTCCGCAATACATGAAAGACAGTGTGTTTAATGTTTTGGGCATGAAGCATACGTATGTATTCAGTATTGCAGATACCAATCGGTATATACCTTCTTTTCAACCCAATAAAGCACCATTTAAATTAGAAAAATTAGATTGTATTTATGGTGATAAAAATGTGTACAGTACGGTAAGAGACATGCTTTTATGGGATAAAGCCTTGTATGAAGGCAGTTTTGTAAAACCACAAACACTCTCAATGGCATTTGAGCCAAGAAGCCTTGAAATTAAATCGAACCACAATTATGGTATGGGATGGCGTATGTTGTTAGATGGCAGTAACGGCCCCATTATATACCATAATGGCTGGTGGCATGGCAACAATACCGTATTTACCCGATTAATTAATGATACGGCCACTTTAATTATATTAGGAAATAGGTATAATCGAAACATTTACAGTGCCAGAAAAATGACTTCAGTTTTCTCCGGCCAGTCAGACACTTCCCGCATTGAAGAATAATTTGATGATTTAGATTGTTTGTATTTGATTCTCATCAGATTATTGTTTTTCTGTAGATAGTTCCCTGAATTTATAATACATTCGGGTCTGAATAATAATGAAGCTTCGCCTATTCATTTTAGTAGCATTTCCTTTTTTCTTTGTTGCAGCATCAGCACAACAAAGACCCTATTATACGCAATACATTTTAAACAATTTTATTATTAATCCGGCAGTTGCCGGAATTGAAAATTATACCGATGTAAAATTGAGTCACCGTATTCAATGGGAAGGTTTAACAGATGCACCTGTTACTACTTATTTCACCATTCAGGGGCCATTGCATAAAAGCAGCTTTCCTGAAAAAACTGCAACCGGCTATCATACCCCTGGCGAAAACCCTCGTGGCAATGCCTATTGGCGAAATTACACCAGCGCACCCGCCCATGCAGGCGTTGGTTTAACCATTCTGAACGACAAGGCCGGATCACTGAACCGTTTTGCTGCTTATGCTACTTATGCCTATCATGTAGGATTAACTCCTAACACCAATTTGTCTGCCGGAATATCAGCCGGCATTTCGCAACTCAGTTTAAATACGTCCAACCTAAATTTTGCTGTACCGGTTGATCCGGCAGTAACCAATGCCAACACCATTAACCGGATAAAACCGGATATCAGTGCCGGTTTGTGGTTATATGCAGCCAATTATTTTTTGGGATTATCTGCACAGCAAATAATTCCCGACCAGATTTATTTTTCCAATCATCCTGTTGGTATTGTTCCGGGCAAATTGGTGCCCCATTTGTTTTTTACCGCCGGCTATCGGTATAGCCTTTCTGACGATATCAGTGCACTTCCTTCCTTCCAAATCCGATATATTCTACCATTGCCATTGGGGATAGATGTGAATGTAAAATTGCAATACAAGGATTTATTGTGGGCAGGCGTATCATTGCGTTATAAAAATGGATTTGCAGCCATGTTAGGCATCAATTTAAATCAATCGGTAAATATTGGTTATTCATACGATTACACCACCTCAGCATTAGGAACTGTTAGTAGTGGTACCCATGAAATTTTGATTGGCTTTTTATTAAACAATCGTTATGCTGACTGGTGCCCCAGAAGACTGTGGTGAGCATTATTAAATTTTATCATTTAATTGAATGAAACAACATCACAGGCAGTATCATTCATGATGGGCAATGGCTCTTCAAACCCATCAGATTGATTAGAAAACCAATACACATAATCCTCTTCAGGCATTTCATTATTAGCAGGATTCATAATCAGTAACATAAAATAGCCAGGCTCAAATTCTTTGCACCAATTGCTTTTTTGTACTTGAACCAAAAACATCTGACATGCAGAAATATTTAAAATACAGGCATTTTCATCGGAAATGTATTGATGAGCCATAACGGGAATGAATTGATGTATGGATTGTAACTCAATCTGTTGCTGTTGCATTTGATACAAGAGTGCTTTCATCCACCATTTCAGAGCAGTAGTCTTTATTAAATGCCGTTGATGTTGAATACTTGCGAAAAATTTCAGTGCATGCTGGTTTATATCATCTGCGGCAAACAATTTTAAAATGGATTGTGAAGTAGTGAGCCTGAATAGATTAAAATATATTTTAGCACTATTTTGTTGATTTGAATTTGAAGAAAGCAAATTTTTTGTTTGAATGAATGTAGTGCCTTCAGGCAATGTTGATGCTGCTTTATTTTCTGTTTGAACAACAGGCAAAGACTGGTCAATAATCAGGTTTGAAACAGGTACAGTTGCTTTAGGCAAATAGGAAGTTGCAGATTTTGAAACAGCAATCATTTTCTTGTCTGAATGTAGCTTTATTTTTTGTTTTTTGTATGTACGATGTACAGGTTCCATTGAAATTTTAAAGGGCTGAAGAATACTATTCTTATCAGCAACTGTATGAATAAATAGTTGATTTTGCTGCACCATCTCATTCGGATGCAATACCAATAAAGGCTGCTTTAATTGCATGGTATACACAAATACAAACCCTGCCATCATGAAAACTAAAACAGACAGCCATCTAAATACCAAACGACCTGAATATACTGCACGCTTATTTGCATACAATATATGTTTAATTCGAAACAACAATTCACCCTTATGCTGCACAGCCGGCATCGATAAAACGGGCAAGGAATAATTTTGTGATATTCGGGCTAATTGCAACAAGGTTTCAGCATACAATAACGGTTCATACTTTTGTTGCAACACATATTCATCACAACAAATTTCTCTGCTGCGTTCCATTTCCTTCACCAATAATCTGGCAAAAGGATTAAACCAGATGATTGACTGTAACAGCTGAACTAAGATATTGATGAGATAATCATTCCGCTTAATGTGTGCCAACTCATGCAACAAAATTGCTTCAACCGCTGTAGTTGACAAATGTGTAATTCCTGCAATCGGCAATAAAATAAATGGTTTAAAAAATCCAATAGTCATGGGGCTTTTAATACCTGAAATTATAAAAAGTCGAATGGATTTTTTTAAATGCAGCCACTGTTTTTTTGTTTCAATAAACTTTATAAATTCTTCCGGTAACGGTTGCAATGTATTTGCTAATAAATTTTTATGCTGCCGAAAAATTAATGGCCATCTAATCAGCTGTACCACCAACCATACTATATAGATTCCTGCTATTGCATTAAAAACATAATAAAAAATGGGTTTATTTGCTGCATGGGTTACCCCTTTTAAGGACTCAACAATAAAAACAGACAGTATTAATTGTTGATTAGCAACCGGATCAGCAATTGAAAGATAATGTATAAAAGAAAAAATAAAGAGAATGAAAACACCTGCAATGGCCATTATCGCAACATTGTAATGCATTGCAACTTTGTTGGGAAATAATATTTTAAAGAGCATAAACAATAACCAGACAATACTACCCTGCAGTACATTCCAAACAATAGCTGCTCCTAAATTGGTAAAAATAGCAGGTAACATGCCCATTATTTTGCACTTTTCAAATTATCCAATAAAGTTTGTATTGCCTGTAATTCTTCTGCATTTGGCTTATTTGTACCCAAAGCCTGCATAACCAAAGCAGTTGCCGAACCCCCAAATAAACTGTGTATCATTTTTCCTACTAACTGTTGCTGGGTGTTTTCTTTGCTTACATTCGGCTGATAGATATGTGTCTTATTTTGATCATTTCGAATCACCAATCCTTTCTCATACATAATTTGCATGAGTTTTAAAGTAGTAGTGTATCCCGAATCTTTGTGTAAACTTAGCACTTCATGCACTTCTCGAACGGTGGCATTACCCTTTTGCCATAATATCTGCAAAATTTCTAACTCACTTTCGGTAGGTTTTATTTTTTTCATATTTACTTGAGAATTTTGGGTGTAAAAACGAACAATCCAACAAAATCTATTGAACTGATAACTTTATCACTAAAACTTGGTATTCAATTTCACAATCATTGAAGTTGGTACGATTTCATTCGTAAGCAATTTACACAGCTTCGCTGTAAAAGAAAAGATAAAATAAGTTTAAAGCTTTTTTTCGGCAGAAGTCTGCCTTTTACGCAATTCGCTGGTAGTTTGGCTGTTGCCATCATGGCTCCAACCTGGAAGACCGAATAGATATCCCAAAATATGTTGTAAGCGGTGCGATTTTCGAAGATCACCCACAATTTTAATCCATTCAAAAAAAGCAATTCTAATTGGGTTAAACGTATTTACATTTTTGGTAAGGCCAAAAGTTGAGGTAAAAACTTCTTCCTGAAAAGTACCAAACATACGATCCCATATAATTAATGTACCGGCATGATTTTTATCTAAGTACAAAATATTGCTTCCATGGTGCACACGATGATGAGAAGGTGTATTAAAAATATACTCTACCCATTTGGATAATTTTTGAACGGTTTGGGTATGAATCCAAAACTGATATAACAAGCTTATCGATTGCATTAGTAAGATCATGACGGGATGAAATCCTACCAGTGGCATCCACGACCAAAAAATGAAAGAGCCGGTTAAATTACCTGTCCAAGTTTGTCTTAAAGCAGCAGCCAAATTATAATGTTCAGAAGAATGATGTACTACATGGCTTGCCCAAAACCAACGTACGGTGTGTGCCATTCGATGAAACCAATAATAGCTAAAATCATCTGCGAAAAATAACAACACCCAAGCCCACCATGCCGTATAGGGTATGGTAAAAATACGATAGGTGTATAGCCAGGAGAAAAATAAGAGTATAATGGCTTTGGTGAGAATACCGGTAAATAGATTCCCTAAACCCAATACTATACTGGTGGCAGTATCTTTAACATGGTATAATTCCTTTTGTATATGATATGCATACACCACTTCTACAATAATCAGCAGAATAAATGCAGGAACAGCGTGTAATAATATATTAGGGAATTGCGGCATAGCATACAATCAAATCAACTTCTAATATACACATATCACGGCAAAAAAAATTTTGGGTTAGTTATTTTAGAAATGCCTTATATTTTTCCATAATAGCTTCAGATTGCTCCTTGCCATTGATAAATATTTTGCTGTTGCGAATTTCTAATTTAACATCATTACCTTGTATTACACCATCATTACGCAATTGCTGCATCAATGCATTCATTGTGTTATCACTTCCGGTAGAAAACGAACCCTGCCCTAAAATTTTTTGTGTACTGTCTGAGATGGAAATTTCAATGGTTTGCGCTTTAACTGTATTGGCGTCTGACTGATGCAAATGGGCCAATGTAGGTGCAATCACCAAAGAAACAATGGACATCAATTTAATTAAAATATTCATTGACGGGCCTGAAGTATCTTTGAACGGATCACCAACTGTATCGCCGGTAACTGAAGCCTTATGAGGCTCAGATTTTTTATAATGCATTTTACCATTTATTTCAACTCCTTTTTCAAAAGATTTTTTAGCATTATCCCAAGCTCCACCTGCATTGTTCTGAAACATACCCATTAAAACACCACTTACAGTAGCACCCGCTAAAAATCCGCCTAAAGCTTCAGGTCCTAAAATAAACCCAATTAACAAAGGTGCAATAATAGTAATTGCTCCGGGCAACATCATTTTTTTAATGGATGCTTTGGTAGAAATGGCAACACATTTATCATATTCCGGCTTACCGGTTCCTTCCATAATGCCTGGAATATTCTTAAACTGACGACGAACCTCTTCTACCATAGCCATGGCAGCCTGGCCCACCGCACGAATAGCTAAAGAAGAAAAAATAAATGGAATCATGCCGCCAACAAATAAACTGGCCAACACTTTTGCTTTATAAATATCAATACCATGCATTTCATAACCATTGTTGTTAATCACTCCAACATAGGCTGCAAACAAAGCCAGCGCAGTTAAAGCAGCCGAAGCAATCGCAAAGCCTTTTCCGGTAGCTGCCGTTGTATTACCCACTGCATCCAACACATCTGTTTTTTCACGAACATCGCCCGGTAATTCGCTCATTTCTGCAATACCCCCTGCATTATCTGCAATTGGTCCAAAAGCATCAATGGCTAATTGCATGGCCGTAGTTGCCATCATGCCTGCAGCAGCAATGGCTACACCATATAAGCCCGCACAGGCATAAGCACCCCAAATACCTCCGGCTAAAACCAAAATGGGTAAAAATGTACTTTCCATTCCTACGGCTAACCCGCCAATTACGTTGGTTGCATGTCCGGTAGATGACTGTTTAATAATACTAAGCACCGGTCTTTTGCCCATTGCAGTATAATATTCAGTAATAATACTCATTAAAGTACCTACCAATAATCCTACACCAATTGCACCCAAAACACCCCAACGGGTAAATTCAAGTCCGCGTAACACCATTGTTTCCGGTAAAATATAAGTTACCAAACCAATACAGGCCAATGCAGTTAAAACAATACTGCCCCAGTTGCCCATATTTAGCGCTTTTTGAACATTGGCGGTATTTACGCCGGCATGTTCACTTATTTTAACAAAGAAAGTTCCGATAATTGAAAATAAAATTCCCACACCAGCTATTACCATTGGTAATAGGATGGGGCCATATCCACCAAAGTTGTCGTGTGAAATGGTTTCCTGACCCAGTACCATTGTAGCCAAAACGGTAGCAACATAAGAACCAAATAAATCGGCACCCATACCAGCCACATCACCCACATTATCACCCACATTATCAGCAATAGTTGCCGGATTGCGTGGATCATCTTCAGGAATACCAGCTTCTACTTTACCCACTAAATCGGCGCCAACATCTGCTGCTTTTGTATAAATACCACCTCCTACACGGGCAAATAATGCAATACTTTCAGCACCTAATGAAAAACCGGTTAACACCTCAATGGTTTTAATCATTTCAAGGCTGGTTGAAGCAGCATCTGGCGCAAAAATTTGCTTTAAAACCAGAAATAAAGCACCAAGACCCAATACAGCCAATCCTGCTACGCCTAATCCCATTACAGATCCGCCGGTAAAAGAAACTTTTAATGCTTTAGCAAGGCTGGTTCTGGCTGCTTGAGCAGTTCGAACATTTGCTTTAGTAGCAATACGCATACCAATAAATCCGGCTACAGCACTACAAACAGCACCTAAAATAAATGCAATGGCAATACTCCAATTGCTATTTGCGTTACTCTGTGCCATAAATGCCAATAAAATGGCAACAAAAGCAACAAAATAACCCAATACCTTCCATTCTGCCTTTAAAAATGCCATAGCACCCTCAGCGATATACGTGCTGATTTCTTTCATTCGGGGTGTACCGGCATCTTGTTTGGCTACCCATTTAAATTGAATAAGGGTATACAGCAAACCTATAATACCCATGATTGGAACTGCATAAAACAAATTGTTCGTCATTAGCTTTGGTTATTAGTTTAAGTAAAACATATTTATATGTTAAGGGCAACAAAAATAGGGGAAAACAATAAAAATTATTTAAAAAACGGCATAGTATTCCCTCTTTTATCAAAAATCAGATAATAAAATTAGCTGCATACTCCCAACACAATATTCAAAATTTTTGCTATATTATCTTTTTCATTTCGTTAAATAATATTATTTTAATAGTTAATATATTACCAAAAAAGTAAAAACCTACATTTGCAGCACAAACATTTGCCATGATGAATATTAAAAAAAATGTGTTAGAAACCATTGGGAATACACCAATGATTCAATTGAACAAAATTGTAAAAGATTTTCCTTGTACTGTTGCTGCCAAAGTTGATTATTTTAACCCCGGTAATTCTATCAAAGACCGTATGGCTTTAAAAATGATAGAAGTAGCTGAGCAGGGAGGCAGATTAAAACCCGGAGGAACCATTATTGAGGGTACCAGCGGCAATACAGGTATGGGTTTGGCATTAGCGGCCTGTGTAAAAGGCTATAAATGTATTTTTGTTACCACCGATAAACAAAGTAAAGAAAAGGCAGATATTTTAAAAGCCGTTGGTGCAGAAGTAATTGTTTGTCCTACCAATGTTTTACCCGAAGACCCTAAAAGTTATTACAGTGTTGCCAAAAGACTAAGTCTTGAAATTCCCAATGCCTGCTACATGAATCAATATGATAATTTGGCCAACAGACAGGCACATTATGAAAGCACAGGCCCTGAAATTTGGGAGCAAACTGATGGGAAAATAACTCATTTAGTATGTACGGCCGGAACAGGTGGCACCATTACCGGAACGGCTATGTATTTAAAAGAAAAAAATCCAAATATCCAGGTTTGGGCAATAGATGTATATGGTTCGTTGCTGACGCATTATTATCTAACGGGAGAAGTAGATATGTCGTATGTACACCCTTATATCAGTGAAGGTTTTGGAGAAGATTTTGTTCCCAAAAACTACGATATGCGTTTCATTGATCATTTTGAGCAGGTAACAGATAAAGATGGTGCTATTATGGCCAGAAGAATTGCCAAAGAAGAAGGATTATTTTGTGGGTACAGCGCCGGCAGTTGTTTACAGGGCCTCATGCAATTAAAAAACCGATTGAAAAAAGATGATTTTGTGGTGTGTATTTTCCATGATCATGGCAGCCGGTATGTAGGTAAAATATACAATGATCAATGGATGATGGAGCGCGGTTTTTTAGAAGTAAAAACATGTAAAGACATTATCAATGGCAGGGCACACAAAAAATTAGTAACCATATCTCCGCAACAAACAGTTGCAGATGCTGTTGCATTGATGGAAAAATACGATATTGAACACATTCCTGTGATGGATGACAATCAAATTAAAGGCGCTGTAAGTGAAGGAGGATTATTTATCAAAATGTTTTCGAATCCGGAAATCAAATCGCAAATGGTTGAAACAGTAACAGAACCCTCCTATCCTATTGTAGACATTGCCACACCCATTGAAAAATTAGGAGCACTCATCAATAAAACCAACGGTGCCGTATTGGTGAACGATGAAAAAGGAGATTATCACATCATTACCAAATATGATATTTTGCAAAGCCTTGGCCGTTAATCACTTTTTAAAATTATATTATGCTCTCAGCACAGCACGAAGTTTTTTTAGAAGTTGCCAAACAGAAAAGCTTTTCGAAAGCTGCTGAGGAAATGTATATCTCTCAACCTGCCATCAGTAAACATATAAAGCAACTCGAATTTCAATATAAAACCAAATTATTCGATCGGCGCGGAATGTATATTGAACTAACCCCAGCCGGTGAACTTTTATTTGAAAGGTTAACAGAAGTAAAACGTATTCAGGAACAAACACTTTTCGACATCACCACCCTTTCCAAAGCAATGGAGGCAGAAGGGGTTTTAAAATTAGGAGCCAGTACCACCGTGGCTTTATATATTTTACCAAAAGTATTATCCATATTTCATGAACAACATCCTAATTTAACCATCAGTTTATTGAACCGAAATACAGAAATTGTTTTGGATGCCCTCCTGAATAAAGAAATTAATCTGGGTATTATTGAAGAAAAAGGACAATTAACCAATGTAAGTTATTTGCCTTTTATAACCGATGAAGTGGTTGCCGTTTGCAGTCGGCAAAGTATCTGGGCCCAAAAAAAGAATTACCAGGTAAAAGATTTATATCAGATGCCTTTAGCCATCAGAGAACGTGGAAGCGGTACTTTGGCAGTTTTAAAAAAAAATCTGGAAAAACATAAAATACAACTCAACGATTTAAATATTAAAGTAAGATTAGGCGGAACTGAAGCATTGAAGAATTTTTTAATTGAATCTGATTGTCTGGGTTTTCTGCCACATCGGTCTGTTATCAAAGAGTTAAAGTATGGTGAGCTGAAACAACTGCACTTTGAAGGACTCAGTATTGTACGTAACTTTTATTTCATTCAACGTAAGGGAGAAACCAGCAATTTGAACAAATTATTGATTAAAACAGCACAATCTGTTTATCACAAATAGTTATAGCATATAACGAATTTGCATTCATTTGGTTATAACATACCTGTAGTTTTACAGTGTGAAAACAGTTAGTGAAACAATTTCAGGAGCCAGCCATCTTACCTGTTCCAATTGCGGTAAAATATACAATATACACCAGCAGCAAACCTATGCATCCTGCTGCAATCAACCTTTATTTACCCAATATAATGGCATCCATCCTGCTAAAGAAAATTTAGTCAACCAACCCCATCATTTATGGCGCTATGCTGCCATGCTGCCCGTATTTGATGCAACCAACAGAATTAGCCTGGAAGAAGGATTTACACCCATGCATACCCTCCATAAATTTTCCGCAAAATATGCAGTAAACCGGCTTTATTTAAAAGATGAAGGTGTAAACCCAACAGGCTCTTTTAAAGCAAGAGGTTTAAGTGTTGCCATCTCTAAAGCAAAAGAACTGGGCATTGAACATTGCATTATACCAACGGCCGGTAATGCAGGTGGTGCCATGAGTGCCTATTGCGCAAAGGCAGGGATACAAGCTACGGTGGTCATGCCAAAATCGAGTGCCATGTTGATTAAAGAAGAGGTTCAAATGTTCGGTGCCAAATTGATTGAAGTAAATGGCTTTATTCATGATTGCGGAAAATTGGTACAACAAATAGCAGCCGAAACCGGCGCATTTGATATGAGCACCATGAAAGAACCTTATCGGTTAGAGGGCAAAAAAACCTTAGGTTATGAAATAGCCGAACAACTCAACTGGCAATTACCCGATGTCATTATTTATCCCACCGGTGGCGGTACCGGATTAATTGGTATGTGGAAAGCTTTTGCAGAGATGCAGCAAATGCAATGGCTCAATTCCTCCAAAAAGCCACGAATGGTTATTGTACAAACAGAAAATTGTAATCCCATGATACAAATGATTGAAAAAGGCAAAAAAAATGAATCCTTTCAACCAGGTTATTCAATTGCCAATGGTTTGGTTGTACCTACTCCTTTTGCAGAAAAAAGCATGTTGCGGGTTATTCATGAAAGCAAAGGCACCGGCGTTACTGTGTCTGAAAATGATATACAACAAGGTATTCGGGAGATAGCCCGAACTGAAGGTTTGTTACTTTCACCGGAAGGGGCTGCCGCCTTTGCAGGATTTAAAAAATTAGTAGAAAAAAATTGGATAGAAAGCCAGGAAAATGTTTGCATTGTGAATACCGGAAGCTGGTACAAATACCATTAACGGCTTATCAAAATCAACTATTTTGAAACTAAGTAATGTTTAAAGAAGATAGGCATTTGCTTAGTTTTGTTGCATGTATTTTTTTTTAAACAACTCGGCACTTCCTTTACCGGGATTAATTGCTCCCAAACGAATTGTTTCGCTGGTACCCTCGCAAACAGAACTATTATTTCATTTAGGATTAGAAAACGAAGTTGTAGGGATCACCAAATTTTGCATACATCCGGCACATTGGCGTAGCAGCAAAACAATAGTTGGTGGAACAAAAAAACTGCATCTTAAAAAAATAGAGCAATTATCTCCCGATTTAATTATTGCCAATAAAGAAGAAAATGAAAAGTCGCAAATAGAAGCTTTTAGCCATATTGCTCCGGTTTGCGTTACAGATATCAACAATTTGCAAGATGCCTGTTCTATGATATTGCAATTGGGTACTATTTGTAATAAAGCAGATCCTGCTAATATATTAGTGATGCAAATTCAACAAAAATTTGCGCAAATTGTAGCCATTACGCCTGCCTTAAAAACAGCCTACTTTATTTGGAACAGGCCATTTATGGTTGCTGCATCTAACACATTCATCAACGAAATGCTGATGCAATGCGGATTTGAAAATGTGTTTGCAGACCTCAACAGATATCCTGAAGTTTCAGCCGAACAAATAAAAGCTGCACGACCTCAATTAATACTACTTTCTTCAGAGCCTTACCCGTTTAAGGCAGAACATGTTCAATATTTTCAACAACTCATTCCATCTGCTTTGATATTACAGGTAGATGGGGAAATGTTTAGCTGGTATGGAAGCCGATTGCTGCAAAGTGCACCCTATTTTCAGGCACTTATTCACCAAATACAAAAAAAATAATAAGATGATTGAATGCTGTATAGCAATGCTAACAATTGTTTTTATGAACTATCAGTATCTTTGCCCAAGGATGAAAAAAAACGGTAGTATTGAAAGTATATTTATCATCCATAATACGTAAAAAAGAACGTTATACAAAATTGATTGAACAAACTAACCAACAACAAACCATTTAAAATGAAAAAGTATCAACCCGGAGTACTATTTGGCAATGCGCTTGCAGCATTATATCAGGATGCAAAAGAAAATAAATTTGCAATGCCGGCAGTAAACTGCATTGGCACCAATTCTATCAATGCAACTTTAGAAACAGCCGCAAAAGTAAATTCACCCGTAATCATTCAGTTTTCCAACAGTGGCGCTCAATTTATTGCAGGAAAAGGAATGCCCAACGATAATTATCAAGCCAATATTGCCGGAGCTATTTCTGGCGCATTACACGTACACAATGTTGCAAAATATTATGGTGTTCCGGTTGTTTTACATACCGACCATGCTGCAAAAAAATGGTTACCATGGGTAAGCGGATTAATAGATGCAGGCGAACAATTTTATAAAGAAAAAAAACAACCGCTTTTCAGTTCACACATGCTGGATCTTTCAGAAGAAGCATTAGATTATAACATTTCCACTTCAGTTGAATATTTTAAAAGAATGCAACCACTCGGTATGAGCCTTGAAATTGAGCTGGGTGTTACAGGTGGTGAGGAAGACGGTGTGGATAATTCAGATGTAGAAAACCACAAATTATATACTCAACCCGAAGAAATTGAACAGGCTTATGTAGCATTACATAAAGTAGGTAGCTTATTTACCATTGCTGCCGCATTTGGTAATGTGCATGGGGTTTACAGTCCGGGTAATGTTCATTTAAGGCCGGAAATTTTACACAACAGTCAGGTATACATTCAACATCAACTGCATACTGCCGAAAAACCGGTTTACTTTGTTTTTCACGGTGGCAGCGGCTCGCCCAAATCGCAAATACAAGAAGCGATAGGGTACGGTGTAATCAAAATGAATATTGATACCGATATGCAATGGGCCTTTTGGGAAGGTGTTTTAAATAATTACAAAAAGAACGAAGACTATTTGCAAAGCCAGTTAGGCAACCCAGAAGGTCCAGACATGCCTAACAAAAAACATTATGACCCACGTGTTTGGTTAAGAAAAGGGGAAGAAAACTTCATTCTCCGTTTACAGGAAGCATTTGAAGATTTGAATTGTATTAACCGAAATGCATAATTGAATAGCATTGCAGTAGCCACCTGAAATTCGGGTGGCTATTGTTGTTTTTAGGCCTGTAAACATATTTTATGTAAGATTGCCACAACCAAATAAGCACTGTTTCATGAAACAACCTTATTTTTGCTACCTTCACCCACCCGATTGAAGTACATACTATGCCCATGATTTACGTTTCCTTCTTCAGGCGGGATAAATATTTCATGGGCATTGTACGTAACAAAAGCAGATATTAAAATGATAGCCATGAAAAAAGAATTTGAAGAAAATATAGAACAGAACCTTACCGGAGATGAAGATAAAATGAAAGATGACGAGAGCATTAAACGAAGTTGGTTTAAAAGAAGGAAAAAAGGAATTTTAACCTCTACAGCAGACAAAAAAGAAACCCCGGAAGGTTTATGGAGCAAATGCCCCAATTGTAACTATATATCTACCACAAAAGATTTAGAAGAAGAATTATACGTTTGTCCCAAATGTAACTATCATCACAGAATAGGAAGTGATGAATATTATGATATTTTATTTGATGAACAACAATTCGAGCCACTTTTCGACAATATTATCAGTAAAGATTTTTTAAACTTTACCGATTTAAAAAATTATCAACAACGTTTAGACGAAATCAGGTCAAAAACCAATTTAAAAGATTCGATGCGTGTGGCTGTGGGTGCAGTGAAGGGTAAAAAAATTGTAATAGCCTGTATGGATTTTGAGTTTATTGGCGGTTCATTAGGTAGTGTAATGGGCGAAAAATTCAGCAGAGCAGTTGATTATTGTATTGCACACCAATTACCTTACATGGTTATTTCAAAGAGTGGTGGTGCACGTATGATGGAAAGCGCATTCAGCCTGATGCAGTTAGCCAAAACAAGCGGCAAACTTTCGCAGCTTAGCAATGCCAAACTACCTTATATTTCATTGTTAACCGATCCCACATTTGGGGGTATTTCTGCCAGTTTTGGAATGCTGGGCGATTTAAACATTGCTGAACCGGGTGCTTTAATTGGTTTTGCCGGCCCAAGGGTCATAAAAGAAACCATAAAAAAAGACTTACCTGAAGGCTTTCAAAGAAGTGAATTCTTATTGGAACATGGTTTCCTCGATTTTATTATTGACCGGAAAAACCTGAAAGACAGAATTGCTGAATTAATTACACTGTTTAACAACTAACATCCATTATTTTACTGAATAGCATACCTGCTTTTACTGAACAAGCTTGCAAAAAGAAAGATAGATTATGGCGAAAGAAATGACCAACAGGCAGGCCTATTTTAACTACTATATTGAAGACAAACTAGTAGCAGGTATTGTTTTACTGGGTACTGAAGTAAAAAGCATTAGAGAAGGAAAAGTTAGTTTTAATGATGCCTTTTGTGTTTTTGATCATGGTGAATTATGGCTTAGGGGTATTTATATTGCAGAATACAGATTGGGAACCCATAATAATCATTTGGCGGTACATGACAGAAAATTGCTATTGAAAAAAAGAGAATTGAAAAAATGGGAAATGAAGTTAAAAGACAAAGGTTATACCATCATTCCACTCCGCATATTTTTGAATGAAAAAAATCTGGTTAAAGTAGAAATTGGTTTGGCAAAAGGAAAAAAATTACACGATAAAAGAGACAGCATTAAACAAAAAGATGCAGAAAGAGAATTGAAAAGGTACCTGAAATAATTTCCTCAACTATATTTTCGCTGGGGTTTATCATCCGGCTCTTTTAATTGTTCCAATCTGCTTTCTTCCGTAGGATTATTGGTTAAAAGAACTGCAATACCCCATAAAACAACCGCAATAATGATAGAACCTGCTATTTCATCCCACTGCAGCCAATATCCCCACCATGCATAAATGGCAGCCCGTTGTGGCATGGTAGTATCATAAATCACCGCAACTTTTTCTCCCTCCCGTAAATTGCGCAAAAAATACGCTGCATTTACATGATAATTTGATTTCCCGAGATCAAAACTTGCAAAGAGGGTTTGCCGGTGCGTAATACTATCTGTTTGCATATGAATGGTTCCAACCGTCATTTCACCATCAAAATAATCGGGCTGTCGGGTAAACAGCATATACAGCACCAATATAACTACATACAAAATAATGACAAGCTTATACAATAATTACTATTTAAATCTTCAAAAAAATAAATTCCAAAATTGTAGTGAAAATAGAAAAGCCATTCCTTTTTTTATAGAAACCTCTAAATCATCATTACAAAATTTCTTATTCCTGCCCCACAAGCAATACCCTGAAGCTGCCCGGCAGCATTGCTGGTCTTTTTCCGGGTACAGATTTATGATCAATTGCTGCGGCAGGCAGAAAAATATGATGTGTTTTTTCGCTTACTGCAATGGTTCTGGCCGTTTTCATGGTTGGAATGGTATTCAACACCGCATAGGTATCTGCCGACACAATAGAAAGCATTCCATCTTGTCCGTTTGAAGCATATACCTGCCTCCAGGTTTTATCGAATGCAACCCCATCACAGCCGGCACCAATGGGTACCATTTTTTTTACAATGCCATTTCTGGCATCTACAACTGCCATCATTTTATTACCGCATCCGGCAAATAAAGTATGTGTGGCTGCATCATACACCAATCCCGTAGGTTCTTCTGCCGGGGCAATACTCCAATGATGCATTACTTGATTTGTAGCACCATCAATCAACACAATTTCACTTTTATCTTCAATATTTACATATAAATTTCCTTTTTCATCAGAAACTGCAGTTTCAGGTTTACCGCCAACAGGAATGGTAGCAATTACTGTATTGGTAAAAGGATCTATTACAGAAATATCTTTACTTCTTCCATTACAAGTATAAATTTTTTTGGTAATTTCATTATAAAAAATGGCATCAGGATTTTTACCGGTTGCAATAGAATCTTCTACTTTCAGTGTATTTAAATTAAACACATACACATTATTCAAACGTCCATTGCTGGTATAGCCCTTATTCAATGCATTTACAAAAGCAACACCATGTACCCCAATTGTGTTTGGAATAATCCCAATGGAATCACCCGATACTGCATTTAACACATTGACTTGTATACCGTGTGAAACAAATAAACGTTGGGTTGCATCATGAATGGCTATATAATCCCACCCGCCTGTACTTTTAATGGAATATGCTTTCAGTACCTTTAAATGTGTATGTTGTGCCATACCTAAGTTGAAAAAAAATAAGATGGCAATAACAATACCTCCTAATTTTACAGAAAATTTATTTTTGCGGTGATTTAAAACAATTGGGAAATTCATATCTTGTAATTTGTTGTAAAAATCAGATTTTACAATTGATTTATCTAATCCATTTTAAAAAAGCAGAAATAAATTTTCATAAATACAGACTTATTGAAAATTTTAAAATTTATTTTATTTTCGTGTCAATATGAAGAAAATTGAATTGGAGATTGTTGCTTTATCTCACAGCATTACACAAACACATTCGTATGCAGTTGTTTTAGGTGAAGTGAATGGTTTGCGAAGACTGCCCATTGTAATTGGCGGTTTTGAAGCACAGGCCATTGCTGTTGCATTAGAGCATATGAAACCCAGCCGTCCGTTAACACATGATCTCATGAAAAACTTCATGAATGCATTTAACATTGAATTACAGGAAGTGATTATTAATGATTTACAGGAAGGAATTTTTTACTCCAATCTGGTATGTTTTACTGAACACGATACCATTGAAATTGATAGCAGAACCAGCGATGCACTGGCTTTAGCCGTTCGGTTTGGCTGCCCCATTTATACTTATGAACACATTTTACAAAATGCAGGTATTTTAATGGATGATACCGCATCAGAACCGAAAAAAATGGAGGCAGTTGGTGTGGAAGACAACAGCAATGTTTCTGAAAATGATTTATCTAAAATGGGGCTTGAGGAATTGCACCAATTATTAAAGGAAGTGTTAGACCACGAAGATTATATAAAAGCCATAGCCATTCGTGATGAAATAAACAGGAGAAAATAAATCAACATGCAATTGCGCTTTCAAAAAAACTAAATCAATGGTTGTTTTTCCAAATTGTAAAATCAATTTAGGTTTATACATTACAAAAAAAAGGGAAGACGGCTTTCATGATATAGCTACCATTTTTTATCCTATTCAATGGAAGGATGCTTTAGAAATCATTCCAAACAATGCAGCTTCGGATAATTCTATACATTTCACAACGTCTGGTTTACCAATACCGGGCAATCAGGAAAATAATTTATGCATCAAGGCTTATGAATTATTAAAGAACGATTTCCCAAAAATCCCTCCCATTCACTTACATTTACACAAAGCCATACCTATGGGTGCAGGTTTGGGCGGCGGTAGTTCAGATGCAGCAGCGGTTTTATGCCTGCTGAATGAATATTTTGAATTGAATATTACCCAACATCAGTTAAGTAAATATGCTTTACAATTAGGTAGTGATTGTCCTTTTTTTATTTTCAATCAACCCGCCCTGGCTACCGAAAGAGGTGAAACCTTGCAACCCATTCACCTTCATTTAGAGGCTTACAGCATTGTTTTGTTGCACCCGTCTATTCATATCAGCACAGCCTGGGCATTTCAGCAAATAAAGCCACAACTGCCCGAAACAGATTTGTTGTATGCCATTGACCAACCGATTGAAGCATGGCCAAACCAACTTTTTAATCAATTTGAAGCGCCGGTTTTTAAAGCCTATCCGCAATTAGAGCAATTAAAAATGGAATTGTATGCTAATGGCGCATTATATGCAGCCATGAGCGGCAGTGGCAGTACCATTTATGGCATATTTAAAAAAGGAACCATTCCAAAGCTAAACATACCGAAAAACACTTTGGTTAAAATTGCATAAATATTTTTTTCAAAGCAATTTTGCCACTGAAAATAAATTTTCCGGTTTAAATTCATGCTTCAATCTAAAAAAAATATTACAAAAAAATCCGGAGCCATTTCACAGCATCAATATCAATTGTACATGAAGAAAATACTTTTAGCCATTTATTCTGTTTATGCGCTCATTGTATTTATTATATTAATGTTCTTTGCATTTCCCTTTGTAGCCATTGCTTCTTTTTTTGGTAAAGAAGGAGGTGATGGGGTGTATACAATTGCCAAATTGTGGGGCATTATTTGGTACGTATTGATTGGCATACATCATAAAAATTATTATGAATTAACCTCTACACAAAAAAGGCAATATATTTTTGTGGCCAACCACTCCTCGTACATGGACATCCCTGCTTTGGTGCGGTGTATGCAACAACCCTATAGGGTATTGGGCAAATATGAAATGGTTAAAATTCCCGTTTTTGGTTTTATTTATAAATGTGCCGTGATTTTGGTTGACAGAAGCAGTGCAGAAAAAAGAGCCAAAAGTTTTCAGGAATTGAAACATGCATTAACACAGGGCCTTTCTATTTTTATTTTTCCGGAAGGAACCTTTAATGAAACAGGAAAACCGCTGAAAGAATTTTATGATGGCGCATTTAGGATAGCCATTGAAACCCAAACACCCATTCAACCTATTATTTTTTTAGATACTATTAAACGATTGCCTCCTGAACATTTATTGCAACTAACACCCGGTAAAAGTCGCGCTATTTTTCTGGAACCCATTGAAGTAAGCAACTATACCACAACAAATGATATTAATATATTAAAAAAAATAGTGTATCAAAAAATGGAGGCTGCAATTGTGCAATACAGAACACATCCGCCAATGTTCTAACCATGAAATCGCATAAATGAATTAACTTTATTGTTTCCAGATGAGATATTTTTTATGAAACGCTAAAAGTAACAGCGAGGAAAAGCCATGAGTGAATTTGATCCATCAAATAATATTCCGTTCTCTTCTATCCCATTGGTTTATTGTGATGTAATTATTCCAATAAACCTACCCAACACATATACCTGGGAGGTTCCGGAACACATTCAAAATACCATACAAATTGGCATTCGTGTAGAGGTTTCATTGCGGAATAAAAAATATGCAGGCATTGTAAAAAGAATTCATCACAAAAAGCCGGAATTATTTCAACCCAAACCCATTATTAATATTTTAGATGAAAACCCCATACTTTATCCCATACAACTGCAATTCTGGGAATGGATGGCACAATATTATTTGTGCAGCGAAGGCGAAGTAATGCAGGCTGCTTTACCTGCACATTTAAAATTAAGCGGAGAAAGTATTGTTATATGGAATGAAGGTTTTGAAATGGATAGTACACAGCTAACAGACGATGAATTTTTGGTTGCAGAAGCATTGGAAATTAGAAAAGAATTGCGTTTGCAGGAAATACAACAAATTTTATCCTCCAATCATGTTTATCCGGTCATCAAAAAATTGATCGATAAAAAAGTATGCTTTATTTGGGAAACACTGCAGGAAAAGTACCGTCATAAAACTGAAACTTACATTACACTTCAACCACAGTACCAGGCTGAAGCAGACCTGGAAAAATTATTGAATGAATGGAATAAAGCACCCAAACAATTGGAATTGCTGCTGGCTTATATACATTTATCCGAAACCGAAGGGGAAGTTACACAAAGCAATTTACTCAAAAAATCAGGTGCAACTGCTGCACAGTTAAAGGCTTTGATTGAGAAAGGAATTGTTCAGGCACAAAAAAGGTCGGTAGACAGAATCAGGCAATTGCCCCAAAACATTTATATAGATTTTACATTATCTATAGCACAGCAACAAGCACTCAATTCCATTCAAAAAAACTGGGAAGAAAAACAGGTTTGTTTGCTGCATGGGGTAACCTCCAGTGGCAAAACTCAAATCTATATTCAATTAATAAAAGAAGCTATTGATGCGGGCAGGCAAATATTATATTTATTACCCGAAATTGCCTTAACAGCACAAATCATCAGAAGATTGCAAAAAAATCTGGGCGGATATATTGCGGTATATCACTCAAAATTTAATGCGAATGAAAGAGTTGAAATATGGAATAAAGTAAAAAATGGTGAAATTGCTGTAGTATTAGGTGCACGATCGGCTTTAATGCTGCCCTTTAAAAATTTGGGATTAATTATTGTTGATGAAGAACAGGATTCCAGTTTTAAACAACAGGATCCTGCACCACGATATCAGGCAAGAGATGCTGCTATATTCTTTGCATCGTTATGTAAAGCAAAAGTATTGTTGGGAAGTGCAACTCCATCTATTGAAACCTATTATAATTGTAAACAGGGTAAATATGGTTTAGTAGAATTATTGGAAAGATTTGGTGATGTAGCCTTACCAAAAATTCAAATAGTAGACATCAAAAAAGCAATGGCAGAACAAAAAGGAAAAGTAGCATTCAGTGCAGCATTAGTAAACCAATTGCAACAAACACTCATTGAAAAAAAACAAGCTATTATTTTTCAAAACCGGAGAGGCTATTCTCCTTATTTAATGTGCCAAACCTGCGGCTGGATTCCGCAATGTAAACACTGTGCCGTTACCCTTACCTACCATAAAGCTAAAAACACGTTAGTATGTCATTATTGCGGAAGCAATTACCCGGTAATGCAAACCTGTGTTGTATGCGGCAGCCATGCATTTACACAGAAAAATTTTGGAACAGAAAAAATAGAAGAATTACTGGCAGAAGCTTTGCCTACCGCTAAAATAGCCAGGATGGATTTGGATTCAGTAAAAGGAAAAAATGATCATGACACACTGATTAAACAATTTGAACAACACAAAATTGACATTTTAGTGGGTACGCAAATGGTAGTAAAAGGTTTAGATTTTGAAAATGTGCAATTAGTTGGAATTATTGACGCAGATAGTATTTTAAACTTTACTGACTTTCGGGTAAATGAACGTGCCTTTCAATTAATGGAACAGGTAAGCGGTCGTTCAGGCAGAAAAGATGGTAACGGCATTGTATTGGTGCAGGTAAGCAATACACATCATCCTGTATTGGCTTTTGTGCAGCAACACCAGTATGAAGCTTTATATCAATTCGAGATTGAGAGCAGGAAAGTCTATCACTATCCACCCTATTCAAGATTAATTAAACTAATATTCAAACATAAAGACAATCCGATAGCGAAACAGGCATCTTTTGCAATGCTACAATTATTAGACCCTACTTTTCATCCTTACATCAATGGGCCTGCAGTACCTGTAATAGAACGCATCCGAAATCAATATATTTGGGAAATACTATTAAAGCTACCCAAAAACCAAACCATCATTTCACAATGTAAACAAGCTATTATGCAGTATTCAGGAACCATTCAGGCACAAAAACAATTTAGAAGTGTACAAATAATTGTGGATGTAGATCCATACTAAATGCGCATTTATTTAAAACTTAATACACCAATAATGCCATACACAGAGCATTAAAAATTTATTAAACTCACCTGTTTATAAATAGGATTGGTAGTGTAGAAAATGCTAAATACTTTTACAACTTTTTAAAGCCATACTAAAACCCTCTCAAAATGATTAAAGCCGTATTTATAGATATTGATGGAACATTATTAAAAAGCGACCATACCGTTAGCGAAGTCACCATTCAAACCATTAAACAGTTGCAGGAAAAAAATGTGTTGGTGGTATTGGTTTCTGCAAGGCCACTGCATGGTATTTTACCCATTAGTAAAATTGTTGGATTAGAAACTGCACCCACCATTAGTTTAAACGGTTCTTACATAGCACAAAACAATAAAGTTATTTTTCAATCTTCCATATCCACATCGGTTACATTAGCATTGCATGATGCAGTACAACCCTACCATGTAACAACACTTTATTATCAGGAAAACAATTGGTTTGCAGAAAACAGTTCACAATATACCATAGCTGAACAAAAAATTACCGATGTTCCGGTAACCATTCAGCCGCTTTCGCATACAATTGAACAATGGAACCGCGAAAACACAGGACCTAATAAAATTATGATGATTGCTGATGCAACCACCATTCAAACCATTCAGGAAAAACTGAAACCATTATTTGCTGAAACCTTAAATATGTTTACCTCTAAACCCATTTATTTGGAAGCCATGCAAAAAGATGCTTCTAAAGCAAAAGCGATATTACAATTAATTCAGGAATATCATATTACAACTGATGAAATTATTGCAATTGGTGATAATTTTAATGACCTGGAAATGATTGAAATGGCCGGTACCGGCATTGCAATGGGTAATGCACCGGATGCAGTAAAAGCAGTAGCAAAATATGTTACTGACACCAACAACAATGATGGTGTGGCTAAAGCCATTCAACATTTTTTAAACCAATGGTTCTAACCATTAAAATACAAGTATAATCTATCAATTTTTTATGCAAATCAGTCGCAATATTTCACTACAACCCTATAACACATTTGGTATTGAAGCATTAGCTGAAAATTTTGCAGTAATTGAAACCATTGAAGATATTGCAACAATATCTAAACTAACAAAGCAATACCAACAATGGCATCTACTGGGTGGCGGCAGTAATATATTATTTACAGATAATTTAAGCGGACTTACCCTCTACAATCAGGTTAAAGGAATTTTCATTGTTCAGGAAGATGAAACCACAGTTTTGATAAAAGCATTTGCCGGTGAAAAATGGAATGATTTGGTTCAATTTTGTTTGCAACACAATTTTGCAGGGGTAGAAAATTTAAGTTTAATTCCCGGAAGTGTGGGAGCTGCTCCTATTCAAAATATTGGGGCTTATGGAGTTGAATTAAAAGATGTATTGGAGTATGTGGAAGCCTATCATTTAGATAAACACGAAACAGAAATCTTTTCAAATAAAGCATGCCGGTTTGGCTATAGAGACAGTATTTTTAAGCAACAATATAAAAACCGTTTATTAATTGTAGCCATTACACTTCGTTTAAATAAAATACCCAAATTGGTAATTGGGTACGGAAGTTTGCAACAGCAATTAGAAAAAATGGGCATTGTAAAACCCACTATTCAACAAGTAGCGGAAGCTGTGAATATAATTAGAACGAATAAATTACCAGACCCCGCTAAAATTGGGAATGCCGGCAGTTTTTTTAAAAACCCCACTATCTCAAAATTCAGGTTACATGTATTGAGTGAGCAATATGCTGATATTCCCGGTTTTGCTTTAGATGAAATGAATTTTAAAATTTCTGCTGCCTGGCTGATAGAACAAGCCGGATGGAAAGGAAAGCGGGAAGGAAATGTTGGGTGCAACCCATTACAACCATTGGTGATTGTAAACTATGGCGGTGCAACAGGAAAAGAAATTTACAATTTTTCAGAAGCCATTATTCAATCGGTAAAACAAAAATTCGGAATTGAATTAGAACGGGAAGTCAATATCTGGTAAGCATTTACCGAATAATCAATACCGAACCGGAACGCAGCGGTGTTCCGTTATTTAAGTTGATGATGTAATAGTAGGTGCCTATCGGTACCGGCTTGTCGTTATAGGTGCCATCCCAGGGTTTACCATAACCTATTGTATGAAAAATCATTTGCCCGTTTCTATCAAATACACTTACATCTGCTGTAGGATAAGTATATAGGTCTTTTATTTCCCAAAAATCATTAATGCCATCCCCATTGGGCGAGAATGCATTGGGCACACTTATTTTATTATACACCCTTATAAATGTTTTACTGACAGCTTCGCCACAACCCTGCTGCGATACTACATGAAGTGTATAAGTAGTATCTTTAATGGGATAAACCACCGGATCCAAAATATTCGTATTTGAAATATTATAATCCGGAGTCCAGAAATACTGAATGTCATCACCTGCAGCACTTCCATTCAATTGTACCTGATCTCCTTCAAAAATGGTAAAGCTTTTACCCGCTGCTGCCACCGGTAAATGTAAAATATTCACCATTACACTGTCGGTTCGGTTGCAATTACCATTGCTTACCGTTAAATAATACATGGTACTATCGGCAGGCGTTGCAGTGGGTTGTGGTATGGTATCAGAAGATAAATTAGCAGCAGGCACCCATTTGTATTTTTCTCCCCCACTTCCTCTTAACACAACACTACTGCCTGCACAAACCGTTTGCGAAGAACCTGCATTAGCTAACGGTATGGGGCTTACGCTTACAAAAACTGAATCGGTATTGGTACATCCCAAAGCAGTAGTAGTATTTACATAATAGTAACCTTCATTTTGATTGGTTAATGGAAAGATAGAGAAGGATGGTTGTGTTGTTTGAAAACCGGAAGGACCTGACCATCGAAATTGATTACCGGCGCTGCTGGCAGATACCTGTAACTTATCGCCCAAACAAGCAGCATTATTGGTTTGTATGGAAATGGAAGGCTTAGGTTCAACCCCAATGGCATAGGCATTAGAAGCCACTCTGCATGCCGGCAGTTGAATATTATTACCCTGTGCTACCACAACGCGGTATTGATAATTTCCTGCAGGTGTTGGCAAACGAACATAATTGTTGTTATTAGCTCCTGCAATATCCTGCCAGTTTCCATTTACATAAGTTTGCCATTGGTATTGGGTATTATTAAAGCCGGAAGAAACGGTACTATTCAGTAAAATATTTCGCTTGTCGGTATCACAAATATTGGTATTAGTAGTTTGGCCATTATTGGTAACAGTAATTAAGGGGCCACAAGGTCTAAAAGTAATATCATCCAAAGCCAAATCATTACCACAGCCACCAGGTGCATTATTACGCATACGAATCACCACATTACTGGTATTATTAGGCGTTGAAAAATAAAAACCATATTGCCGCCATAATGGTGTAATGGAAGTAGGAATATCGCCTGTTGAGTATTGTTGCAATACTGTGCCGGTTGTTGTTTCAATACTAAAGGTAACATTGGCTAAAATTGAATTGCCATTGCATGCAATACCTGTATTTAAATTCAATACCCACGATGCAAACTCATAGGTTGTGCTGCCGCATAAACCCTTTACGGTATCTACATAAAAATCGCCGGGATCATAAGATGCGTTGATGAGCATCATATAACCATTTACATCATTGGAAGTATGGTCTTCAGTTAAACGAAACCAGGTATTGCCAAAACAACCATTGGTAGCATTTGCAATGGTATAATAGCCGTCTTTCGGACAATCGTTCGGAACATAAATATAATTGGTAACACCAAAGGGCAAGGCAGTACCCGGATTATTGCCACTGCCAAAAGTGATGTTGATAACAGGATCACCCAAACTGCCCGAACACAATTGTGCATGTAACCCACCGGCAAGTAATGTAAAAAAAATAAAATATACAATCTGTTTGATGGGCACGAAAAATTTTATTTATATGCAAATTTGCATTATTAATTAAAATCATCCTCATTCAAATCGTCATCATCTCCAAAATTCATTGCATTTAAATTCATGATACTACCCATTAAATCTTTAAACTCAATTTTTCCATCCAGCATTTTCTTACTAATGAGCGAATAGCCTGCCAGCCCATGCAATACAAATTCCATCAATAGTGCATTTTCTTTTTCATTGGCATAATGAAAATATTTTTTTATCAAAGCATACAAACCATCCACTTTGTATAATTCTGCAATTTTTTCACTATCTTTCATATCTGTCAATAGATCTATATGGTTACCTGCATCAAACCAACGGATAATGGCTTTATAGGGATTTTCTTCTGTTTTTTCTTCCGTCGATTTTTTACCGGCGGGCTTTTTCTTTTTTAACATTTCCGGGTTAGGGAAGTATTGAATAAACTGGCTACGAATTGCTCTGTCAATTAAATTCAGTGCAACCTGATAAGGCCCTTCCTGTTCACCTTCATAAACCAATTCAATTTTACCTGTGATAGAAGGAATGGTTCCCATTAAATCACTAATCCATACTTGTGTATGTTTTTCATTAAAAATAATAGCACGTCTTTCAGCGCTGCTTATTGCATTTTCAAAAGCGGCAATGGTTAAACGGGCACTCACCCCACTTTTTTTATCTACATATTCATTGTTTCTTGCTTCAAATGCAATTTGTTCCAATAATCGTTTCATTAAATCGCTAACGCTAACTTTTTCAACCTGTTCGGGTAAAATTGCAGCCTCCTGTTCGGTAATGGCCAATGCGGTTTCAATATTTTTAGGATAATGGGTTAAAATCTGGCTTTGTATTCTGTCTTTTAACGGTGTAACAATGCTGCCGCGGTTAGTGTAATCCTCCGGATTTGCGGTAAAAACAAATAAAATATCCAGTGGCATTCTTAATTTAAAACCGCGTATTTGGATATCGCCTTCTTCTAATATATTGAACAAAGAAACCTGGATGCGTGCCTGTAAATCAGGAATTTCATTGATGACAAAAATACCCCTGTTACTTCTAGGAATGATACCATAATGAATCACTCTTTCATCCGCAAAATTCAATCGAAGATTGGCCGCTTTAATAGGGTCAATATCACCAATTAAATCTGCAACACTTACATCAGGAGTTGCTAATTTCTCACCATATCTTTCAGATCGATGTAACCAGACAATGGGCATATCATCTCCATATTCTGCTAACTGATCTTTGGCATATTTGCTGATGGGGTGCAGTGGATTATCATTAATTTCACTACCTGCAACTACTGGAATATATTCATCCAGCAATTGCACCATCTGCCGGGCAATTCTGGTTTTGGCCTGCCCTCTTAACCCTAAAAATAAGATATTGTGGCGCGATAATAACGCCCGTTCTGTATCTGGTATTACCGTATCTTCATAGCCATAAATACCGCTGAATGGATTTTCTTTGGAATGAATTTTAGCAATTAAGTTTTGCCGAACTTCTTCTTTTACTGATTTAGAAATGTAAGCTGATTTTTTAAGAGCACCAAGTGTTGTAATTTTTTTATAATCTGTCATCTGCTATTTTTTTCCTATTGTATGAAATCAATTAATATAATGTTTTGTTTTTCCCACTTTCAAAGTCTTTAAAAATAAAGGCACCCAGTTTATCTAATCCTGCAAAGAATGCCTTACCCTGATTCATTTCGGTAAACTCCTGCACAAATTTTTGCAAATAAGGGTCAGATGCAATCATAAAAGTGGTAATTGGAATTTTTAATTTTTTACACTGTGCAGCAAGATTAATGCAGCGATTTAAAATTTTTCGGTCTATCCCAAAACTATTTTTATAATATTTTTTCCCAACTTTTAAACAGGTGGGTTTTCCATCGGTAATCATGAAAATTTGTTTATTCGGATTCTTTCTTCTGCGCAATAAATCCATCGCAAGTTCCAATCCTGCAACGGTATTGGTGTGGTATGGGCCTACCTGCAAATAGGGCAAATCTTTTATTTCCACCGTCCACGCATCATTGCCAAATACAACAATATCTAAAGTATCTTTTGGGTATTTGGTAGTAATCAATTCGCTTAATGCCATGGCTACTTTTTTGGCCGGTGTTATTCTGTCTTCTCCATATAAAATCATGGAGTGAGAAATATCAATCATTAATACGGTAGAAGTTTGCGTTCTAAAATCGGTTTCTCTGATTTGCAAGTCATCTTCATACATTGAAAAACTTTCAATACCATGATTGATTTGTGCATTGCGAATACTTTGTGTAAAATCTATTTGCTCTAACATATCTCCAAACTGAAATGGGCGGGTTTGGGGATTAATCTCATCGCTCTGTCCGGGTTTGAAAGTAGTGTGGTTGCCCGACTTAGATTTTTTTAATTTTCCGAAAATTTCTTCCAGACTTTTTTTACGAATGGTTTGTTCACTTTTAGAAGTAATTTTAAAACTACCGGTAACTGCATTTTCTTCCAGATAACCATTTTGTTTCAAATCTTCAATAAAATCACCCATACCATATTCGGGGTTGGTAAGCTGATATTGTTTATCTAACTCATTCATCCATTGCAATGCTTCTGCAGCATCACCATTGGTATAGGTGAGTAACTGCATGAAAATATTGAGCAATTGTTCAAAAATTGATTGCTGATTTTCGGAAGGATTGAACCCGATAAAACGATGACCTTGCATGTGTTGTAAACTACTTAAAAAAACGTTACAAAAATATTAATACATGTAAATGATTCTCATCTAAAAGCCCCATCAGAATACTATCTATTATGAATTAACAATTTAAAAGTAATATAGTTAAAAAAAGACCGGCTTTTGGAGCGGTCTTTTCAATTTATTTAAAAGAATCAATCTATTTTTCGGGTACAGCTTGTTTTAACTTCCCGCTATCCATTCCGGGTAATTTTCCATTTTCCAGTACCGGTAATTTAGGATTGTACATTTCTTTTAACTGTTCTAATGCTTTCAAATAGCTTTCGGCTGTTTGTTTATCATCGGCCATATTTTCTGCATTATTTCCCGATAAACCGTTGTAGAACATAATTTGCTGTTCTAAATCTTTTTTAACGGAAGCACTCACTTTTGCGGCCAGGGTAGTATCGCCGGCACGGTAACAGGCATCTAAGAATTGTAATGAAATTCTATCATGGTAATTAGCTCTGCTTACCATACCATAAGGGAAGTTTTCCTGTAACATGCCCTTATCTGCTTTTTCCAATACTTCTCTGGCTTCCGCTTTACGGCCTTTATCGGCCAAATCGCTGGCTAATTCGGCATAAGCCTGACGGATGGTTAGTAAATGCCTTCTGTTTTCTTCATCAAAATAAACATTCTTTACATCAGCACCACCAAATGCAAATTTATGCAACAAGTTATTTTCCATGGTATCGGTATTGATGTATTGGTTCTCAACAGGAACCAGTCTATACGATAAGCCATCCTTTCTTAAATACTTTTGGAAACCCAAGTCGCTGAAGTAGCCGGTAAAGTAAATGGGGCGCTTCCATTTATTGGCTGCGATGATATTCAGCATGGCAATATCATTCTTCATTAAAGTGCCACGTGGTATTTCAAAACGAAGTTCTGAAACAACTGTATCTCCCGGGTTAACGGTACCGTTTTTATGCACCAATGCTGTATCAACCGGAATTGATACTTTGCGAACCGGGAAAGTATTGATAACATCTCCACCACCACGATCCACCATTTTATCGGGATCATTACTGCCCACATAATTCTTCATTAAATCGTACAAATCATAATAACGATCTTGCGGAATGTTGGGTTTGGGTTGGTATACAATATAATCACGCTTTCTGCCTTCAATTTGATCAGCAGTATATATTACATCAATGGGATTACTCTCATTAATTTTATAACGCAACTCATTAATATACCAGTCAATGCCCAGCAGACTATAGTTAATAACACGAATGTCTTTTCTGATTCCTTCCACCTCTTGTGCATACCAAAGCGGATAGGTATCATTATCACCAAAAGTGAATAAAATGGCATTGGGTGCACAACTTTCCAAATAATCTTTGGCCAAATCTCTGGCTAAAGTTTTTCTGCTCCTGTCATGATCATCCCATTCCTGTTGCGCCATTACGGTAGGTACGGCTAATAAACATAGTAAGGTAGCGAGAATAGCGGCAGTTGATTGTGGTAATTTTTTACTGAACCATTCAATCACCTTCATAACACCCAACCCAATCCATACAGCAAATGCATAAAAACTGCCCACATATGCATAATCTCGTTCACGAGGCTGATTACCTGCCTGATTCAGATAAATAATAATGGCAATACCGGTAAAGAAGAATAATAAAAAGTTGCTGATAGCATCATCCCCTCTTTTTTTGAAATGGTAGAATAACCCGATTAATCCTAAAATAAAGGGTAATGCAAAAAGTGTATTATGGCCTTTACTGTTTTTAATGCTATCGGGCAATAAACTTTGGTTACCATAAATCAGGTTATCAATAAAACTAATGCCCGTAATCCAGTTCCCATCTCTTACATTTCCAATAAATACGCCCTGTACATCATCTTGTTTGCCAATAAAATTCCAAGCAAAATAGCGGAAATACATCCAATAAAACTGGTATTGCACTAAAAAGCGGAAATTATCTAATTGATTTGGAGTTCTGTCATATTGTACTTGTCCGTTTTTATCCCTGTATTTCTGTATGCCTAAAAAACTGGCATAGTAATCGGCATGATATTGATCGTTACTGGCATCCCAAACACGGGGAAATACCATTTTATCATCGGGCATGTACACATAATGACCATCACGACCAATAGTCACGTATTTATCCTTCCCTTTTTGGTATTTCATAGCCCCTTCTTTATAATCAACAGGGCTGGCAGTAAATTTTTGTCCGTATAACAATGGAAAATCACCATACTGATCGCGACCCAGATAACCAACCAGACTTAAAGGATTGTCTACATTATACATATCAATGGCAGGATTGGCATTACTGCGAATCATAGTAGTTAAATAAGTACTGTAACCCAATAAAACAAATGTAAAGCACCACAAAGCCAATCGTAAATACGCCCAGTTTTTCTTTTGTGCAAAACGCAATCCCCACCAAATTAATCCGGCTAATGCAATAAAAAAGAAAGTAAATCCGCTAAAAAATGGCAAGCCTAAATTGTTCACGAAAATCCGGTCAAATACACCGGCATATTTAATAGAATATTGAATTACAAATATTTGTACCACACCTGTTAAAATACAGCCGATCAGGAAAAAGATATAAATGCCTGCATAATATTCTTTTTTCTCTTTGTAAATTTTTTCTACTAAATACAAAATACCAATGGCAGCCAGTGTACCTACAATCATTAAAGCTGCAACCGTATTATCGGCAGGTACATTATCACTTGCATCGGCAGATGCGCCAATTAAAGCAGCAATAAATGCTAAAAAGCCACCGGCAATAACCAATATTAAAAACCATTTGCGAATAGCTTTAAAATTAAACTGCTCTCTTCTGCGGAAATAATAAACCATTACCACTGCAGGAATATTGAGTAAACACAACAAGTGTACACCAATAGATAATCCAATTAAAAAGAAAATCAATACTAACCAGCGATCAGCACCAGGTTCATCGGCAACGTTATCCCATTTTAAAATAGCCCAGAAAACGATTGCACTAAAAAATGAACTCATCGCATATACTTCACCTTCCACGGCACTGTACCAGAAGGAATCGGTAAATGTATAGGCCAATGCCCCCACTACACCTGCACCCATAATACTCCATATTTGAGTGGTAGTCATTGTATCATTTACACCAACTTTGGCAATTCTTCTGGCAAAATGCGTAATGGTCCAAAATAAAAACAAAATAGTAAATCCACTGGCCAATGCACTCATTACATTCACTGCTTTAGCAGCTGTAAGTGGGTTGTTACCAAATAAAATAATGAAAAGGCGCCCCAACATCACAAATAAAGGAGCTCCGGGTGGATGCGGGATCTGTAACTTGAAGCTGCTACTTACAAATTCGCCACAATCCCAAAAGCTGCCATTCGCTTCAGTAGTTAGCACATAAACAGTACAGGCAATTAATGCAACTGCCCAGCCTACCAAATTATTGGTCTTTTTAAAATTCATGGGTTTCTATTTTTTTAGAGCGGAGCAAACATAGCTTTTTAATAGGAAAATTTAAAATGCTTTGTATAATACATGCTACTTTATTATGAAATTTAGGTTTAAATAGTTTGAATGGATGTTTTTATACTGAAAAAAATGCACTTACCACACAACTTTTAGTTTTGAACACAATGAGTTTTAACATATTATTTTTAACCTGAGAGATGGGAATAGCACGAAACATTACTATTTTATTACATTAAAACTAAACAAAAGAGTGGTAATGAAGAGTAATGATAACCCCGAAATGAAAACAATATCTGCAATATTTTCGTAGAACTGACTTCTTTCTGTTTTATTTCGGATAGAAATGAACGATAAAATACAACTGGCCATAAATAACACAATGGCAATGGTGGTAACTTCATCAATAAAAGTTTTATCTGAAATATTCATCACTTTTAAAGACGCCAGTAGAATAAAACAAATACCCAATAAATTAGAAGATGCATTGAGAATATGTGGTGATTTTTCACTGTTACTCACTCAAAACTGATTTATATCAAAGCAAATTAAGCTATTTTGAACTTTAATAAAAAGTTATTTATCGCCATTCTAACAATACAATGAGAGGCTGATTGCAGTATAAAACACCTGAAGAAAAATATTTCCGGCAGCTTATATTTGCGGCATGGAAAAGCAGCGCTCGGTAGCCTTACACACATTAGGCTGTAAATTAAATTTTTCTGAAACCTCTACCCTCTCCAGAAGGCTGGAGCAGGAAGGTTTCCAAAAAAAATCGTTTGATGACATAGCGGATGTTTATGTCATTAACACCTGTTCAGTTACTGATAATGCTGATAAAGAGTGTCGGCAAATTGTGAGAAGAATACAACGGAAGGCGCCGGATAGTTTTGTAGTGATTATTGGTTGTTATGCTCAATTAAAACCGAAAGAAATTGCTGACATACCCGGGGTAGATTTGGTGTTAGGCGCAGCAGAAAAATTCAATATTGTGCAACATATTGAACAACTTACAAAAAACACCGGATCTGCTACCATTTACAGTTGTGATATAGAAACTGTATCCGGATTTAATGCAGCATTCTCTATCAACGATCGCACCCGCACTTTTTTGAAAGTACAGGATGGATGTGATTATAACTGTTCATTTTGTACCATCCCTATGGCCAGAGGCATTAGCCGAAGCGATACCATTGCTTCCGTAATTAAAAATGCTGAAGCCATTGCCGCAAGTGGTATTAAGGAAATTGTGTTAACCGGTGTTAATTTGGGCGATTTTGGGAAAGGGCCGGATGGCAAAAAGAAACAGGAGAATTTTTTTCAGTTAATTCAGCAATTAGATCATATTGAAGGAATTGAAAGATTTAGAATTTCTTCTATTGAGCCCAATTTGCTATCTAACGAAATTATTCAGTTTGTTGCAGGCAGCAAAAAATTCATGCCGCATTTTCATATTCCATTACAAAGTGGAAGTGATAACGTTCTCGGATTGATGCGCCGCCGTTACAAAAGAGAAATATATCGTGAAAAAGTTCAGGAAATTAAAACCCTGATGCCGCATTGTGCCATTGGTGTAGATGTTATTGTGGGTTTTCCCGGCGAAACGAATGAAGCCTTTCATGAAACACACCAGTTTTTGCATGAATTAGACGTGAGTTACCTGCATGTATTTACCTATTCAGAAAGGCCCAATACTTTAGCCATAACAATGGATGGCATTGTTCCCATACACATTAGAAATGAAAGGAATAAAATTTTACGTAACTTATCCTTTAAAAAATTACAATACTTTATCGCCCAACAAAGTGGTGCCAAACGAAAAGTATTGTTTGAAGATGCTGAAAAGAATGGCATGATGGAGGGCTATACCGATAATTATATCCGCATACAAACACCTTACAGAAAAGAATGGGCCAATCAAATTGTTGATTGGGAAATATAAAAACCATAAGCTGATAGATACACTTGCATTCTGCGTATGGTTATTATTGAATAACAGGCAAATTATATCAGCTCAATTACCATGGCACTTGCCCCTCCACCACCATTGCATATACCCGCTGCTCCAATTTTACCCTGATGTTGCTTTAAAACGTTCAATAATGTAACAATAATTCTCGCACCACTGCAACCCAACGGATGCCCTAATGATACTGCACCACCATGTACATTTACTTTTGATGCATCTAATCCCATTTTTTGGATATTCACCAAACCTACTACTGAAAAAGCCTCATTAATTTCAACAAAATCAATATCCTTCATGGTTAAACCGGCTTTTGCAACAGCTTTAGGAACTGCCAGACTGGGTGTGGTTGTAAACCATTCCGGCGCCTGTTCTGCATCAGCATAAGAGCGAATGATGGCCAATGGTTTTATACCCAATGCATCTGCCTTTTCTTTACTCATTAACACCACTGCTGCAGCACCATCATTCATGGTAGATGCGTTGGCAGCCGTAACGGTACCCTCTTTTTGAAAGGCCGGTTTTAAAGAAGGTATTTTATCGAATTTAACGTTAAAAGGTTCTTCATCTTTATCAATAATAACAGGATTGCCATTGCGCTGCGGTATGCTTACCGGCACAATTTCATCAAAAAATTTACCTTCCTGTATGGCAGCCTGACTTCGATGATAGCTTTCCATAGCAAATGCATCCTGTTCACCTCTTGAAATATGGCATTCTTTGGCACATAGCTCAGCTGCATTACCCATGGCATAATTATGGTAAACATCCACCAGTCCGTCTTTGGCCAAACCATCTATTAAAGTACTATCACCATATTTGTTACCCCAACGCATATTGGGTACATAGAATGGAACGTTACTCATGCTTTCCATTCCGCCTGCCACTACCACATCAGCATCGCCCAATAAAATATCCTGAACACCTTGTGCAATAGCCTTCATACCACTGGCACAAACTTTATTTACAGTAGTACAAACCACTTTGGGTGGCAAACCTGCAAATATAGCAGCCTGCCTTGCCGGTGCCTGGCCAACATTGGCTTGTAATACATTCCCCATATAAACATGTTCCACCGTATCGGGGGCAATGCCTGTTTTTTCAACTGCAGCTTTAATAGCAATGGCACCTAATTGTGTGGCAGATAACGACTTTAAACTTCCACCAAAGCTACCTATCGGCGTTCTTATAGCCGATACAATGTATACTGTTCTTTTTTCCATGTTGCAATATTTGCACAAAGATACAATTAGCTAACAAGCGTTAGTAAATAAATCATAAAAATTTTGAACCTCACAGCAACACAATATTGAATTAATCATTAAATAATTCCGGTTGTTGCTGATCGGCAGGTGGTGCTACCTCCCAATGCATTTGAATGGCTTTTGCATAATCCATCAATTTTGCGCCAACTGATTTCCAGCCGGTTACTTCTACCATTTTAGAAATCTTAAATTTTGCTTTTCGCACTTGAGCCCCCTTTCCGGTTTCAACAGTTAAAATGGGCTCCTCTTCAGTTGTTACAGTTTCAATATAATTATCATCGCCCTCTTTGATAAATAAAAATTTGGTTTGAAGTGTTGATGTTTCAATCCTAAAGCGCTTTACCGTAAATTGGTTTTTTGTTGCATCTTTATAGATAGCGGTAATGATTTTGTTGGGATCAAACTTTTCAATCAAAATTATTTTCTCTGTATCAAATCTTTGGTTGAGCTCGGTATTGGTAATTTCATAATTACCATCTTTATAAATCACCAAAATATTTTCATCTTCAAAACTGCCTAAATACAATCCTTTTTCATCAGTATTTAACCGGCCAAATTGCTGATCAAACCAAAGTTTGCGCCCTTCTAAAGTGCTTTTTCCGGCTTCTTTAAATTTAACGGTACGTATGGGATATTTGGTTACAATATTTCCCTGACTGGATCTTCCTTTGATTTCAATTTCTGCAAAATAAAAATCTAATTCTTTGTTACGGGCACTGCAGTTGGGGCTTAATATAATTTTAACCACTTCTGCTTCACCATTGGGATTAGCAGAAAAATATAGCACCTTACTTTTATCGCTTCCTTTCGTTAAATCATATTCTTTATCTCGGGTAATGCCGGTAACATTAAAACGTTTGGCATAATTAACACCACTTTCACCATCAACATATATCATGTTGTAAGTAGTGCGTTCATCGTTTTTAGTAAATACGGCTGCATGTAAAATATCTTTACCTATAAAGTTTTTTTCACCTACCCGAATTACCTTCATGATCCCTCTTCGGGTAAACACAATAATATCGTCAAAATCTGAACAATCGAACAAATATTCATCTTTTTTAAGGGATGTTCCAATAAATCCTTCTGCACGATTCATGTACACTTTGGTATTAGCAATGGCTACCTGTTGTACTTTAATAACATCGAAGGGTTTTATTTCGGTTTTACGTTCTCTTCCCTTACCAAATTTTTTTAATAAATTTTCGAAATACTGAATGGTGTATTCGGTAAGATGTTCTAAATGATATTGTACCTGATTCATTTCTTCCTCAATGGCTTTAATTTGACGGATGAGTTCATCAATATCTAATTTGTAAATTCTTCTAACCGGCTTTTCGGTTAATTTAATCACATCTTCACGTGTTACGGCACGCTTTAATTGTTTTGAATAAGGCACAAAAGCTTTTTCAATAGCCAGTAATACATGTTCCCAGGTTGGATATTTTTTCTCTAATTCCTGATAAATTTTCTGTTCAAAAAATATTTTTTCAAGTGAAGTGTAATGCCATTTATCATTTAATTCACCCAGTTTAATTTGGAGTTCCTGTTGTAATAAATTTTTGGTATTGTCAACCGCTTTCTTTAATAATTCAGTTACAGAAATAAATGCGGGTTTTTGATCAACAATAACACAGGCATTTGGAGAAATACTCACTTCACAATCAGTAAATGCATACAAAGCATCAATGGTAATATCAGGCGAAATACCGGGAGCCAGATCAACCTGAATTTCAACATTTTTGCCGGTGAATTCTGTTAACTTTTTAATTTTTATTTTACCCTGATCATTGGCTTTGGTAATACTTTCGCAAAGTTGTGAAACTGAAACGCTATAAGGCACATCGCGAATGATGAGTGATTTTTTATCAAGCTCTTCAATTTTACAACGCACTCTAATTTTGCCACCGCGTTTGCCATCATTGTAATTGCTTACATCAATCATCCCACCCGTTTGAAAATCGGGATAGAGTTCAAATTTTTTTTCTTTGAGATATTTAATGGATGCCTCACAAATTTCGCAAAAGTTATGGGGTAAAATTTTGGTAGATAACCCTACCGCAATACCATCAGCACCCTGCGCCAATAATAATGGAAATTTCATAGGCAGGGTAACGGGCTCTAGTTTACGTCCATCATAACTTAATTGCCAATTGGTTGTTTTGGCATTGTATGCAATTTCAAGCGCTAATTTACTTAATCTGGCTTCTATATAACGGGGTGCCGCTGCTGCATCGCCGGTACGAATATCGCCCCAGTTACCCTGTGTTTCAATCAGCAAATCTTTTTGCCCCATATTTACCAATGCATCGCCAATAGAAGCATCCCCATGTGGATGGTACTGCATGGATTGCCCGATGATGTTGGCAACTTTATTAAAACGCCCGTCATCCATTTCTTTCATGGCATGTAAAATACGCCGCTGAACGGGTTTTAAGCCATCCTCCATTGCCGGTACTGCTCTTTCCAAAATAACATAAGAGGCATATTCTAAAAACCAGTTTTTGTATTGTCCTTGTATGCCATTATCGTTTTGATATACTGTGTTTTCTGTTTTTTCATTTGCCATAATCTTCCCTACAAGCTTTTAACAATTGATTATTTACTTAACGCTTTATTCATTTTTATTCAAAACCATTACAACGATTCACTTTCTGTATGCACTGTTTGCATCTGCATCACTTCAATATCTTTCCAGCACTTTTCCCAATTGCCTTTTGCAGCAAGTTTTTGTTCTTTCATCAGCTCTCGTAAACGCCATACAAAAAATGTATCGGCAATTTTTAATTTAGATTTTGAATAAAACTGTTGCAATAATTTCAGCAGTTTCTGCGGCTCAACACCAACAACCGACAAAATGTCCTTATCATAATAACTCACTTCTTTGCTCACAATTTTTTTACCACCTTCTAAAATTCGTACAAGACCATTTTCACTACCGGTTTTTTTCCATTCATCAGGGTCTACTTCAAATTCGCTGAGTGTAATGGGACGGGCTAATTTTTTTGCTTTTAAAAATTCTTTTGGCTGTATTTCATGTAAATAAGCAGGATAAAATATACCCCCTTTTTCGTTGATGAATGGCAGATTATTCATGTATAAAACAAACACTTGCCCCTGAAATGCACTTAATTGAGACATTAACCAATAATAGCCGCACACATCATGCGCGTTTTGGCCCATCCAAATCCAAATATGCAGTGTTTTATCTTCATTTAATTGATTACACAAATTGTATACCGTTAATTTATCATCAACAATATCTAATTGATGGGCATAAGGTGAATATTCCAGTACTTTCTTCCACCAGTCTCTCCGTAGCTGATAGCCATAGGTTTCATAAATATCTGTAACGGGGCCTACAGAAAAATCGTCTTTAATTTCAATTATATCGCCTTGCAAGGTTTCATCTAATTCCATTGCTTTTTTTAAAACCTCAACATCGGCAGTGTTAAAAACAACATGCATCATGCTTCTATAGTTTTACTTAGTCATTATTTTTTAAACGGCTTCTACCAAATCTAATTCTACTCTTAAATTATCAATAATAAATTCCTGTCTTTGTGGTGTGTTTTTGCCCATATAATACTCTAATAGTTGTTGTATATGATCGCCTTGTTCCAATAAAACAGGTTGCAGGCGAATATCATCTCCAATAAATCGTCCAAACTCTTCCGGCGAAATTTCACCTAGCCCTTTAAAACGGGTTATTTCAGGCTTATTACCCAGTTTTGCAATAGCAGCCTGCTTTTCAGTTTCGTCGTAACAATATATGGTTTCCTGTTTGTTACGCACTCTGAATAAAGGCGTTTCTAAAATAAATACATGGTTTTGCTTTACCAGTTCCGGAAAAAATTGCAGAAAAAAGGTCATTAATAATAACCGAATGTGCATCCCATCTACATCTGCATCTGTTGCAATTACAATGTTTTTGTAACGCAGCCCCTCCATTCCTTCTTCAATATTAAGCGCATGTTGCAATAAATTAAACTCCTCATTTTCATACACAATTTTTTTGGTAAGTCCGTAGCTGTTTAAAGGTTTACCCCGCAAACTGAATACAGCCTGTGAATCTACTTTTCGTGATTTTGTAATGGAACCACTGGCGCTATCACCTTCTGTAATGAAAATGGTAGACTGATTCATTAATTCAATATACTCCTGTCTGTTTTTAGTGGGCGGTTCATCATTAAAATGGATACGGCAATCGCGTAATTTTTTATTGTGCAGGTTGGCTTTTTTTGCCCGCTCATTGGCAATTTTTTTAATGCCTGCTAATTCTTTTCTTTCCCTTTCGCTTTGCTCAATTCTTTTTTTAAGCGCATCTGCAATGGCAGGATTTCGATGCAGATAATTATCTAATTCTTTACCTAAAAACTCTTCGATGAATTTTTTAACGGAAGGGCCACCTTCAAACATGTGTTGAGAGCCTAATTTTGTTTTGGTTTGGCTTTCAAACACGGGTTCCTGCACACGAATAGAAATGGCAGCAACAATACTGGTTCTGATATCGGAAGCCTCATAATCTTTCTTGAAAAAATCTCTGATTACTTTTACAAATGCTTCCCTGAAACCTTGCTGGTGTGTACCACCCTGTGTGGTAAACTGACCATTTACAAAAGAATACAAATCTTCTCCATAATCGTTATTATGCGAAATGGCTACTTCAATATCTTCTCCTTTTAAATGTATAATGGGGTACCGTAATTCATCAGAATTGGTTTTATGTTCTAATAAATCGAGTAATCCGTTTTTACTTACAAATTTTTTATTATTAAAATTGATTACAAGTCCTGCATTTAAATAGCAGTAATTCAAGATCTGATTTTCAATAAAATCGAATCGGAAATGATAATTTTTAAAAATTTGCTCATCCGGAATAAAGCTTACCAGCGTACCATTGGGTTCGGATGTTTTTTCTTCTTTGGTTTCTTTTATTAATTTCCCCCTTTCAAATTCGGCTGTTTTCATTTTTCCATCGCGAAAAGCCGTAACGCTAAAATAACTACTTAGTGCATTTACAGCCTTGGTACCCACGCCATTCAATCCTACACTTTTTTGGAAAGCTTTACTATCGTATTTAGCGCCAGTATTAATTTTACTGACTACATCCACCAATTTTCCCAATGGTATACCCCTGCCAAAGTCGCGAACATGCACCGTTTTCCCATCAATATTAATATTGACATTTTTACCAAAACCCATGGTATGTTCATCAATACAGTTATCTACAACTTCCTTAATTAAAACATAAATACCATCATCAGGTGCAGAACCATCACTTAATTTACCGATATACATACCTGGCCGGAGGCGAATATGCTCTTTCCAGTCTAAACTTTTAATATCATCTTCTGTATATTTTCCTGCTTGTTCAACTGCCATAATGCACAATTTTTAATGTCTAAAATTAGCACAATAGCCCAATCCATTGCCCAAAGGTGAAAATTGAGCTGGTGCATCAGAAGATATCAACACAAATTATTGAACGTGGTGTTCCTTCCTACCAACCGCAAATCTAAGCCTGTGCGGCACTTATAAAAGTTTGTTTTTCTACATTTTAGTTTTTTGTGGATAAAATATAGTTGAAACACCGGTTTTCAGCCAAAATTATTTGTTTATGTTTGCCGCATCAGTCAGCCACTTCATATTGAAACCAGCCTATCTCAAATTGTTTCTTTTACCCATGAAAATGAAGGAAACAATCGGCGTTTCATGGCTTTTTTAAAAGCACAAACCCCACAATTGGTAGACGATAAAGTACAGCAGCTGAACAATGAAATTAGCCCCAAAATTGATTGCAAGGCCTGCGGCAATTGTTGCAAAAGTTTAATGATCAATGTTTCTGAAGAAGAAGCCAGTCATGTTGCAGCACATTTAAAGTTGCAACGCAACGATTTTGATGCACAATATATTGAAAAAGGCAGTTCGGCTACCTTATTAATGAACAGCATCCCCTGCCCTTTTCTGAAAACAACGCAATGCAGCATATACGAACATCGATTTCAGGGATGCAGAGAATTTCCAGGCTTACATGTTCCGGGTTTTAATGACCGAACTTTTACTACATTTATGCATTACGACCGATGCCCCATTATATTTAATGTTGTAGAACATTTAAAAGTGGCATTGGATTTTATTTAAAACCAGCTTGTTTAAATAATGGCCACTGAATCAGGAATTGATGTATTGGTTCGAGCAATTCCGGCATGGAAGCACAAGCGGATTGGTTTTGTTACCAATCATGCAGCTCAAACAAAGGAAGGTATCCCATCGCGAAAAGCCTTGCTTCAAAAACAATTTAATATTGTTAAACTTTTTTCTCCGGAACATGGTTTAGATGTAAAAGGAGCCGATGGGGTTTTGATAGATAATGGAAAAGATGCACTAACAGGTTTGCCAATCATTAGTTTATATGGTGCAAAGCTGAAACCAGATGCAGCCGATTTAGAAGACATTGACCTGTTGTTGTTTGATATTCCTGATGTAGGCGCCAGATTTTATACTTATTTGTGGACACTTTCCTATGTATTGGAAGCGGCAGGTGATTCTCAAAAACCTCTGATCATTGCAGACAGGCCCAATCCTGTTTCTGGCAGGTTTGATCTGGCTGAAGGGCCTATGTTACAAACAGCCTGCGCTTCATTTATCGGCAGATGGGCTATGCCAGTTCGTCATAGTTGTACATTGGGTGAACTGGCACAATATTTTAACAAAGTGCTGCAATTGAATGCGCCACTTACCATTGTTCCCTGTAAATATTATGATAGAAACAGCTTTCAGCCCGATTGGGAAACAGCATTTGTACCCACATCGCCCGCCATTCGTTGCTTTGAAGCTGCTTTATGCTATACCGGCACTGCATTTTTAGAAGCAACCAATATTTCTGAAGGAAGAGGAACACCTTATTCATTTTATGCAGCCGGCGCACCATGGATGAATGCTGCACTTGTAGCTTCTACCATTAACCAACTGTTATTTGACAATGTAAGCGCAGCAACCACCTGTTTTATACCCGAGACCGGCAAATATATGGGCCAAACCTGCAATGGCATTGTTCTAAAAATTCACCATCAGGAAAAATTCAGGCCAGTTTATACGGGGTTGATATTAATAAAACTGATACATGATTTGCACCCAAACCATTTTGCCTGGCAAGGTTATGTAACCCATGTAAACCCAACCGGGGTAAATCATTTAGATAAATTATTGGGCATCCCTTCATCAGAAAATTTATTTGAGAGCGATATGGAAAGCTATTTGCAACACTTACACGCTTTACTTAATATTAGCGAAAGCTGGCAGCAAACCATGTCGCCTCATCTCCTTTACTAATCAGTTGAAACACCCAATATATCTCTAATAACAATACTGGATAACATACAACCAAAAATAGCCGGCATATAACTAATAGTGCCAATAATTGATTTTTTAGGCTTTGCATTTTCGGTAACCTGCATACTTCCATGCAAAACGGGTTCGGGACTAAACACCACTTTAATACCCGAGTAAATTTTTGCACGGCGCAATTTTTTGCGAACATATTTAGCCAAATCGCACTCATAAGTTTCAGCAATATCGCAAATAGTTACGGCTGAGGGATTTATTTTTCCACCGGCCCCCATTGAACTTACAATTGGAATTTGATGCTGATGGCAATGCTGCAATAAAAACACTTTAGGCGTTAGAGTATCAATACAATCAATTACATAATCAAATTTTCCCGGCACAATATATTCCTGAATCCATTGTTTATCTGCAAACACCTGTACAATTTCTGCTTGCAAAGCCGGATTAATATCTTGTAAACGTTGCAACCACATCTCGGTTTTTGGTGCGCCAACAGTGGAGTGCAGTGCAATCAACTGGCGATTAATATTACTGGCATCTACCTTATCATTATCTACAATGGTAAGATGACCAATTCCAGCCCTAACCAACATTTCAGCACAAATACCACCTACACCACCTAAACCCACTAAGAGTATTTTTTTGAATTGTAATGTTTCAATGGCATTTTCATGTAATAATAAATTTGTTCTGCTCATCCAATACGGAATCATATATTCAGCATTTTAGATTATTTTCAAAATGCAAAATTGTAATAAAATGGCTTCATGGAAACTGTTTTTTATCACTTGTATGCTCTTTACCTCACAAATACTATTTGGTCAGCATCTTGTTATACTAACGGATAGCAGTGTAACAACTTCCATTAGAACTTTAAGTGCAGTTGGTAATCGCATTATTTGGGCTGCTGGTAGTAATGGACAGGTAGCCAAAAGTACAGATGGAGGCCAACATTGGCATTGGTTAACTGTGAATGATTTTGCAACAAGAGATTTTAGAGCCATACAGGCATTTGATGAAAATGAAGCCATTATTATGGCAGTTGGTGAACCGGCCTTATTGTTAAAAACTACCGATGGTGGTTTACACTGGAATACAATTTTTACAAACTGTACCAAAGGAATGTTTTTAGATGCTTTATTTTTTATAAACAGTGAAAAAGGTTGGGTGATTGGTGATCCGGTTTCAGGGCAACATCCTTTCATGGCCACTACAATAAATAGAGGCAATACATGGGATACACTAACAAAAGGATTACCTGTTTTTGAGAATGGAGAAGCATTCTTTGCATCCAGTAACAGCAATATTTTCATTTGGACAAACACTAACGAAAGATGGATGATAAGTGGCGGAACCGCATCCAAACTATATATCAATAATATTTCAGCGTATCCCTTACCCATGCTTCAAGGCACTTTTTCACAAGGGGCTAATTCAATTGATTGTTATGATACCACTTGCATTGTAGTAGGAGGTGATTTTATGCAGGATAAAATTGCAAAAGGCAATGCTGCTATTGTTAAAATCAATAAAACCATTCGAATAGATAACCCCATTCAATTACCAAATGGTTATCGCTCCTGTGTAAAACATGTAAGCGATAAAATATGGATATGTTGTGGCACATCGGGTGTCGATATTAGTCATGACGATGGGTTACACTGGCTACCCATCAGCAAAGCTTCATTTCACACTATTTGTGTAACAGAGAATAAAAAAGTTTTTTTGGCGGGGAATAAAGGCAGAATAGCCCAACTAATTTTATAGTGAATATTTATCAAAGAGTATTTGGTTATTGAACTCGGATTATTTTTTAAAAGCAAAATAAACTGCCCCCATTACTAAGCAGAAACTAACCAAGTAATTCCAACGCAATGGTTCTTTCAAATACAAAACGGCAAAAAATGAAAAAATAATCAATGTAATTACTTCCTGAACAATTTTCAACTGAAACCCATTCCATCCCTCTAAAAAACCCATTCGGTTTGCGGGCACGGTTAAGCAATACTCAAAAAAAGCAATCGACCAGCTAATAACAATCGCTTTCCATAAGGGTATTCCGGTTGCTTTTAAGTGCCAATACCAGGCAAAAGTCATAAATACATTAGAAACGATGAGTAAGCCAATTGTTTTCATACATTAAAAAAAATAGTTGAAAATAATATTTTAATTTACTTGAACTGTTATAATATCAGTTAATTTAATGTGCAATATAGTTGTTCTGCCAGAGTTGAAAATAAAACGGTTGACAAAATGCCATGAAAACAATAAATGCACAAAAATTGTTGTAATTACTATATAACAGAAAAGAAACAGAGGTTGTAGAAATTATAAAAAAATGTGTATGAACAAATATCAGATAATTGTGCATTTTACCATGGATGATGATTTTATGGTATTACTACCGGCACACAGAACGTATATTGATTTTTTAATGAATAAAGGCATCATAGAAACCTATGCAGTAAGCATGGAAACACAAACCGTATGGATTACCATGAACGCTGAAAACAAAGAGCAGGCCGCAAAGTTTATGGATAAAATGCCTTTATACAAATACTGGCAGTATAGTATAGAAACCCTTTTTATGTATGATAGTACACAATATAGATTGCCTACTTTGCAACTTAATTAAAAAAAATTTTTGGTAGTTATGAATCACACCCTATTTTTGCACTCCCAAACAACGAAAGGGAAGGGAGTTTAGCTCAGTTGGTTTAGAGCATCTGCCTTACAAGCAGAGGGTCGGCGGTTCGACCCCGTCAACTCCCACTAAAAAAGCGAAACGTCATGTTTCGCTTTTTTTCTTATCAAGAAATTCAATTATCCTATATTCCTCAAACCACCCATACCACCATACATTCCCATTCCAAAAATGGCTATAATGATGGATGAAAGGATAGCGCTTATAACAAAAAACACTACCATTAATACAATAATAGATACAATCAGGTAACCTGCTTTTTTATCCTCCGGAGTATTTTTAATGGGGCCCAAACCCAAGTACCACAAATAAATACCGTACAAGCCAAACAAACTTCCAATAATAGATAAAGCAGGAATAATGGTTAAAAATGCGCCAATTAAAGATGGTGTGTAGGAATAAACCACTAACTGAGCCGATTTATTTAAATTTTTCTCTGAGCCAAAACTTGTGGCCAGCATATCTACAATGTAGGTTGATAAAATAACAGTAATAATAACCGCTATGAAATGAACAACCGCCATATTAATGCCCCAGCCCATTCCTGCCATATGTAATAACATTGCTGTTCTACCCACAAAACCATAGCCAATAAATGCGGCCAAAGCACCAATAATAGCCAAGGGCACTACATAGGCACTAATAACACCCGGCATAGTTTGTGTTTCATCGGCAATGATTGCCCATTCTTGTTTGGGATTGGTGATGATACCTTTAACCCTGTTAACAATATTCATACAGTGTACATTTTAGAACAAAATAGAAAACCGTAATGAAATATGCAAGCATTTCGTTAAATTAACAAAGAACTTATATTCATAAAAGAAGAAAAAAATGAAGCAGCCTGAATAAACTACCAACCTGTTTAATAAAACAAGCATTTATTTCCGTTCCACTTTCTCCCATAGTACAGTATGTTTACCACTAAGAAAGAGTGCAATTCCTGCTAACATAGAAAGGTTCATAAAACAATAATAAAATGGAATATACAACCATTTAATACTCATACGCAATAGTTCTGCCACCCAGCCAATCAATGCTAAACTATAAAATAAAATTTGCGTAACACTGCTTAACCAAAAAATAGTGGCATGTGTATGATACCAGAGAAAAATTGAAGTAATAAATAATACAGGCAATAACAATGGTATTAATAACCATCGAAAAACTTTGTGACTGATGTACTGAAACGCAATGGAAGGGTACTTAAATGGGCTACACAAATGCAAAGTTTGTAGTAAAGTTTGTATACTTCCGGCTGCTATTCTTTTTTTTCTATTAAATTCAGCAGCAATATGAATGGATGGGTTTTCTGCAGCAATTGCATTGGGCTCATAACGAATAATATAACCTGATGCAATTACCTGCATGGCAATTGAAAAATCTTCCGTAATGGTATTGGGTGGCAATAATGGATATAACGATTTTCTAATAGCAAACAATTCGCCCGGCATACCAATCACCGTTTTAAATTGCGATTCCATTTTTTTTATGAAGGATTCATACTTCCAGTAAATACCTTCACCAATCATTGCATCGGCATCGGTAGGAATCAATATTTTTTTTTCACCTGACACGGCTCCTGTTCTGGCATTACTAAAATGTGGAATCATATAATGCAGGCAATCCGAATTCAAAATAGAATTGGCATCTGTAAATACTAAAATATCAGCTGTACTTTCGTTTACAGCCCTGTTCATAGCATGTAACTTACCCAGCCTTTCTGCATGATGCAATAAACTTATCTGAGAATATGTGGCAACTATTTTGTTGGTGCCATCGGTTGAGCCATCGGTCACCACTATCCAGGAAATTTTATCGGCAGGATAATTTAAAGCAATTGAATTTTGAATTTTTGCATTGATACAATCTGCTTCATTGTATGCAGAAATGATGACAGTAACATTCGGAATATGATTTGTACCAATAATCGTATTGCTTTCGGTTTGAATATTTTGTTTCATCTGTACAAACAGAAACAATATAACCGGATACAAAACATAAGTATACAGCATTACTGCAAAAGAAAACCAAAACACCCATTCAATCATAAACAATCCTATAAATGGGGCTAAATATACTAATCTGACAGCAATGCAAAAGAATTAATATACCCTGGTAACGGTTTGAAAGTCTTTACTAACACGGCAGTGCATGGTACCAACGGTATCTATTTTAGGAATATTGGGAATTAAAATATTTGGATTGTTTTGCATGTGTACTTTAAAATCGCAGATATAGTATTTTGCATCTTCATAATAAGCAACACTGTTCACGATAAATAATACTTTATCACTATCACGTTGTTGTGTTTTTTGCAAATAATCCTGCATGGCAGTGATTAAATGCTGTTGCACTTCAGCCGGACTGGGATTTTTAATGGTATTACATGCCAGTAGCAAAGCAAAAAAAATAGAAGCAAATAAAAAATTTTTTTGCATAATATATTATTTATTTTATATAAATTTTGTTTTTATGAGGCAAACTGTCTTTGCTTAAAGTTGCATCAAATTGTAATTGATGAAAGATTCCATTAGATGTGTTTGATTTTACAGTGATATATTTTTTAACAGGTCCAGGAAATCCTTCGGTGGTGTATTTAGCCTGTAATATTCCGGAATTACCTGGTAAAATTGCATTTCTAGGATAATCGGCAACCGTGCAACCACATCCAGGCCTTACTTCTGTTAAGTAAAGAGGACCATTTCCCGTATTTTTAAAGGAATAATTGATTAAAATAGTATCACCATAAAAAAGATGACCTAAATGGGTAATAGTATCTTGCCATTGAATAGTAGTATAATTGGTTGTATCTAATTGTGCAATAGTAGCAGGACGAATACCTAAATGATTTTCATACGGGTTTTTATTGGATTGGTTATTACAAGAACCCAATAGCAGTATTAGAAAAGCCGCAAATAACATACTTCCATTCCTTTTTACTTTATTCATTCAGCCAATATTTAAAACGAAATTATTAAATAAATTTAATTTACTTTTTCGGTACGGTGTTTGCCATCCTGCTGATAAATATCAACAGACTGAACCATTGGCCCTACTGAAATAAAACGCCCCGATTGCGATAAAAATGAGGCTCCATAATTACATTCTACTTTTTGCCGGTTACCATTTTTGTAGTTAATAATGGCATACATGTCCTCTTTGAATAAAGGTATATTTTGTACTGGTTTGTTTAATGCATATAACTGCAGTGCACCCCTGTTTTGAGAAGCAGCAATCATGTATTTTTTGTTAACACCCATCAATTTCACCAATGCCTTACCGTTACCAGGAACAAAAATTCCACTTTGCAATATGGTATAAGCAGTAAAATTGCCTTTCCCGTCGCCTTTCAAGAATACACCGTTGAGTGCATCATAACGTCCGGTACCTACTTCTGTACCAAAATCATTGGTATTCATCAATACATCTAAGTTTCCATCTCCATCAAAATCATCTGCCACCATTCCATTCAACATCGACAATTGAGCCTGCATTGGTAAGGGAATAATTGTAAAATGTCCTTTCCCGTCATTCTTCAACAATACAGAACGCATGTCATTGGCCGTTAAACGCAATGCATTTTTGCGCTCATCGGGAGTTAATATCTGATCCATGGTTGCAATGGCGAATGATTTGTATGTTTTAAAACGCATCCGCATCACAATCATTTGCTTGATGGCATCATCTCTTGTTAATGCAGGGTATTCCAACATTTTACCAATACTGTCGGGCAAGTACAAAGAGGTGAATGCATCATAACTGCCATTCTTATCAAAATCGCCGGCAGTGATATGCATGGGAGATTGATGGGATGCTTTATAAAATGTATTTAGACCCAGGTTACTTACAATGTAATCCATATCGCCGTCATTGTCAAAATCGCCGGGTACTATACTGTTCCACCATCCTAAATTATTTTGAACACCCGTACCGGCAGTTACATTTTTAAAAATTCCATGTTCATTTTGTAAAAAAATAATGGGCATCCACTCTCCTGCTAAAATCATATCGGGTTGGCCATCATTATTAAAATCTGTAATCACTGCATCACTAATCATCCCAATATTGGTTAAATCTTTAGCCACTGTTTCGGTTACATCTGTAAATTTTACCTGTCCGTTTTTACTATCATTTCTTAAAATAAAACTACTTACTGGTTTAGGATAATGCCAGGGATCAACCCTGCCTGAAACCAATAAGTCAAGCTTCCCATCTCCATTGTAATCAAATGCACGAACACAGGATTTGCTTGTTAAATTTTGTGGTAATGCCAGTGTATCTAATGTAAAGTTGCCATTACCATCATTCAGATAAAATCTATCCTGATAGGCTTTTGTGTTTGGTTCATTTTCATATCCGCCGCTGGTGATATACAAATCCAAATCACCATCTCTGTCTGCATCAAACAATAACAAGCCCATATCTTCAGTTATTTTGGCCTCCGCATCGGTTGCATTTAAAAGGTTTTTCTGTATAAATTTTCCATTAGGTTGTTGTAATAATATTGTTTCACTGTATTTATAGGCACCGCCCAATATTATATCTTCTAACCCATTCCCATCTATATCCCCCACAGCCATTGCAGGGCCATATTCCGATAATTTATGTGGCAATAGTTTTTGTATATTAAAGTCAATAAAATCATGCTCCTGATGTACATATTTTATTTGCAGTGAATCTGTAATGTTTTTAAATAATGCATTTGTTGCAATAATTAGGTTTGTATAATTTACGGGTATAGTAGCATTTGATTGTTGTACATTAATTGATTGGTTTGCCTTCAGGTAGGTAATTATTTGCTGTTGATGATTAGGCCATATAATTTTTAAAGAATCAATTGCTTTTATATTACCTAAACCAAAATGCGCTTTGGTTTGTACGGAGGAAAGATATCCCCGATAAGGTGTATTTTCCCATATCTGCTGTTGTCCGTTATTATAATAAATTGCTGCAGTGGCACCAATTCCATTTACATTATTTTTATCACCATGAAAAATAATATCAATATAATTCGAGTTCAAGCTGTCTTTATCCCGAGCAGTGTTTTTGTACACCAATGCCTTATCGTTAATATTATTTATCACTAAATCCAAGTCGCCATCATTATCTAAATCAACATATACGGCACCATTTGAAAAAGTTGGTATTTGCAATCCCCAGCTATTGGTTGCATTAGAAAATTTAACGTCTCCATCATTTTTAAAGGCATAATTGTGCAGTTTAACTACCGGTATTTGTGCCAACAATTCTTTTTTACTGGCCAAAAAATAAGCCTCACTTCTGTAAGCCATAAAATCATGATCGGTAACATCTTTTGGAAATCCGTTGGTAATGATGATATCACGTTTTCCATCATTATCAAAATCGGCTAATAAGGGAGTCCAGCTCCAATCGGTTTCGGCCATACCAGCATAGTAGGCCACATCACTGAAAATAGGGTCACCAATTGAATCATTATTGGTAATACGAGGGCCTTGGTTTAGTTGCAAAACATTGCGTACATACTGATAATTATACCCATATTTATCGCTGTTTTGGTAACGTTGATAATTATTGGCATTCATCATCATTTTTTTCCGATAGTTATCTTCCGGGTTCATATCGAGTGTAACCACATCTGGCAAACCATCATTATTCATATCTGCCACATCACAACCCATGGCATTAGCAGATGTGTGTTTAAAGTAGTGTGAAAGTTGTTCCGTAAATGTACCATCATGGTTATTTATCCAAAGTAAATCATTCGTAACAAAATCGTTGGTAACATAAATATCTTTCCACCCATCATTATTAAAATCTGCAATAGCAACGGAATGCCCGTAGCCTTCTGTTTGTATACCTGCCTGTTTAGAAACATCCGTAAAAACAGGATGGTGCAAACTGTCATTCCAATCATTTCTAAACAATTGCCCGGTACTTGGGTTTTCGCCATTTTTTAAAATAGTATGAAAACCATCCGGAAATTTATCTTTATTAATTTCATTATTCACAATATATACATCCAAATCGCCATCATTATCATAATCAAAAAAAGCTGCCTGCGTGGAATGGGCGGTATCATCCAATCCATATTCTTTGGCCATTTCCTTAAAATGTGGAATCCCATTTTTGTCTAACCCCTGATTAATGTACAATAAGTTTCTTCTTTTTTCCGGATCTTTCGATAATGTGGCACAAACATAAATATCTAACCAACCATCATTATTTATGTCTATAACTGCTACGCCCCTGCTCCATCTTCCATTACCTGATACACCAGCCTCCTCAGTAATATCTTTAAACTTAAAATTGCCTGTATTCAGGTATAATTTATTCGATACCAAATTACCGGTGAAATACAAATCCGGTAATCCATCATTATTAAAATCGCCTACCCCAACGCCACCACCGTTGTATACATTTTCAATATCTACCGAGTTGATTGAATCATTTTCTATAATCGTATTTTCAAAATCAATTCCGGATTGATTGGCAGCTATTTTCTGAAAAAGGGTATTATTTTTTTTACAGGAAAACATTACAAAAGCAAACAAAGAAACAGCAATACAGCGACTGAAATTCATGAGTGTTAAGGGTTTGTGATACATGAAGAAACAAGCAGTAATTTACTCTTTAAAATTAAATTGGCATCAATTGTACAATTAAAATGAAATAAAAAAACCTATTGCCATTTCACTTGATTTGGCAATAGGTTGTTGAAAATGAAGCTACATCCATTATCAAAAAAGATACTAATAGCCTGGATTTTGTTTTAAATGTGTTTTACCATCGGCATTTAAGATATCAATTTGTGTTTGCGGAATGGGGAATAATTCTGATTTACCACTTACAAACTGAGCACCCACCGGTAAAAGTGTTGCTTTTGCAATTCTGTCAGTAGCAAAATAATTATTTAAAACAGTTTTAGCAATTCCCCAACGCACCAAATCAAAAAAACGGTGGCCTTCCATAGCCAGTTCCAAATAACGTTCCATTTGAATGGCTTTTAAGGCTGTTGCCTGATCAGGAAATGCTACATAAAGTCCTATTTTATAGTTATCGGCCGGAGTAGTTTGTGGAGAATATGTAGAACTGGTTGCATCGTAACTGGCATTTTTATACACCCATCCGGTAGGATCAGCAGCACGGGCACGTACCCTGTTTACATATATTAATGCTGTTGGTAAATTCCCTAATTGTGTTTCACATTCAGCAGCTAATAATAGTACATCAGAAAAACGTATCAGGTTTACATTATTGGCAACTAATTCAGTAGCACCCCAATAATTTTCAGTACTTGAATAAATTCCCTTTTGACTTTGTGCATATATATTCTTTTTAGGGCTAAAAACACCATCTGCAGAAACGTTTCTAATCCATGCAGCACCTGGATGTGGACCCCAATCTAAGTAAGGAATACTTGGACGGCCCATTACCCAATCAATTCTGGGATCAAGCGTACCAGTGTATAAATTGGTGGAATCACTAACATTAGGGGCATTAAAATAAGTGTTCAATAAAGGCAAACCAGTTACCGGATCTGTTTTATAGGCATTAGCCAAACTTTGAGAAGGATTAAAAAATCCGCAACAAGCACCAGGACCACCGCCATAAGGGAAGTTCAAAATATCTCCATAATTACCATTAGGAGAACCTGCGCTGGTACCGGAGCCATCATTTACAGCCATTTGCACAGCAAATACTGATTCTGCACTGTTTCTGGTAGCAGGATTAAAATTGCTGTAATATTTTACCAAAGCGTATTTAGTACCGCTTGAGGTAACCCCATTGCTGATTAAATCATCAAACAATGGTTTTGCTTGCGCATATTTACCTTCAAACATATACACTTTGGCTAGAAAAGCTTCAGCAGCATATTTATTGGCACGGCCAATTTGAGGTTGTACAGCAGGTAAATTCTGCATTGCATACTGAAAATCGGCTTCAATTTTTGGCCAAACATTAATATAATTACCGGAAGCATCAACATTATTAACAGTATTGCGTGACGTTGTATCCGTAACTGTTTCATCAATAAAAGGAATATTTCCAAAAACCTTTTTTAATTCAAAATGATAGTGACCTCTTAAAAAACGAGCTTCAGAAGTGAATTCAGTTGCATCTGCAGCAGAGATACCTTTAGCAATTTTAAGTACTCTTAAAACCTCATTGGCTCTTTGAATACCATCATAACAAGCAGCCCATTTATTGGCAACATAACCGTTTGTTGAAGTGCCGGTGAAAGTTTCTAGTGAGAGAATATCACCTTGATCCGAAGGATCTGATCCTTTATAAGCATCATCAGAACATACACTGCCATATACCCAGTTACTGGCTGCTGAGCCCCATCCTGTATTATTGCCACCCTCACCATCTAACAAGGCATATGCTCCAATTAACAAACCCTGAACTCCGGATTGATTAGCAAGAATATTTTGATTTAGAGTACCAACAGGTGGCTTATTTAAAAAACTTTGTTTACAGGCAAATAATACTACTGTCAGCGCTAAAACAGACGGTATTAAATATTTATAATGTATCTTCTTCATATTATAATGTTTTAAATTAATTTTTAATAGATTGAATGGTCATTTTAGAATGATACATTTACTCCAATGTTGAAATTTTTCTGATTGGCAGGATAGTTACCAAAATCAATTCCGAAATTACTATTGTTATTCAAATCAGATCCCTGTAATTCAGGATCTAACCCGGTATATTTGGTAATGGTAAATAAGTTAGCTGCCTGAACATAAAAATGTAATTTCTGAATACCCATTTTCTCCAATTTTGTAGATGGAACTGTATAACCAATCATTAAATTTTTACACCTCAAATAAGATCCTTTTTCCATATAGAAAGAATTAAACACGGTAGTATTACTAAAGTTAGCAGATTGTTCAATTCTTGGAATTTTAGCATTCAAATTGGTAGGTGACCACGAATTTTGCAACAAACCCTTACTTACATTTCCTTTAAATACCTGATAGAAATCTGTCCAGTATTTCACATAATTAATTACATCATTTCCTGCTGAACCATAAAAGAACATAGACAAATCAAAGTTCTTATATGTTGCATTGATGGTGAACCCATAGGTAAATTTCGGATTGGGGTTACCAAAAAACACTCGATCGTCAGGAGTAATTTTACCATCACCATTGGCATCTAAGTATTTAAATCTGCCTGGAGCTGCTCCATCCTGTGTGGCTGATTTGGCAACATCATTGGCATCTTTAAATAAACCTAATACCTGATAACCATAAAATGCACCTACCGGATGGCCGGGTTGTAATCTGGAGAATGCTCCTATACGGCTTGAACCGGCACTATATTCATCTACATATTTTACACCGGGAGGTAAACTCACTACTTCATTTCTGTAAGCAGAAATATTTCCACCAATATCTATTTTAAAATCTCTACCAACAGTACCATGATATGTTGCCGAGAAATCAACTCCGGTATTTTTAACATCGCCTAAATTTACAAAAGGCTGACGGGCTCCACCCTGATAATTACCAATAGCAGATACACTTGGAAATAATAATCCGCTAATGGCTTTTTTATACCACTCAATTGAGAAGTCTAATTTATTTTTCAAAATTGTCGCATCTAAACCAACATTTGTAATAATGTCTTTTTCCCATGTAGTATTCACATTACCTAATTGGCTATTATAAAAACCCAATGTGGAAGAGTTAGCAGCTCCTGTAATTGGATAATAAGAAATACCGGCTGCAGAAGAATACAAAGAATAAGCATTGGTTGGATTAATATTACTAGAGCATGTCTCAAAAGTATGTTTTTTGTAATAAATTGAATGAATTTGCCGTTTATAAGAGAAACGACATTTATGGATATCACAAACGAACAATGGGACTTGATCTGTGGGTTGATTGAAAAAAATATTCCGGCC